>CAZCFM010000186.1:0-5554 GCA_964497855.1 uncultured Verrucomicrobiota bacterium | reverse complement strand
CGCCCGCTGGGGTGTTGGAGATGGCCGTTGCCGCGTGCGCTGCGGTGGTGTCGTCTATGTGCGCTGTCAGGTTCCCGGCGACCGTCGCCGCGCTTCCTGCCGGGTCGTAGAGGCCGTTCTTCACCCCGATGCTGATAGACCCGTCGCCGTTCGTCGCCTTGACTTCCAGCGTGCCGGAATGCGGGCGGACGGGGCCTTTCGTGGCGGTGTTGAGGTAGGAGGTGGGGTTGGACCAGTCGATGACGTTTCCGGCGGGGAGGGTGCCGGAGTCGGGGACTTCGGGGTAGAGTATGCAGATTCCTCGGGCCTGGATGACGTTGAGGCTTCCATCCAGTACCACCAGGTCAATGAGCATCCGCCCGCTGTTGTCGAGTTCGGCGGGGGTTAGTTCCGCAAACAGGCTGGCGGCTGCCGTTGCGCCCGCGTCGCCGGTGACGCTGCGGATCCACGTTGTCCGGTCGGGACTGGACAGGTTGACTTTCAACTCCATGTCGTCGTGGTCAATCGGCGTGCCGTCGCGGGTGAGAACGACTTCAATCTGCACGTCGCTCCCCTGGACCGCTTCCAACACAAGGTCGGGGACCAGTCCATCATTGAGTTCAAGGGTGTAGGTGACGGTGGGGAGGGCGGTCATGGGAGGTGAAGAGGTGAAGAAGTGAAGAGGTTAAGAGTTTCTGGTTTCTGGTTTCTGGTTTCTGGTTGAAAAGAAAAAAGTTTCTGGTTTCTGGTTTCTGGTTTCTGGTTGAAGAGAAAAGGGTTTCTGGTTTCTGGTTTCTGGTTTCTGGTTGAAGAGAAGAGGGTTTCAGGTTCAGGGGCTACAACTTGAAACTTGGAACTTGAAACTTGGAACTTGAAACTTGAAACCTTTAATAAGTCAGCGCTTCGCTGCGGATGACGCCGCTGCTACCGCCTTCGCGGATAAACTTCGCGGCGAGGGCCTGCTGTCGGCTGATCTCGTAGAAGGGGAGTCCAGCGGTGAGCAGGAAGCCGGTGGTGGTTGCCACGGGCGCCGTGCCGTCGGTGGTCATGCGGACGCTCTGCCCCTGCACCTGGAAGCGGATGACATGGGCGGAGTCGGGAATCGCGGCGGCCGCAAACGCGACGCCGCCCTCGGTGGCATCGACGGTGAGGCTCGCGCCGGACCCGGCGACGGTTTTCATGGAGGAGGGCTGGTTGACTTGGAAGGAGGCGTTCATGGGTGTTTACCGGGTGAGGTGGATGCGGAGTTGGGGTTCTTGCTGCTGCTGGGATTCTTCGGCGATGAGGGTGCGCTCGAGTTCGGAGAAGGCGCGGCCGGCTTCGATGTCGGCACGGTCCCCGCGTCCGTCGTTGCGGAGGAGTTCGGCGAAGGTGGCGCGGCGGACGTATTCGGATAGAAATTCGGGGATGCGCTGCCGCTCCCAGTGGGTGGCGGAGCTGACGGCGTTGCCGGTGTTGCTTCCGACGAGGCTGCGGTAACAGTCTCCGCTGGTGGCGTCGTACACCAGGTCGCTTTCGGCGTAGGTGGTGGCGCCGCTGTAGGCGACGCGGGTGAGCTGCGGGGGCCGGACGCGATACTGCACAAAGGCGGTGGCGGGGGCGAGGCGGGCGACTTCGAAGCCGCGCGCGGATACCCAGAAATGCAGTTCCATCGGGGCCTTGTTGGCGCGGGGGTCGCTGCGGGTGATGGCGAAAACGTGGTCGATGGTGTCGAGTCCGGTTTCGGCAAAAGGAATGTACTTGTTGTCGTCCGCGTCGGTTTCGACAGTCCGCTCTTCAAGGCTGCGGATGGAGGACCAAATGGCGTTGTGCCAGGCTTCGCGCAGGGCCTGGGTGGCGAGATCGGCGACGAGTTCCTGTTGTCCGGCGGACCCTGGCCATGTGGCGGGGTCGTATTCCATGAGGCGAAGGATGCGCTCATAGACGGATTTGAAGGTGACGGCGCGGTAACTCATTGGGCGGTGGCGTAGCGGGGGGGTACAATGAGGCCCTGCCGGGTGGGCGGGGCGGTGGGAGTGGCGGCGGCCTTGTCGCTGTCGCGGAGGCGGCGGTAGGCCTGGGCGGTTGGGCCGCGGGTCCATCCGGAAAGGATGCGGACTTGCGCGGCCTCGGAGTGGACGCGGCACTGGGGATTGTCGCGCAGGAATTCATGGACGAAGCCGGGATCCTGCCAGCATTCCATGCCGAGTTTGCGTATCCAGAAATGGTAGGAGTTTCGCGGAATGCGGAAGGACATGTGGGTGCCGTCGGGCATGCGCACGCGGCGGATGCCGTGGCCGCTCCAGGAGTTCACTTCCCGCAGTTCGCGGTCGAGCATGGCCCGTTCGCGGGCATGGACGCGCTTCATGACCTTCTGGACAAGTTCCGGGCTTTCGGGCAGTAGCTGGGCGGAGAGCATGAGGACCTCGGGGATATGAAAAAGGGGTCCGACGTCCGGCGGAAGAGGGCATCAAAGGAGAAAAGCCCATCACGGACGCCGGACCCCAAGGGGTTCTCGGCTTACTGCTGGATGTCGAAATACAGTTCCAGCACGCCGGTGTCAATGTCCGACAGGGACTTGTCGGCCATGGAATTGACGATCAGGTTGATGACCGTCGCGGAGGTGTAGACGTAGTTCGGTCCCGCGTTGATTTGGGCAACGAGGGCGTTGAACGCCACTTTGAGCGCGTTGGCGAGGGCCTGGGTGGTGCCGGCATCGGAGCCGTCCGCCGTGGCAACGGCGGCGATGTTGCCGCCGATGGTGCCCTGTTTGAAGTCCACCTCGGTTCCGTTCTCGTTGATCTGGGTGGAGGGCAGGAGACGATCGACGTCGCCGCTGTCGCCCAGGGTGATGGCGACGTTGTTGAAGGCGGCGTCGCTGGCGTCTTTGAACGGGGTTTTGAGGATCATCTTCACCAGGCGGACGGCGCTGTTGGCGGCGGCGGTGAAGAGGGGGATGGTTTGCGCGGTGTTCGCGGTGGCTTCGGTGAGGTCTTCGTGCGTGACCACGGCCACATGGGTGGCTTTGTGGTAGGCGGCCTCGGCGGTCATAACAGGCAGGAATTGCATGGGAGTTTCTCCAGAGAGGTGAAAGGGTAGGGCGTTGGTCAGGAAGTTCCCCCCGCCCTGGTCCATCACGGAGCGCAGGGCGGGGGAGTGGGGGTTTAGCTGTCGATGACAGCGCTGAACTGGCCGAGGGGGTTCAAGCAGCGAAGCTCGAAGATCGCGTCCACAATGGCTTTGTGACCGCCGCCCTGGTAGGGCAGGCGCACAACGCGGGGGGCGCGCATGTAGTTGAAGTTCCACATGTCGGGGACCACGAACAGGCCGGACAGGTGGGTGCCTGCGGTGGGTTCGGCTTCGTCCGCCAGGGAGTAGCGCAGGAAGGGCGCGACCATGAGATCGACGCTGCAGGACGTGATTTCGATGCGGTCAACGCATTCGAGGTAGGTCTTGGCGGCGGCGTCCATGTTCAGGCTCTGCACCTGGAGCTTGTTGGCGACGGTGTCGCGGTAGCTCAACCAGGTGTCGAACACGCCTTTGAGGTCGATGCCGACGAGGCCCAGCATGTTGGCCTTGGCATTGCGCTCCTTGTAGGCGGAAATGGCAAGGGCCTTGAAGGCGGCTTCGGTGAAGTTCGCCAGGGTGCCGGTGTAGCGACCGGAGGGGCGGTATCCGGCGGGAACGGGGCGGGTTGCCTGCGCGGCGGTCTGCAAGTAGCTGAAAGCGCCACGGGTGCGGAGGCCGGGTTCGGTGTCGTTCATGTCCCATTCGGACAGGAGCGAGGACTCGATGGAGTGTTTGCTCACAACGAGGGCCTGCTCGATCTGGTGGGCCATTTCGTCGGTGATGCCGTGGACGTCCATTTCCTGGGAAATGTCGGTGACGGCGGGCTGCTGCCAGGTCTTCTGGATGCAGGAATCGATCAGTCCGCGCGTCTGCGAGCTGGGCTGGTTGGCATCGACACCGTCGGGGACGCCGGTGGTGCGGGGCTTGTTGTAGGACTCCACCTGGGAAGAGGTGACGCGGGCGTCGGAGTTCTTCTTGGTTTTCTTCAGGAGGGTCATGAAGGGGGTATTGGGAGCCTCGACGTTGGCGATGGCTTCTTCCCACGATTCATATACGCCGGTTTGAGTGGCTTCGTTCAGGGCAGGCATGGGGATTTTCTCCGGTGATGGATTGGGTTTTGAGGTGTCAGTTCCGCCGCTGGATGCGCTTGGATACAAGGGCAAGGAGGTTGGCTTCGCTGTTGGTTCCGGTACCGCTGCGGGCGGCGCCGGAGGGGGAGGCGCGTCCGCCGGTGGGTTCCGCGGGAGGGGTCCGACGTTGGACCTGGGCGGAAGGGGCGGGTGCGGTCTTGGCGGCGAGGCGGAGTTTGCGTCCGCGCAGGAGGTCGCCGATCAGGAGTTTCGCCTCGGGATTGCCCCGCAGGCCGGGAATGACTTTGAAGAGCCGGGCGGCTTCCTTGGCTTCCGGACTGTTGGCGTCCAGGAGGGCCGGGTAGTGCTTGGAAACGAGTTCGTTCTCGATTCGTTCGCGCTGCAGGATGAGCTTTTCGGCGGCAGGCAGGGAGAGATCGCGTTCGTCTTCGAGGTCGGCCCGAATCGCTTCGAGTTCCTCGACATCGAGGACTTCACCGTTGGGGGCGGTGTATTCGCCCTTGCGGATGGCAGTCTCGACGGTGCGGAGTTGCTTGCGCAGTTCCGCGCGACGGCTGTCGATTTCAGCCTGGCTCTCGAAGACGCGGTTGTTGCCGGCATTGGAAGCCAGTTGCGACTGTGCCTGGGAGAGGCGTTCTTCCGCTTCGGCAAGTTTGCTTTCGGCGGCTTTGCGCTTGGCGATTTCGGCGAGAACCCGCTTCTGGGCCCGGGACTTGCGCTCTTGGCGTTCGTCGTCGGACTCGTCGGCGGGAGAATCGTCGGCATCGCCGTCATTCTCGGGATCCACGTCGGTGTCGGCGGGGTCGCCGTCACTGGGATCCGTGTCGGGGGCATCGGTGGGGATGTCCTCGGTGGGGGTTTCAACGACAGGGGTGTCGTCGATCGCGGCGGCTTCGGTGCCGGTGGCCGCGGGGGCCGGGGTTTCCTTGCGGAGGAGGTGTTTGATAGCGTCTTTCATGTCTCTCTTGGGGTCGCTGACACGGTTGCGAATCGCGCGGAGTGCGCGGTGAATGGTGGCGTTATAAATGCGCGGGTGTCGTTTGGTCAAAAGAGGCGAAAAAAAGCCCCCGGCGGAGGGCCGGGGGGAGAGAGAGTTGAAGGTTGGAAGGTTGGGAAAGTTTCAGGTTTCTGGTTTCAGGTTGAAGAAAAGAGGATACGGGATACGGGATACAGGATTTTATTCCTGCCTTTATCCGTGTGAATCCGTGTTCATCCGTGGTTTGGTTTTCTTATCCTTTATCCTTTCTCCCGTATCCCGTATCCGCGCCTCCGGCGCTCTCCCCCAAATTCGTTCCCACGCAGCCTCCCTGGCCGCGCGGTTTGGCGTCCGGGTATCCGCCGACCCCTTCCCCGCGCTCATTCCTCGCCCTCCCACTTTGCAAACGCCCGGCCAATCAACGCCACGATCCGCGCCTCATCGTCGCCTTGATCGGCGC
>CAZCFM010000185.1:0-5579 GCA_964497855.1 uncultured Verrucomicrobiota bacterium | reverse complement strand
TTCGGATCATATCTGTCAGGAGAGCCCGCGATGGCGAAAAAGAAAAATACAATAACCGCTGAGGAATTTGACCGCCGTTTCGATGACGGCGAGGATATCACCGATTTTCTGGACTGGGAGAACGCAAAACGACCAGGTCTGGATCAGCGACGCGTGAATGTCGATCTGCCCGTCTGGATGATAGGATCTCTGGATATGGAAGCCCAGCGCATCGGCGTCACCCGGCAATCCATCGTGAAAGTCTGGCTATCGGAACGTCTGAAATCCGAACAAGACCGACGCACCGAACCGAGAGTACGCGCACCGGTGGTCTGAGACCGTTCGGCTCACCCGAGGGCGGCGTAGGTTTCGCGGACGAGCGCCTCGGTGGTTTCCCAGTCGATGCAGGCGTCGGTGATCGACTGCCCGTACACGAGGTTTTCCTTCGGTTGCGGGAAATTCTGGGCTCCGGCGACGAGAAAACTTTCCAGCATCGCGCCGATGAGCTGCGTGTTGCCCGCGGCGCGCTGGCGGACGATGTCGCGGTACACGTCCGGCATGCGGCGGTGGTCCTTGCCGCAGTTGGCGTGCGACGCATCGATCATCACCGGCGTAGGCAGTTTGGCGGCGGCAAGCGCCTCCTGCGTGCGGCGCACATCCGCCGCTGAACAATTGGGCTCTTTCCCGCCGCGCAAAATAATGTGGCAGGCCGGATTGCCGGAGGTGCTGACCGCGCTCGCGCGTCCGTGCGCATCCACGCCGAGAAACGTCTGCGGATGGGTCGCCGCCTTGATCGCATTGATAGCCGGGGTGATGTCGCCGTGCGTGTCGTTCTTGAAGCCCAGCGGCATGGAGAGGCCGGAGGCCATCTGACGGTGGGTCTGCGATTCGGTGGTGCGCGCGCCGATGGCCGACCAGCTCACGAGATCGGCAATGTACTGCGGAGTGATGGGGTCGAGAAATTCAGTGGAGGTGGGCAGCCCCAGATCAATGATTTCGCGCAAAATCTCGCGGGCCAGGCGGAGACCGCTGGGGATGTCGTGGGTGCCGTCCAGATGCGGGTCCATGATGAGCCCCTTCCAGCCCACGCTGGTGCGGGGTTTTTCAAAATAGACGCGCATAACGATGTACACGCGGTCTCGGACCTCCGCCGCCAGGCGCGTGAGGCGCTTCGCATAGTCGCGGCAGGCCTGGACGTCATGGATCGAACAGGGTCCCACCACGAGAATGAAGCGGTTGTCTTCCCCGAAAATGATGTTGTGCAACTCGTCGCGGCTTCGGGCCACAAAATCGGCCTGCTGCGCCGAACGTTCCACTTCCCGGAAAAGATCCAAGGGGGTGGGCAGGGCTTCGGTGCGTACGACGTGAAGGTCGGTGACTTGGCGGCCGGCAGGAGACATGGGAAATGGGGGTGAGGGGATGAAAAAGTCGGGGTTAAAGAAATAAGGGGATGCGCCTATAGCATGGCCGTTTCCGATTGCAAATACTACTTTCTCATGGTTGCGGACTTGACCGACCCCTTTTGCCCTGTTTAGTTCCCGCGACGGAGTGCATCCCCCCTCGATTCCACATAAACCTTCCTCCTTCTGAACCCCTATGAGTACTGCCAGCCCCTATCATCACCCCGACCAGCCTGTCCGCCATTCCTACCCTCTGGCCATCGAAAAAGCCGGCCTGGGCACCGCCATCGGCCTCCTCACCAAAACCCTTCCCTACGCGCTCGTTCGTTTTGGCATCCTGTTCGCCTTCAGCGTGGGCACGGTTGTCTGGTTTGGCATCACCTTCGGCGGCGCCGCCCTGCTCTCCAAGCTGCACGACATCCTCGGCGGCGGCTGGCTGATCGGCGGTCTCGGCCTCTACGGCTGGTTCTTCTGGACGGTCATCCGCTACTTTCTCTACATGATCAAATGCGGCCACATCGCCGTGCTCACCGAGCTGATCACCAAAGGCGAAATCGCCAACGGCGAAAAAGGCATGTTCGCGTACGGCAAAGAGATCGTGACCTCCCGCTTCAAGGAAGTGAACGTCCTGTTTGCGATGGATTTGCTTGTCTCCGGCGTGGTCAAGGCCTTCAACCGCACCCTCGAAGGCGTCGCAAATTTCATTCCCATTCCCGGTCTCGACGGGATCGCCAAGGTCGTGGGCGCGATCCTGCACGCCATGACCACCTTCGTCGATGAAACCATCTTCTCCTACGGCCTCGCCCGCGGCGACGACAATCCCTGGCGCTCCGGACGCGACGGACTCGTCTACTACGCCCAGAACGCCACAGGGATTCTCAAAACCTCCCTCGGCATCGTCGTCCTCGAAAAAGTCCTGGTCGTGCTGGCCTGGATCCTCTGCATGGCCCCCGCCGCCGCCTTCGCCTACTTCATGCCCGGCAACGAAAACGGCACGCTGTGGATGATTGGCATCGCCGCCCTCTTCGCCTGGAACATCAAGGAGGCCTTCCTTCATCCCCTGTTTCTCATCATGATCATGACCAAATTCCACGTCAGCGTGAAAGGTCAGGCCATCGATGGGACCTGGGAACAACGTCTCGATTCCGCCAGCAAAAAATTCGGCGAAATCAAAACCAAGATGCGCGAATGGGTTTCGCCTGCTCCCGCTCCCGTCTCTGCCCCCGAAACGCCCGCCGCCCTCTGACCCTCCCAGGATATCTCCATGCTAAACGAAGATCCCCAGACCTTGCAACAGCGACTCGTCGATTCCCCGGCCTATCGACTGGCCTTTGAAGACACCGAATTGCTGGAGCGCCACGAACTCCGTCCTGTCCGCCTCCAGTTGGAACTCCTCAAACCCGAACTAGCCCAGGCGGAACAGGGCATTCACTCCACCATTGTCGTCTTCGGCAGCGCACGCACCCCCACCCCGGAGCAGGCGGAGGCCGAACACCTCGCCGCCAGCGAGCGGCTCGCGGCGAACCCGGACGACCCCGAGGCGCTCACCGCACTCCGCCGGGCAGAAAAACGACTCGACCAGTCGACCTACTACAAAGTGGCCCGCGATTTTGCCGCGCTCGTCTCCTCCAGTTGCCAGATCGGCAAACTCTGTGACTACGTGATCGTGACCGGCGGGGGGCCCGGCATCATGGAGGCCGGAAATCGCGGAGCCTACGACGTCGGCGCAAAAAGCATCGGCCTCAACATCGTCCTCCCCTTCGAGCAGGCGCCCAATCCCTACGTGACCCCCGAACTCTGTTTCAACTTCCGCTATTTCGCCCTCCGCAAGATGCATTTTCTCATGCGGGCGCGGGCCCTGGTGGCCTTCCCCGGCGGCTACGGCACACTGGACGAACTTTTCGAAACCCTCACCCTGGTGCAAACCCACAAAGTTCCGCCCGTGCCCATCATTCTCGCCGGACAGCGCTTCTGGGAAAAAATCATCAATTTTCCGGCCCTCGTGGAGGAAGGCGTAATCAGCGCGGCGGATCTCAAACTCTTCCGTTACGCCGAAACCCCCGAGGACATCTGGAACCACATCCACGGGTTCTACGAAAAAACCGCGCCCTGATCCTTTCCGGAACCGCCCGAAAAACCCCTCACATTTCCGCTTGCCACATCGACTGTGTTCGACTACGAAGACGAAACACCCACGCGGGTGTAGTTCAATGGTAGAACTCCAGCCTTCCAAGCTGGTCGTGCGGGTTCGATTCCCGCCACCCGCTCCATCTTCAAAAACCCCGAAAACTCAGCGTTTCCGGGGTTTTTCTGTATCGGTGCGCGTGACAGATAGCCCCTGGAGTTGATTAGACATTCGGCACCTTCAACAACGACCCAGATGATGAGCGCCCATTGCCAGCCATTGTAGGCCGCCAAGAATGCGGACACCCACCACTGGGTGTGGAATTGTGCACGTCACCCGACTTTTTTTATCGCTCCCGGTCGTTCAAGACATGTGCTGTCGGCTTTGCCTTGACTTACTTCCCCCGCTTGGCATCTTTCGACACATGATCTTCGCCCCTCGCATTCGCACTCCGCATCCTTCACATTTCGCTCCAAAAATCGTTCTTCTGGACATCGCCAACCTACGCGATGGCATTCGGGGCTGAGCCCCGCCTGGATTCCCCCGGATGAAAGTCCCCTCCCTGCGGCGTTTTGTGTCCGGCCTCCGCTTGCCCTTGGGCACGCTGGCCGTACTGCTCGCTCTGGTTGTTGGCGCCGGACATTTCTTTTCCTGGATGCGCGGAGCCGGTCAAAAGCGAGTCGCTGCGCGTCGAAGTGGAATGGTACATGAACTACACGGGGCTGGTGCGCTGGGACCCGGCCGGTGAAAAAATCCTGCCCGACCTCGCGGAATCCATCGAGATCTCGGAGGACGCACGGACCTACACCTTCCGTCGGCGCGGGATCAGAAAGTTTCCGAACGCATTCCGCCGCTGCGGGCGCCCGTGAACGACTCCGAAGCCTTTCGGGTCTGGTTGGCCAAATACAAAGCAGAGGCGGTGATCGGGTTCCATCCGGGACTTTTCTGGGAATGCAAAACCCCGGAGGGCAAACCCATCCCCTTTGTCTGTCTTCACGCCAGTCCTCAAGAAGGGACCCGCCACATTCCCGGAGCGTATGCGCCGGAAGAACTGTATACCCGACAGGCCCTGCGCCAGCTGGACGGCCTCATTCGCCATGGCGAATGCGGCGTGCCGGAACACGCATACGATTTGATCATCCACACCTTGTGGTGTCCGGGTAGCCCCCCCCTTTCATAGCGACTGTACTACCTGCCGACCTTAGGAGATAGCCACAAGGGCCCGCACAATCTGGATCGAGCCCCTATCCTGAACAGGGCGGCGCCGGATCCTGCATCAGGGCACCGCGGCCGCCGTCGACCCGCAGGGTGGTTCCGGAAATGAATCCGCCGTGGGGGCTGGCCAGAAACGCGCAGAGGGCCCCGATCTCTTCGGGCGTCCCCAGCCGTCCCACGGGATGCAGGCCTTCCGTGCGCCTGCGCTCTGCGGCGGGATCGGGAAAGCTGTCAAACCAGGTCTGGTTGCCGGGCGTGTCGATGAATCCGGGCGCGATGCCGACACTGCGGATCTTCGGGCCCCATTCGATGGCCAATGACTGCACCAGACCGAGGAGGCCCGCCTTGGCCACGTTGTAGGGGAAACAGCCGGGGATGCTGCTCCAGGCGTGATTGGAGCCAATCACCACGATCACCCCCGGTCCGGCGGCCTCCAGGGCCGGGCGGGCGGCCTTGGCCAGCCGCCAGTGCGCGGCCAGATCCAGCTCCATGCACTCCGCCCAGGCATCCTCGTCACACGCGGCGGCACCCTCAAACACATTGCGGCCGGCGTTGGACACCAGCAGATCCAGACCGCCCAGGGCCTCCACACTGTCGCGGATCACCTGCCCCGGTGCCGTTTTCGTTGAAAGATCTGCCTGCAGATACACGGCCCGCCGCCCTTCGGCGCGCACGGAGGCGACAAAGGCGAGCGCCCCCCCGCTCGCCGGCCCGCTGCGCCCGCAACCCGCCACATCGCAACCGGCCCGGGCCAGCACCCGCGCGATGGCGGCACCGATGCCGGAGCTGACGCCACTGACAAAGGCCCGTTTTCCCTGCAAGTCGATATCCAGGCTCATCTGGGCTCACACATAGAAGTT
>CAZCFM010000184.1:0-5592 GCA_964497855.1 uncultured Verrucomicrobiota bacterium | reverse complement strand
TGCAGGGTTTCGGGATCGGAGTAGGCGAGTCCGCTGCCGGCGGGGATGCCGAAGGCGAGGCGGCTGACTTTCACGCCGAGGGGACGCAGCATTTCGGCGAGCATGGCGGCGGTGGCGTCGCTCTCGACATCGGTGTTGAGGGCCAGCAACACTTCCTTTACCTCGTCCTCGCGGATGCGCACGCACAGGCGCTCGACCGTGTCGCGTCCAACGGTTTCATTCTGCATGGGCGAGAGCTTGCCCTGGAGGCAGAAATAGCGTCCCGAAAAGGCACGGGTCTGTTCGAGGATCTGAATGTCGGGCGCGGCCTCCACCACGCAGAGAAAGCCGGCGTCGCGGGCGGGATCGGTGCAGAGCTTGCAGGGATCGCGGTCCAGCGTGCTGAGGTTGCCGCAGCGGGAACAGAGAATCAGCTCGCGGTCGGCCCGCTCCAGGGCCTCGCGCAAGTCGCGCAGCAGAACGCGGTCGCGCAGCAGGAGCTTGTGCGCCATGCGTTCGGCCGTGCGGCGGCCCACGCCGGGCAGGCGGGACAGCGCACGCACGAGAAGTTGCAGGGCTTCGGGCACGGAAAACTCAGAGGGTCATGCCGGGGATATTCAGCCCCTTGGTGATCTTGCCCATTTCCTCGGACATCGTTTCGCGCCCAAGGTTCACCGCGCCCTGCACGGCGGTCAGCACCAAATCTTCGAGCATTTCCACGTCCGAGGGATCGACGACTTTGGGGTCGATCTTGATCGACTTCACCGCGCCGTCGCAGGTGGCGCGGCAGGTGACCATGCCGCCGCCGGAGGAGAAATCGACTTCGCGCTCGGCCAGGTCCTCCTGCATTTTCTGCATTTTGGTCTGCATTGCCTGCGCTTGCTTGATCATTTTCATCATGTTGGCCATAAGGAAATCTCCGGGGGAAAAGGTTGTGTACGGCGGATCTCATAGCGATCCAAAGGCGGTGCATCAAGCCCGCTGACAAGGAAAGCGCAATCGAAAACGTGGATAAAATTTAGCTTCCCATTTCGCGCAATCGTTCTAAACCTTACCCCCATGAAAGCCATCCTGCTGATGTTCGACTCCCTGAACCGGAACTATCTCTCGGCCTATGGAAATGACTGGACGCACACCCCGAATTTCCGCCGACTGGCCCAAAAATCGGTCACCTTCGAGACCAGCTACGTCTGCTCCATGCCCTGCATGCCCGCGCGGCGCGACCTGCACACGGGGCGCCCCAATTTCCTGCACCGATCCTGGGGTCCGCTCGAGCCCTGGGACGACTCCTGTTTCGCCCGTCTCCGCCAGGCCGGCATCCCCTCGCACATCGCCACGGATCACCAACACTACTGGGAACCCGGCGCGGGCGGGAACTATCTCTTTCAATACAACACCCACGCCATGATTCGGGGCCAGGAAGGCGATCCCTGCCACCCGCAGTTGTCTCCGCCACCGCCCGATCCCCTCGCCCGCCACCGCAACGCGCGGAACGACGCCTGGACCGCCCAGGACCGCGTCAACCGCGCTCAAATCCACAACGAAAACGACCTCCCCCAGGTCCAAACCTTTGCCAATGGATTGGACTTCATCGACCGTCATGCGCGACACGACAACTGGCTGCTGCAGATCGAAACCTTCGACCCGCACGAGCCGTTCTTCAGCCTTCCCGAACACAAAAACCTCTACGCCGAGCGCTACGCGGAACTGCGCGACATGCTCTGGGATTGGCCCAACTACGCTCCCGTCACCGAAAGCGACGAGGAGGTTCGCCACATGCGCCTCAACTACGCCGCCCTCGTCAGCGTTTGCGACGCCCAACTTGGCAAGGTGCTCGACGCCATGGACCGGCACCATCTCTGGGACGACACGATGCTGATCGTCTGCACCGACCACGGCTTCCTGCTGGGCGAAAACGACTGCTGGGCCAAGTGCTGGATGCCTTTTTACGAGGAGGTCGCCCGCACGCCCTTTTTTGTCTGGGACCCCCGCTCACGCAAGGCCGGCGAACGCCGCCGCGCCCTCGTGCAACCCGCCATCGACATCGCCCCCACGCTCCTGGCGTTTTTCGGACAGCCGCCCCTGCCCCACGCCACCGGAAAAGACCTGGCGGAAACGATTGCCGGCGATGCCCCCGTCCGCGAAACGGCCCTCTTCGGCATCCACGGAGGTCAAGTCAACATCACCGACGGACGCTACGTGTACATGCGCGGCCCCACCTCGCCAGACAACGCGCCGCTGCACGAATACACCCTCATGCCCGCCCACATGCGCGAACGTTTCGTGCCCTCCGAACTGCAACATCACGATCTCGCCGCGCCCTTCTCCTTCATGGAGGGTGTCCGCCCCCTTCGCATCCCGATCAGGGGGAAATGGGGTGGCTCCAACACCCATCCCGACCGCATGCGCACCCTGCTCTTTGATCTGGACCAGGACCCCGCCCAACAGCATCCCCTCAATAATCCCGAACAGGAAAAGCGCCTGGTGTCGGCCTTGCGACAGGAACTCCACAACGCCGACGCCCCCCACGAACAATGGCAGCGCCTCGGACTCGGCGATCCCGCTCAGCGCTGAATATCCAGAATATCGCCGTGAAAGGTTTCAAGCACCTGGCGCACGGATTCGTTGCGCAGCCAGGCCTGGCGGTTGACTCCGGCGCTGGCGGGTGAGAAGGCTTTTTCCTCGCGCGGGGGCGCGACCTCTTCGCGGGGGGCTTGGTGCGACCAGCGCAGGGGTTCGCGCAGAATTTCGTATTCGACGTGCACGGGATGACCAATCTCCATCTGAAACAAGTGGCGCAGGGCACCGCGGTCACTCTGTCGCACCGTCTCGATTTCGGAGGCAAATTCGGGGTCGAAGCCAATGTGCAGCGTGGTGGCGTTGAGGGAGACCGGCCAGGAGTCGCGCAGCACATGCTGGAGCAGCGGTTGTGCCTTCCGACATTTTTCCACCAGCGTTGGCCATTCCGCCCGCAGATGTTCCAGCGCATTGGGCGCGGGGCGCAAGGTGGGCGCGGGTTCGCAGACCTGGGCTTGAGGCGCTGGCGCTTTGGGGCGCGGAGTTTCAGGGACCCGGGGTGTCAGCTCTTTTTTTTTTCGTCCGCCGTTGCGGCCTCTGGAGGAAGGCCGGCCTCCAGGCGCTCGATCTGGCGGATAACTTCGTCAATGGTCGCAAAATGCGCCGTGCGCGCGGCGGCGATGAGGCTAGTTTCGAGCAGGGTGCGTTTGGAGAGCGAAAACTTGAGGCGTTCCGAGGCTTCGATCAGCTTTTCGAGCAGCGACGACACGCGGGAGGGGTCGACGAGGCGGCCCTGTTCGCGGATCACGGCGGCCTGGCTGTCGGGCAGCTCGTCGAGAAAACCGCCCTTGGGACTGTAGGCCTGCACGAGCACGTGGCGCAGGTGTTCGACGAGGTCGTTGAGCACGCGTTCGAGGTCTTTGCCGGTTTCGTCGAAACTCGCGATGGCCTGCAACATGGAGGGAATGTCGTGCGTCAGGACGGCGGCGGCGAGCTGTTCGAGGTGTTTCTGCGAGACGAGGCCAAACACGGACAGCACATCGCTTTCGCCGAGGGTTTTGCCACGGAAAGACATCAACTGGTCCAGGGCCGACTGCGCGTCGCGCATGCCGCCACGGGAGCCGCGGGCAATCGCCAGCAGGGCCTCTTCCTCCGCCGCCACGCCTTCGCGCTCGCAGATCACCCGCAGGCGTCCGGCAATGTCCCGCGCGCGGATGCGACGGAGGTCGAAGCGCTGACAGCGCGACAGAATCGTGTCGGGGATCTTTTGCGGCTCGGTGGTCGCGAAGAGGAACTTCACATGCGGCGGGGGCTCTTCGAGGGTCTTCAGCAGGGCGTTGAAGGCCCCGGTGCTGAGCATGTGGACTTCGTCGATGAGGTAGATCTTGAAATGGGACTGGCTGGCGGCAAACTTGGCGTTTTCGCGGATTTCGCGGATGTTCTCGACCTTGTTGTTGCTCGCTCCGTCGATTTCCAGCACGTCCATCGAATTGCCGGCGGTGATTTCGCGGCAGCGGTCGCAGACGTTGCAGGGCGTGATGGTGGGGCCTTCGACGCAGTTGAGGCACTTGGCGAAAATGCGCGCCATGGTGGTTTTGCCAGTGCCGCGCGGGCCGACGAACAGATAGGCATGACCCACCCGGTTCTGCGTGATGGCGCTGGACAGGGTGTCGGTAATGTGCGACTGCCCCACGACCTCTTCAAAGGCCTGGGGACGGTATTTTCGGGCGAGAACTTCGTATGCCATGGTGAAATCAAAGGAGAAAAGGGGGCTGCGGAGTCCGAGTTCCAGCGGCGCGGCGCGGGCCAGGCGGTCTACGGCGCCCAGGCGGCTGGTCTGAGTGCTGCTGCCTTCCGGCCCTGACACGGTTCGTCCGCGCCTGTCGCATAGGGCCCGGCCGTTGCACGCACCGCCGGAAGTCGGACTCCGAGCGGAAGTCGAATCGGTTAGCGCATCCATGCCCGCAATGCAAGCCGTGGCTGCGACGGAATTATGCGCTTGCCCGGCCTTCCCTCCCGGCCTATTACGGACCCCATGCTCTTCACCTCCTTTCAACCCTCCTCCGACGACTTGGACCTGCAGATCCTGCGCGAAGAGGCCCACCCACACGCCCGGCTCCTCTTCTTAAGCTACTTCTCGCACAAAATTGGCCCCTTCCCGCTGCGGGTCTCCGCGATTCTCGCGCTTCCACACTCGGTCTCGGCCCCACTGCCCGGCCTCCTCCACCTCCACGGCGGCGCCCAGTGCGCCGACCCAACTGTGGCCCTCGCCTGGGCCGCCAAGGGCTACGCGGCTCTCTGCATCGACTGGAGCGTTCCCGCCGGCATTCCCACCGCTCCCCATCCCACCCGCTGGCCCGCCCATTTTCCCAATGTGGGCGTGTTTGACCTCCCCTCCGAAGACTGCGCCGTCAATCACATCGTCATCGCCACCCGACGCGCCATCACCCTCCTGCAACGCCAGCCAGAGGTCGATCCGTCCCGCATCGCGATGTGCGGCATCAGTTGGGGCGGCCTCATGACCTGGCTCGTGAACGGCTCGGACACCCGCCTGCGCGCCGCCGTTCCCGTCTACGGCTGCGGCCTCGACGCCACGCGCTGCCCCCCGCCCGCCTGGCGAAAACACTTCAATCCGATTCAACACGCCGCCACCCAGCACGCCCCCGTTTTCCACCTCAACGGCACCCACGATTTTTTTGGCAAGCTGGCCGACGCCGAAGCCCTGCTCCGCCGCCTCAAGGTCCCCGCCCACCGCCTCTACGTCCCCAACGAAGACCACGGACTCAACGAAAGCGCCCGCCGCGCCGTGGCCCGCTGGCTCGAAGCCACCCTCGATGGCACTTCCCTGCCCCAGCCCCGCCTTGGCCGCGCGTTCCAGGGAACCTTACATCAGGCCCAGGGGCCCCTGACCGAATGCATCTGGCGCAGCCGCCCCCACTCCGGCGGGGCGCTCCCCGCAGAAGGCCACCTCTACGGCACCGCGCATTACCCCGACGGCTTCGCCTGCTCCACGCCCATCCGCGTCGCCACCGACAGCCGCCGACCCCGGCCCTCCCGCATCCTCTTCGATCCCGCCCGCGATGGGCTTGACCCCTT
>CAZCFM010000183.1:0-5606 GCA_964497855.1 uncultured Verrucomicrobiota bacterium | reverse complement strand
GCATTTGAATTTGCGATCAAATCCCGCCTGAGAGGCCCTCAAACTGAGGTCTGGGGTCTACAGCCCACTGGCGGACTGGGCTTCGTATTGGCTCGGACCTTCGGCCCGAACAAGACATTTGAATTTGCGATCCCCTTTATCTTTTTTGAACTCCTCACCCATACGGCGCTCTGGGAGATCGATCATCTGGAAAAATTGCATCGGCCCGTCGAAAAGCCGACCTTGACGATGCTGGGCAATCCCTCTCCGGAATACAGCAACTCCATCATCCTCAGCTGGACGGTCTCTAAAATCTCCCTGGCGCTTCTGCTCCTCGCTCTTTTCGTTGTTCCCAGTGACTCCTGTTGCAGACGCTTGCTGTATCGTCGAAAACGATACCTCATTTTTCGCGCTTTTTTTCCGCGCCGTGCTAAAAGGAGAGCATGACCGAGATTGTTTCCCCATCTGATGCCGACCCATACCCGTGCCGCCCTGGCGGGGGGGAGTTGCACCCTCGCACATGAGTGCCCTGCTCATCCTTCTCGGTGTGGCCTTCCTGCTGCTGCTGCTCGCTTCCGCCTTCTTCTCCAGCGCGGAAACGGCCTTGTTTTCCCTGGACCCGCAGGAGATCAACCGCATCGGGGAAAAGAACCCGCACCATTCGCTCCGCCTGCGCCGCCTGCTGGACCAGCCCACGCGGCTGCTCTCCACCGTGCTCATCGGCAACACCATCGTCAACGTAGAACTCTGGATTGTGGGGGCTTTGTTCCTCAGCAAAATGGGCATGGGCAGTGAGACGCTCCAAGTGGTGCTTCTAACCCTTCTGACGGTTATCTTCGGCGAATACGGCCCCAAGCGTCTGGCCATTCTCAACCACACCCGCATGGCCTGCGCCTACGCCCGTCCGCTCCTGATCATCGAACGTTTCCTGACCGTTCCCCGCCGCATGTTGGAGTCCCTCACCAACCGCTTTGCCCACAGCTTCCGTCCCAGCGGCCATATCCTGACCCGCGCCGAATACGACACCCTCATGGATGCCGGCGGCGAAAGCGGAACCCTCGACGAACACGAACACAAGATGGTGCGCGCCATTCTCTCGCTGGAGCGCCAGAGCGCCGCCGACGTGATGACGCCCCGCGTGGACCTGGAGGGCGTCGATCTCGACGAAATGCCCACCGATATCGTCACTGCCGCCAAAAATTGCGGCGTGCGCCACCTCGTGCTCTACCGCGGGCAACTGGACCGCATTGAAGGCCTGCTCGATGTCCGCGCCTTTCTGCTCGATCCGGCGCGCGACCTCAAAGCAGCCACGATCAAACCCTTCTACGTGCCGGAATTCTGCACCCTCGACAAACTCCTCACCCAGATGCTCACCAACCGCCTGCGCGTGGTCATCGTCGTCGACGAATACGGCGGCACCGCCGGCCTGATCACCCGCGGCGACATCCTCGAGGAACTCACCGGCGTCATGGACCCCGACGACAAGGACCGGCTGGTCAGCGAGCAGCTCACCGAAACCGCCTGGCTGCTCGACGGGCAAACCCACCTTCTCGACGTTGAACGCATCACCGGCCTGCGGCTGGAGGCGGAAACGGCTGACCGTTTGGCGGGCTGGTTCGTGGAACAGGCCGAACACATTCCCGTGCACAACGAAATCATCACCGGCCCCGGCTATCGCGCGATGGCGCGCCAGGTGCGACGCCACCGCATCGTGCTGGTCCTGTTGGAACGGACCCATCTGGAAGAGGGGGGCGGCGAATGAGCATCCTTCAAAATCTTCTCCTGCTGCTATTGTGCCTGTTGGCCTCCGCCTTTTTCTCGGGCATGGAGACCGGCATCGTCTCGATTAACCGCGTCCGCCTCCGCCATCTTGTCAAACGCCGTGAACGGCGCGCGCTGCACTTGCAGGCCCTGCTGGAGAAACCGGATCATCTGCTCGGAACCACCTTGGTGGGCAATAATTTGGTCAACTCCACCATTACCATTGCGGGAACGGCTCTCTGCGTAGCCCTGTTGGGAGAAAAGATCGGCGGATTGGTATCCGGGGGGGTGTTGACCGTGATCATTCTCGTATTTGGCGAGTATCTCCCCAAAGCCTGGTTTCAGAGCCATCCGCTCAACCGCACCGCCCGCTTTGTGGATGTGTTCCGCTTTTTCGTGTTTCTGTTTCGATGGATCAGCACCCCGATCATCGGATTGGTCCGTCTGCTGATTCCCGCCGGGGCCGATGCCGCCGCCCTCGAAAACAAAGCCCGCATCACCCGCAAGGACATCCTCTTCCTGCTCAGCCGCGAAAGTGGCGCCACCCCCGACCTCGGCGAACAGCGCCGCCGCATGGTCATCGGCGTTTTTGCCCTGTCCGACAAAACCGCGCGCGACGTGATGATTCCCCGCGAACGCATGTTGCGCATCACCCCGGACATGCCCATGCGCGAGATCCTCGAACTCGCCTCCCGCTCCCGCGTCAAAAGTTTTCCCGTCTGGTCGGAAAGTGACCAGCGCTTCACCGGCATCCTCAAGGTCAGCGATTTGTTTGAACACATCGACGATCCCGACCTGCGCCTCCCCGACCTCATCCGTCCTCCGCAGTACATCGATTCCGACACGCCGGCGGACGATCTGTTGCCCCGGCTGCGCATGAGCCGTCAGCCCATGCTGCTGATCCGGGGTGACGGCGGTCAGGTCATCGGATTTGTCACGTCTGAAGTCGTGCTTGAAGAAATCGTCGGGCCACTCTATGAACGTTGAACTCTTTTGGAGAATTGTTATGCGTTTTTTCAGTCTGTTTGTGTGTGTGTTATCACTGGTCACGATGTCGGTTCGTGCCCAAACCGCACCCACCCGTCCAAAAATTGCGCACGAAGCGCCAACCTCGGTTGCGGCGGGACAACCCTTGCGTCTGGTCGCCCGTGTCGGCCACAGCCGTCCGATTGCGGAAGTGACGCTGCACGTGGCGCAGAGCGGCGGCACCGCGCCGCAACGAATTGTCATGCGACCTGCGGGCGCCGGCGTCTACGTTGGACACGTGGATCCTCGCCTCTTCGCCGGTGCGCAGTCCTTCCGCTACTACATGGAGGCGCGAGATAATGTGGGGGTTCGCTCCGAAACCAATTGGACAACCGTGCGGGTGATCTCCGGGGCCGCCGCGCCGGAAAAAGAGGGAAGTTGGCAGAAGCCGGTGCTCATCGGCGCGGGCGCGGCCGTGGCCATTGGCGCGGGCGTGGCCCTTGCCGGCAGTGGCGGCGGCGGGGATTCGAACACACCGCCCCCCGATCCGGGCGACCCGGCCGACCAACTGATTGTCCGCAGCGCCTCCGACACCGTCAGCAGTCCCGCGCCCGCGCTCCCGAAAGTGAACACGCTGGACGCGGCCAGCGATCTCGCCGGACGCAACATCCGCCGCGTGCGAATCCGCCTGGAGTTCGACGGTGTGGACGGCGGGGCCGAAACCTACGAAATCAGCTACAACGGGGCCACGGTACTCAGCGGCAGCGCTTCCGGCGTGAAAGTCGAACAAGTCGATGTGCTCGGTTCCGCCGACACGCAGGTGCTCATTCGTGTTCTCTCGTCCGAACCCGTGGTCGGTCTGCGCGCCTACACCTGGAACGCCACCGTCACCTACTTTCTGAACTGAGACGCTTTCCGCTTGCACTCCCGGCCCGGCGTGGCAAAAGAGAAGCAATTCCAAACACCATCCCCCAAGAGGAAATGACATGAGTTACGAACTGAACGGCACGATCAAGACTGTCATGGACACCATGACCTTCAACAGTGGATTCACCAAACGCGAATTTGTCGTGACCACCAAAGACCAATATCCTCAGGACATCAAACTGGCCTTCGTGAAGGACAAGACCTCCCTGTTGGACAAGGTCAAACCCGGCCAGGAAGTGACTGTCAGCTTCGATCTGCGCGGCAACGAATACAAAGGCCGCTACTTCGTCGATCTCCAGGCCTGGAAAATGCAGATGGGCAGCGAAGCCCAGGCCGCCCCCGCCGACCAAGACGGTCCTCCCCTCGACGCCGATCTTCCGGACAGCGCCAGCGAAGACTATCCGTTCTGAAGAAACGGCTGCCTCCATCAGGAGCCTGAGGGTTAGACGGCTGTTTTCTTCTCGTGCCGGCGCAGCATCAGGATGCAGATCTCATAAAAGAAGTAGAGTGCGGAGGCCATGACGATTTGCGAGATCGGTTCGGGGGGGGTGAGCATCATGGCCAGGATCAAAAGGCCGACAACCACGTGTCGGCGGAACTTGCACAGGGT
Organism: uncultured Verrucomicrobiota bacterium; assembly: GCA_964497855.1. Lineage (GTDB taxonomy): Bacteria > Verrucomicrobiota > Kiritimatiellia > SS1-B-03-39 > UBA6053 > CAYLNG01. The sequence continues at coordinate 1,363 of CAZCFM010000183.1, read as the reverse complement.
TTGTGTGTCCACCAAACCCGCATAGCCCAGCATGAGCAGCACGAGGGGGAGTTCAAAGGCCAAGCCAAAGCCCAACACCAGTTTCACCACAAAAACGATGTAATCCGGGGTTTCCACCCGGTCCATACGGATTCCCAGCCAATCGTTCAGGCCGGTGATCAGGGCCTGAAGCGCGAGGCCCGTGGTGCCGAAAAAACCGAGGGCCGCCCCCAGGAAAAACAGCAGCACCGCAAAAACTGAAGAGAATTTCACGATCCTTTTTTCGTTTTTGTGCAGCGCGGGGAAGACAAATTGGGCCACAAAAAACACGATGAACGGCGTGGCCAGCAGCAGGCCGGTCCAAAAGATCAGGGTCATGGCCACGCTAAAGCCGCTCATGACCTTGAGGTTGATGAGAAATTCCGAGGGATCGAGGCCAATCTCACGCAGGGGCAGCGTGAGGATTCCGAGCACCTGGGGCGTAAAAGGGGCGACCACCACCATGCCAAAGACGATGGCGGCGGAGATCCGGATGAGCATTTTCCGAAGATCCTCGAGATGTTCGAGGAGGGTCATGTCGCCCTCTTTACGCATCGGCGGAGGGCCTCTCTTCGGGGGGGGTAGTTTCCGGGGATGGAGCGGGGGGCGGTACTTCCGCCGGGAGGGCGCGCGGACCGCTGGACACGGTGAGGTCCTTCATTTCCTCTTGCCAGACCTTCCTGGCCTTGTGCAGAGGCTCTCCCGCATCCAGAATTTCCCGCTGTATGTCGTTGGAAATCTGGCGCAGCTGTTCCCTCCAGCGACCGAGGGTCCGCAGAGTTTCAGGCAGAGATTTGGTGCCGAAAAGGATGAGGATGGCCAGGAAAACCACCAACAGTTCCCCCCCGGACCCCATGGAGTTGAGGAAGGCCGGATAAAGGAGATTGGACATGGTGCTTGTAATTACGCGTAAAAATGAAATGATCCAGCCCGAAACGCAACCCGGACACTTCTATGCAGATTCAACTCCCTCTGGCCTGGACCCCAAGTTTTTCCGAATTGATGGTGATTTTTGCCGTATTTTTTCTTCTTTTCGGCGCCAAAAAACTCCCCGAATTGTCCCGCTCCTTGGGCAAAAGCATCAGTGAGTTTAAAAAAGGCAAAGAGGAGGCCGAACGGGAGTTGGCCGAAGGCCGCAAAGAAGCCGAAAGCAACAAAAAGAGCTGATGAGGGGAAGTTTCACAAGCGGCCCTGAGCTATTCCAGGTTTGGGACCTCATTCCCAGGTCCGATTCCACCGTTAAAGGAGTGCCGGGGAATCGGTACAAGAAAAACCCTCGAAAACACTGGTTTTTCGAGGGTTTGAAGATGGTACACCAGACAGGACTTGAACCTGTAACCTTCTG
>CAZCFM010000182.1:2247-5612 GCA_964497855.1 uncultured Verrucomicrobiota bacterium | reverse complement strand
GGGACGTTTTTCACTCCCCTTTGCGGTCTTCGAGTTCGGTCCAGCGGTGCATCCGTTTTTCGATGAGGCCGGGAAGGGCCTCGATGCGGGCGAGCACTTTGTGTCGGGCGGATTCGGGCTGCTGATAGAATTCGGGCGCGGCAATGCGCTGGCTGAGGTCTTCAAACTCCGCCTCCAGGGCCGCAATGTCGTCGGGCAGGCTGCTGAGTTCCTGCTTTTCTTTTCCACTGAGGGGTTTGAATCCCGGTTTGGACGGCGGGGGCGGCAAGGCTTTGGCAACGGGCGCGGGCGGGGGCGTTTTGGGCGCGGCGGAGGGGCGCTGCGCGAGCCAGTCGTCGTAGCCGCCGGGATAGTCGCGCCACTGTCCGTCCACGTCGTAGGCCAAAGTCGAGGAGACCACGTTGTTGAGGAATTCGCGGTCGTGGCTGACGAGCAGCAGCGTGCCGTCGAAATCGACGAGCAGCGATTCGAGCAGTTCGAGGGTTTCGATGTCGAGGTCGTTGGTCGGTTCGTCCATCACCAGCAGGTTGCCAGGCTGGGTGAACATTTTGGCGAGCAGCAGGCGGTTGCGTTCGCCGCCGCTGAGGACGCGGACGGGCACACGGGCGCGGGCCGAGGGAAAGAGGAAGTCCTCCAGGTAGCTGATCACGTGGCGGCGCTGGCCGTTGAACATCACAAAATCGCTGCCGAGTCCCACGTTTTCCACGAGGGTTTTGTCTTCGTCGAGCGCCGTGCGGTACTGGTCGAAAAAGATGGTTTTGAGGTTGGTGCCCTGTTCCACTTTTCCGCTTTTGGGCTGGAGTTGTCCGAGCAGCAGGCGGATGAGGGTGGTTTTGCCGCAGCCGTTGGGTCCGATGATGCCGATTTTGTCGCCGCGGCTGATGAGGGTGGAAAAGTCGCGGAGGATGGGCTGGTCGTTCCAGTCGAAGGAGATGTTCTCGCAGGCGATCACTTTTTGTCCGCCGCGTTCGGCCTCCTGCATTTGCAGGCGGACGTTGCCGAGGCGCTCGCGGCGTTCGCGGCGCTCGCGGCGGAGTTTGAGCAGGGCGCTGACGCGTCCCTCGTTGCGGGTGCGGCGGGCTTTGACGCCCTGGCGGATCCAGCGTTCCTCCTGGGCGAGACGCTTGTCGAACAGGGCGTTGTTTTTTTCTTCGGCGGCCAGCAGTTCCTCGCGGCGCAGCAGATATTTGTCGTAGGAGCAGTCCCAGGTGTGCAGGTGACCGCGGTCGAGTTCGAAAATGCGGGTGGCGGTGGCGCGCAGGAAGGCACGGTCGTGGGTCACGAACAACACGGCCCCGCGGAAACGGAGGATAAAACGCTCCAGCCACTGGATGCCGATGATGTCGAGGTGGTTTGTCGGTTCGTCGAGCATCAGCAGATCGGGGTCGCCGGCGAGGGCGCGGGCGAGCAGAACGCGGCGTTTCTGTCCGCCGGAGAGCGCGTCAAAGTCGTCGTAGCCATCGAGATCGAGCTGGGAGAGCAGTTTGTCGACGCGCAGGGCGGCGTCGGGTTCGTGGGAGAGTTCGGGATGCGCGTCCCAGATCACATCGTGGACCGTGCCCGGCATTTCGGATGGGAACACTTGGGCCAGGGAGGCGATTTTGATGCCGTTTTCAAAGGAAAGGATGCCCGTGTCGGGTTTTTCGGCACCCGCGAGGATGCGCAGGAGGGTGGATTTACCCTCGCCATTGCGTCCGACCAAACAGGCGCGGTCGCCGCGGTCGATGGTGAAGGCGACGTCGTCGAGAAGGGCGGGACCGCCGTAGCGGATACGAAGAGATTGAACGCTGAGGAGAGCCATGGGGCCGCCCCTGTATCAGGAGAAGCCGCTTTCCGCAATCTTTCGCGCAGCGTACGTTCAACAAGGGAGACGCACTCCCTGCGGACTGGACCGATTGTGGACTGTTTTTTTTCGTTGTCGCCTTGTTGCAGCCTGGCGGTTTTGTATGCTATGGGTCGCACATGAAATACGCGCATCCGTTTCGGTTTTGGGGGGTCTGGTTCTTGCTTGTGGCCCTGGGCCTGTTTCTCTACGTCCGTAAAGGTGCGTCCGAATCTGAGCGACTGGTGCTGGGCTGGACGGGTCAAACGATGGGCACCACCTATGAAATCAAGCTGGTGGCGGAGGCGGAGGCCGAATCCCATCTTCCCCGCTTGAAAAAAGGCGTGGAGGAGCGCCTGCTGGCCATCAACGCGGCGATGTCCACGTATCTTCCGGACAGCGAAATCAGTCGTTTCAACCGCTGGGAGAGTCTGGAACCCTTTCCGGTCTCCGAGGACTTCGCCAAGGTCCTGCGTCAGTCCTTTGACATCCACACCCGCAGCGGGGGCGTGTTTGATCCAACCCTGGGTCCGCTGATCAATCTCTGGGGCTTTGGGGCGGCGGCCAAGCCCGAACACCTTCCCAATGACGCGGCCATCACGGAACTTCGCGGACTCGTGGGCATGGACAGGCTTCGTCTGGAGGACGTCGGCCTGATCAAAAGCCATCCGGCCCAGCAGATCAACCTTTCGGCCATTGCCAAGGGCTTCGCGGTGGACGAAGTGAGCGCCTGGCTGTCCGAACAGGGCTTCATCGACCACTACGTTGAAATCGGCGGGGAAGTGGTGTGCCGCGGACGCAACGCCGTCAATCTCCCCTGGCGCATCGGCATTCAGACGCCGGCGGTGGAGGACGAAGACGCCGCCCTCCGTGTCGTTGCCCTCGACAATCTCGCCCTCGCCACCTCTGGCGACTACCGCAACTTCAATGAGCTGGACGCTCGGCGGATTCACCACATTCTCGACCCCCGCAGCGGACGACCCGCCCTGCACGACCTGGCCTCCGTTTCGGTGCTCGCCGCCGATTGCATGACTGCCGACGCCATCGCCACCGCCCTGTTTGTCATGGGCGCGGACGAAGGCATGGCCTGGCTGTCCACTCAGCCGGGCGTCGAGGCCTTTTTCATTCAGCGCAGTCCTGCCGGCTTTCGTTTCCAATCCACCCCCGGTTTTCGCGCCGCCCTGCTTCCCTGAACCCCGTCACCGAACGTATGCAAACCCTGCTCCGCGAAAACCGTCATACCCTCAAACTGGCTTTGCCCATCATGACGGGTCAACTGGGGCAGATGTTGCTGGGACTGACAGACACGCTGATGATTGGCCGGGTGGGCACGGTGGAACTGGCCGCCGCCGCCTTCGTCAACGTGCTCGTCCATCTGGTGCTGGTGGCGGGAATTGGGCTGGCGGCGGCGGTCTCGGTGCAGGTGTCGCACGCGCATGGCTCCAAGGACAGCGACGCCACGGCCCGGCATCTGCGCCATGGTTTCTGGGTGGCCGTGATCGGGGGCGGCATCATGGCTGGCCTGCTCGCGGCGTCGCCCCCG
>CAZCFM010000182.1:0-2147 GCA_964497855.1 uncultured Verrucomicrobiota bacterium | reverse complement strand
TTTGCGGCGAGTGCGCTGCTCATCGGATTTTTCGGCAGTGTGCCCCTGGCCGCGCATCAGATCGCCATCACCTGCGCCGCGACCACCTTCATGATTCCCCTCGGCATCTCCATGGCCGTGAGCATCCGGGTGGGGCACAGTCTGGGCTCGGGACGCCGCTCGCGTGCGCGGCGCATCGTCTTCGGCGCCCAGGGCATGGCGGCGGCGGCGATGCTGATCTTCGCCCTGATCTATCTGCTCGCGGGAGGACCCATCGCCGACGCCTTCACGCCCGATCCGGCCCTGGCGGCCCTCACGGTTCAGCTGCTCGCTGTCACCGGCATTTTCCAGGTCTTCGACGGTATCCAAATCGTCAGTATGGGTGCCCTGCGCGCCTTCAAGGATGTGCATGTGCCGACGGGAATCCTGTTCTTCAGCTACGGCGTGGTGGGAATGCCGTTGGGCGTCTATCTCGCCTTTGCGCGCGAAATGGGTGCCCTTGGTCTTTGGCTGGGCCTCGCCGGCGGGCTCGCCCTGGCCGCCGCCCTGCTCAGTCTGCGTCTCGCGAAACATCTCCGACGCGACACCTAAGATCGTCCTTCAGTACGCGCCTTTCCGGTTCAGAATGGCGGACACTGTGCGCACCAGAATGACGAGGTCGAGCCACAGGGACCAGTTGCGCACGTAGTACGCATCCCAGCGGATGATGCCATCGTTGCCGGATTCGCTGCGGCCCGACACCTGCCAAAGACCGGTCATCCCGGGACGCACCCTCCGCCGCAGATCGCGGGTCCGCTCCGGCAATTCGCCGTCGTGATAGGCCGGCAAGGGGCGCGGGCCGATGATGGACATTTCGCCGCGCAGAACGTTGAGCAGCTGCGGGAGTTCGTCGAGCGACGTCGAACGCAGCAGGCGTCCGAGCGGCGTGATGCGCGGATCCTTGCGGGATTTGAAGCCCTTTTCCCATTCCTCGCGGAAGCCGGGGTCCTCCTCGAGATGTTTCTGCAAGATGGTTTCCGCATCGGGGCGCATGGTCCGGAACTTCCACATGCGGAAACTGTGGCCGCGGAAACCGATGCGGGTCTGCACAAAAAAAGGACTGCGGAAATCCCCGAGCCACACCAGCAGGGCGATGAGCAACAGCAGAGGAAAAGCCAGCGGCAGGACCAGCAAAATCACCAGCGTCTCGCTCATCACTTTCAACAGGCGCGACCAGGGATCGAGCAGGTTGGTCGAAATCTCCATCGCGGCCACCCCGCCGAGGTCCCGGGGCGTGACCCAGAGCGACGGCGCGTGTTCGTTGAGTTCCGGCACGATCAGCGCCTTCCGATAGCGCAGCGAAATCTGTTCTGAAAATTCCGGACGCGTGTTGCGCAGCGTCGAGGGCTCCAGCACAATCGCGGCATGGGCAAAGGGATGCGGGTCCTGATCCAGCGGCAATACGGGGATGCGATCAATCTCGCGTTCGCCCCCTTCGTCCACCAGATAAATGCCCACCGGAATGTAGCCCATGCCGATGCCCTCCCGCAGAATTGGGAGCAGCTGACTCACTTTTTCGCGATGCCCGTAAATCACCACCAACATGCCCCACAACTGATAGCGGATGAGCAACCGTTTCACCCCCTGACGCAGCAGGGGCAGCAAAAACGCCGCGAACGCAAATGCCAGAGTCAACGTGAAACGGCTCGTTTCATCCGCCGTTTTGGTCAGAAACAATGCCGTGGAGGTTCCGGCAAAGATGGTGAAGAGCAGCAGGTAGAGCCGCCGCGTGCTTTCCACCACGCCCAGGCCCCAGCCGGGGGTCAGTTTCATGCCCAGGCTCAACACCATCCATAAGCCCGACACATACCAGGACCATTCCGGCATCATGTGCCCGCCCTTCAGCAACATTCTCAGAGAACTCGCTAGAAAAAAGGCCCAGGACAGCGCCAGCAGATCGCCGGCCATGAACGATACCGTGTTCATCAACATGCGGGTGAACAAAACCATTCTGGCATTGAGCAGGTTGGTGGGGGGGAGGGTGGGGGAGCTTGGAACATCAGTCGACATGCAAACAAGCTAACACACAGCGCCCCTTTTGGAAGCTGTTTTTATCATCAATATAGCATCAGTTGCAATATAAATTTTACTTGACGCCCATCCACTGTTCGGGTAGGATGCCGCCATGA
>CAZCFM010000181.1:0-5769 GCA_964497855.1 uncultured Verrucomicrobiota bacterium | reverse complement strand
CGCCGGGAGAGGACAGGGAACTGGGCACGGAGGACGATTTCCGCTGGGAGCTGCCTCTACACCACGCTCCACCCAAGCCCCCGCGCTCCGAGTGACGTTTCCGAGGGTTGCCCTCCCTGTCCGCAAATCGCCATTCACCATTCATTGTTTTTTTATGAACGATTGCGCATGACACGTGGCGTATTTGGTGTATCAGTACCGTTGATACACAACGGTATGCTCCCCTTTTCCCTCGAATTTCAATCCGGTCTTCCCCCCAGCGATCAGCTGGTGGACGCTGTGCACAAGGCCATCGCCACCGGTGATTTAAAGGATCAGGATCTTTTCCCTTCGGTGCGAACGCTGGCCAGTGTATTGAAAATTAGTCCAACCACCGCCCACAAGGCCGTCCTGCTGCTTCGCGAGGAAGGGCTGCTGTTCAGTCACCCCGGAGTGGGGATGCGTGTGCGGGCCCCCTATCAGGAAGGCTGGGATATGCGACTGGAATTGCTGCGCCCGAAAGTGGAAAAACTGCTGCAGGATGCCGAGGCCTTGCGGATTCCGGGAACCGTGCTGCGACCTTGGCTGAGCGAACAAATTTCCGATTCCGAACCAGTGAAAAAGGGCACTTCATGAACGCTGTCATTCAATTAAAAAACCTCTACAAAACCTATGGCACCCGGAAAATGGCGCTTTCAGGCCTGAATCTTTCCGTGGAAGCAGGCCGGTTCGTTGGATTTTTCGGACCGAATGGCGCCGGGAAAACCACCACGATCAAAATCCTGCTGAATTTGCTTCCCCCCACATCGGGATCGGCGGAAGTTCTGCAACAGCCCTCGCATCGTTTGGGACCCAAAGAATTACAACGCATCGGTTACGTATCTGAAAACCAGGAACTTCCTTTGTGGATGACGCTGGAGCAGTGGCTGAATTATTGCCGCCCGCTCTATCCGGCCTGGGATGAGACGATTTGCCAACAGCTGCAGAATCGTTTTCAATTGCCGATGAAAAAAACGCTCAAGTCCTTTTCCCGGGGGATGCGCATGAAAGCGGCTCTGCTCAGCAGTCTCAGCTACCTTCCCGAACTGGTGATTCTGGACGAGCCGTTCAGCGGGTTGGATCCGCTGGCTCGGGATCAATTTGTCGAGGGGCTGATGGAATTGGCCTCGCAAAAATCGTTTACGATGTTCCTGTCCACACATGATGTCAGTGAAGTGGAGCGTCTGTGTGACACGGTGGTCTTTTTGCACTCCGGAAAAATTTCCCTGGTGGAAACAACGGAGGATCTGTTGCACCGATATCGACGCATTGAAGCCCGGGCCAACGAGGAAAGACCCCCGACCCGAATTCCCGACGGGATGTTCTCGTTTTGTCAGGAGGGCCGACGCATCCAGTACATTCAGACCCGTTTTAAGAACGATGAAGCGGAGCTGTGCGAACTTCAGAACGTCTGTCCGGGAAGTCAGTTGAGTTCCGTGTCGCGAATGTCGCTGCGGGAAATCATCGTATCGTTGAGTGGGCCGAAGGGTGCGCGCGCATGAACCGTTTCCAGATTGCACGCCTCCATTTCCAGCGGTTTCGTACGGGTCCGCTCTGGTGGATATTCTGGAGTTTGGTTTGGGTGCTTCAACTCATCAACGGACACCTCTACCGGGTTCAGACTCCGAAGGTTTCCCTCGACATGTGGACCGCAGTCCTCGTCATGCTACACGTGTTTTACGGCGGGAATTTTTTCTCGGCCCGCAACAATCCCTGTTTGCGGACGCTGCCACTGCCGAGGGGAACTTGTTTTTGCGTGGATGTGATTCTCCCGCTTCTGTGTTTTCTGCCGATTCTTCTCTTTCGGGAGATTCCTCCCTGGATACAGAGCGGTTTTCCGATGACGTCGCTCTTGTGGGCCTGGACGGATATCCTGTTGATGTATGTCCCGCTCCTGTCCTCCGTATGGTTGCTGGGCTGTCTGTTGCCCCCGCTTCGGACGCCCCTTTTATTTGGGGCAAATCTTGTAGGCATGCTGTTAAGCGTATGGATTCTCTCCACCGTGCTCCCCCGTTTTGCCCCTGTAGTCTCGCTGGACTCGTTTTTTGATTACGACATTTCAAATGTTCAGCGCTACTTCACGGTCGTGGGCACGTCTACCGTGGCCTGTGTCCTGATTGGCTTCGCCGTGTGGCTGCGACTCGAAGGCTCGCGCGCGCTGTGTTATGTGCATGGGGTGGGAATTCCCCTCCTTGTTCTTTGTCTGAAATTCGGGCCGGGGGCGGTGGATCGATTCCTGTTCGCCCTCGATCAACGACGCGATACACCGGTGGCTGCTGCGGAAGGGTGGAGCGTTTTCGCCATTCCCCAACAGTGCGAAAAATCACGCTGGTTCCGATCGACACCGGATAAGAAAAATCAACTCGTACAACGATATACGCTTCCACTGGTTGCGGAACATTCGTCGGACACCTCTGATATCCATTTCCGACTCAAACGAGCCAGCATCCGGAAAGACGGATCCGAAACGTGGCGGACTTTTCCATGTAAAAATCTTTGGGAATATGACACCCTTGCTGCGCAAATGGTCAAACGTTGGACAGGGGAGCTCAAATCTCAGCGCCAAAACCTGCCTCGGAAAACAGCCGCCAAAAAACGTACATGGTTTGACTTTGAATTTACCCCGGACCTCCTGGAGGGTTTTCAAGGAGAACCCGTGGAGATTTCGTATGATGTACACCTCGTTCCCTACGACCTCACCGAAGTGGCTCTCTATCAAAACCTGGAGTCTACCCACACCCACCGCGACGGCAAGGTGCATTTCTCGACCTCCGCCACCCGAATCGAGTGGGAAAAAATAAACGGGAACGCGTTTTTCAGGTCCAGGACGAAACTGTTTTCCCGCGTGGAAAACCTGCTGTGGAAGCGTTTGTTTTTCGGGGAACCGGAGCCGTCTGTCGCCGTGTGCATTGTGGAACCAAAAGGCTCGGAGCACCCGGGCAGTCTGATGGATTTTATTCTCCTTCACTTTCGAGGTCCCGCTGTGTCGGCTTTTCCGGCTATTTCAAGCGAGTTTCAGACATCCCTCTCCCTATCGGAAAAATCAGCGGATGTTTCCGAAATTCAGCGGGCAGTGTCCGACGATTCTTTCCATGTCCACTGGCTGCTTTTACAGCCGAAGGCACCCCTGCGGGCCACGGCAGAGGATTATCAGCGTTTTTTTTGGGTTCAGCCCGGAAAATCGATGGATTCGGTATATGAAGACTACGCGGATCACCCTACAGGCACCTGGGAGATGGAACAGCTTGGGCTTTTAGCGAAACAACCCATGAGCAGGGCATTCAATCACCAGTGGTCCCGTATTGAATATGGTCTCGGTCTCTCGCCGGCGGAAAGTTACAAGGCGGAACTTTTCCAGGCAGCCAAACTGCATCCCCGCCTTGCGACCTTGATTTTGGCAAACGGCTGGGAAAAGGAGGCCATGGAGGTTTGGCTGGATCTTGCCCGGCAACAGGTGGCGCTGCCCGCGCATGTCCGCAGTGTCTTTTTGCGCTCCGGAGATCCCCGGTTGCTGCGCGCTCTGGAAGCGATGGAACGATGGGCCCCGCTTGAGGAGGCGAATCCATGAACCGGGAAATACGCTGGCATCTTCGGAAAGACCTTCGCGCTGTACGGGCGGCCTTGGTATTGTATCTCGGCCTGGCGATTTTGCTTGAGCTGGCCCTGGTTTTGCACAACGCCGGGGCGATGGGTTTTCCTCTGCAAATTCTGGTCTGGATTTTAGGGTTTTGGATTGTGGCTCTGCGATGCCATGAGGACAGCCCCAAAGCCTGGGACACCCGGTGGATCGCCTCCAGACCGGTTTCGCGTCAAGGTTTGGATGCGGGAAAACAAGCCTTCGTCCTGACGGTTTTGATGCCTCTGTTGCTCATTCGCCTCGTGATCGCTCTTAGTCTGGGATTCGGTTTTTGGAATGGAGTCCTCACAGGGCTCCATTCGTTTCTGTTCCTGTTCTGGCCGTCTGTGATTCTCCTGAAGCGCGAGCACTACCGTCTGAGTCCGGTTTTACTGGGCTGCGCTTCGGTTCTGACTCTCTTCCTGATTGTGCTGGCCGGACTCCGATCTGGAAACCTGTACGAGCCCACCGTCTCTCCGCAATTCCGGCCTATCGTCCCTGCGGATACTCTTCCACCCTTGGCCGAATACATCGATCCCTGGATACGCATGGAAATGCCCCCGGACCGCATCCTCCACGAAGCCAATACCCGCATCCAAACGAATGTCGACGGGGTTGAGTATCGCTTCACCAGCCATATCAGCTCCCTGCGAAATGAGTTCAGCGAGGCCCACTGGTTTTGGCATTTCCACCGGCGCTTTCCTAAAAGATCGGTTGTTTCCCCGTTTTCGACACCGGCTATCAGCGAAACGACTGAACGGAGAACAGAGGTTACGATGGACGGGAAAACGGAAACGATTTACGTTGAGACAAAACTACCAGCGACACTTGTCCATCGCACGAAGGCGCTGCGACCGGAGATATCGTACGAGCTTTTGCAGGTGCAACCTGTTTGGCAGGGGCAGGTGGATGCGAAGGTCGCACTCTTTCATCAGGTGAGAGGGGCGTTTCGCTCCACGGCGCACGATACCGTCGAGTTACAACTGATTGGCGCCGCAACCGGCGGGCTTACGGGTTCTAGGGCCTACTGGAATTGGTTCGAAGGCCAATATGCGGCAATCACCTTTGAAACGGGTCCGAATTCCCCTTTGTTGGTCCTTCCCGCCCTTGTCCGCCAAAACACCAGCGGATTCCCCGCCTTTACCAGGGTCTATACGCTGGAGGTCAGGGATCCGACGCCGTATTTTCCTGAAAACAGTCCCATTCAGGCGACCGTCTACAGTGGCACAAGCGCCGAGCGCGGTCGCAGCTCGGCGGAAATGGCGCTTTACCTGCGGCCCCGCCGGGATGCGATTCTCCACTCCCGGCAGAACTCGGAGGGGACGCAAGCCATTCACCCGGTCCGGAAAATCGAGAATGCGGCACCTTCACTGGTTTTCCAGGACCGTTTCCGAAACCGGGTGGACAATACTTTTGAGATCGGGCAAATCCTGCGCCTCTCCGATGCCCGTTATGATCCTGGTTCCAACACGCTTCTTGCATTGAAATTCCTGCGCCAATCCTACCGTCGCGATCACGCCGAAGATCGCAGTGACCTTCTGGACCGGCTTGTATGGCATCCCTACCTCATCGATTTTCTAGAGGAATCGGACAAACCTGAGGCGTTGAACCGGCTCCGCGCCCTGCTGCGTACACCGCCTGTTACGAATCCGGTCGGCCTTCTCACGCAAATCAACAAAACGAACATCTCCTTGGATGACGCGGAATTGCAAGGCTATGCCTGGTGCCTGATTCACGGGCATCGCCTTCAATTTCATCGAAATGTGCCGGGTGAAACAGTGGCGTTTGATCGCCCTCCGCTGGCGTGGCTGGACCGGCTGCCCGACGGATTGCGACAACAGACATGGGATAGTCTTTGGGAGACCATCCGTTTTGAACTGCATACGGCGAATCAGATAAAGCTGCGTCCGGAATACATTGTGGAGGCCTTGCGATTGAAATCGCCGGGAGCCCAAGAGGCGGCCTCGGTTTTCCTTCAAAAAACCGTCCCAACACAATTTCCATCTGATAAAGACAGGCAGGATTATCAAACGGTGGTGACCGGACTCATGCCCTAAGCTGTTCCGTTGGCTGCGCAGGTGCGGTGGTGGCGAGGACTTGGGCGTGGCGGGCGAGTCGTTCGAAGACTTCCAGAT
>CAZCFM010000180.1:0-5812 GCA_964497855.1 uncultured Verrucomicrobiota bacterium | reverse complement strand
TCTTCACACGCGGGGTGGGGGTGGGCAGTGGCGAGTTCCTGCAGGGACTGATGGACGAGCACAAGAGCTGTTTCGGGCCGAAACGCACGAAAGCGGGCAAAACAATCAAAGGCGGCTGGTTCGGGATGAAGTCGCTGCGACAGGTGAAGTAAGATCCGAGGATCGGAAAGGGCTTCGCGACCCAGTTCCGAGATTCGGATACCGTTTCGGATAGATTGGGTGATCCAAAGTCGGGTCGGGCAACCGTGCCCGAGATGGTTTTTGAAAAACACCTCGTTGCATCAGGCTCAAATTGGGAATTTCCCCAAAATCGTACCACCGGTGCACGCCGGGTAGCACAGGGTGAGGGGTAAAATATATTTAATATTGCAACTGTTACAATAATACATTTTTGCCGACATCTGGGATTCTCCCGCAAAACCTCAGAGCTGCGCAAACGGCACAACTTGTCGGATATCGTTTACTCCAGCCAGCCGCATCAGCAGTCGATCCAAGCCCAGTGCGATCCCGGCACAGGGCGGCATACCTCCGGCCAATGCGCGCAAAAAGGGCTCGTCCATCGGGTAGACATCCTGACCTCGCAGACGGCGTCCTTCGGCACACTTTTCAAAGCGATGGCGCTGTTCCTCGGCATCCGTCAGTTCGCTGTAGGCGTTGGCCAGCTCAACACCACCGATGTACATTTCCCATCGCTCCGCAACGCGGGGATTCTGCGGGCTCAACCGTGCCAGAGCGGCCCGTTCCGCCGGAAAATCGCTCAAAATCACCGGGCAGGGCTGTTCCGCCAGCATGGGCTCCACCTTGTCCACCAAATCTTCGTCGAAACGCCCCTCGTCGAAGTCCTCGATCGGATCCCAGCCCGCCCACAACCAAAATGCATCTCGCAGCGTGAATACTACCGGAGGCTGCGTGATGTCCACACCGTAAAACTCGTTTTGACCCAGCGCTTCCGCCACGTCCACCAGCAGCGCATGGGTTTCGCCAATCAGCTCCCGGCAGGTGACACCCGTGTGGTACCATTCCAGCATCGTGTACTCGGGCAAGTGACGGGTGCCGCGTTCGCCGCGTCGGAAGCAGGGACCCATTTGATAGATTTTCCGGTAGCCGGCGCAGACCATCCGCTTCATGTGCAGCTCGGGAGAGGTGCGCAGCCAATGGTCGCCGGACGCTTCGGCGTCGATATGGTCCTCCAAGGCCGGTACGGCCACACGCAGCGGGGTTTGTACCTCCAGATATCCCTCCCTCGCAAAAAAAAGCCGCGCGGCCGCGATGACGCGCCCGCGCAGTTCCAGATTCTTCCGTTTGGCCGCCAGAGCGGAAACGGACTCGGTCATTTGCGACTGCTCACGCGGTCGGCGTACTCGCCTGTGCGGGTGTCGATACGAACGATATCCCCTTCCTTGATGAACAGGGGGACTTGGATTTCGTAGCCGTTTTCGATCTTGGCCGGTTTGGTGACGTTGGTGGCGGTGTCGCCGCGCGCGCCGGGCTCGGTTTCGGTGATCACCTTCTCGACAAAGGTGGGCATTTCGATGTCAATCGCCACATCGTTGTAGAAAAGAACTTTGCATTCCATCTCCTCGACGAGGAAAAATTTCAGGTCGCCGACCACGTCCTTGTCCACCGTGAGCTGCTCGAAGGTGTCGTTGTCCATGAACACAAAGTTGTCCCCCTCGGGATAGGAATAGCGCATCTCGCGTTGCATCAGGTCGGGCTTGCCAATCTTGTCGTTGGGACGGTAGGTGCGGTCCATGCTGGAGCCGGTCATGATGTTTTTGATTTTGCAGCGATACAGCGCAGTGCCCTTGCCGGGCTTCACGAATTGAAATTCGGTGATGACGTAAGGCTGACCGTCTATCTCGATTTTCAGGCCTTTTTTAAGGTCGTTGGCGTTATACATAGAATGCTCAGGGATGGGGGTTGAAGAAATCGGGGAGAAAGTGCATAACAAAACCCATGCAATTGTCAAAAAAACAAAACCACGAGCTTTGGGCCTATGCGGCGACCGCCACCGCGCTGCTGTTGATTTCGTTTCCGCCCTTTCTGCGCCTCCCCACTCCACCCGGAGCCTTTTCCTGGCATTTTGGCCTCATCGCCTTTCTCGCATTTGGACTGGCCCGTCTGCTGCAGCATCATCTCCCGATCCCTCATCCGCTGCGCCTGGTCCTGTGGCTGCCCATCGTGCTCCCGCCCTCCCTGCTGTTCCACGTTTGGTCAGGCCCCCTCAGTCCCCTTGTTGTGCTCTTCAGCTGGGCCCTCCTGCTTTTCTCCCTGACCCGCGGATGGCGTCAGGAACTCTGCACCCTTGCGCTGCTGCTGCTCGCGGCTTTTGCCTTCCAGATCACCCTTTCACACTACCCGCCCGCGCCCGACATTCACCTCCCCCGTCTGCTACGCTGGGCTCCCGTCCCCCTGCTGGGCATTCCCCTGATCTTCCGCATCACCAGCAGTACCCGCCCCATCGCCCACGCCATGCTCCGACTGGAACTGCTTGTCCTGATGGCGACTCTGTTCTGCCTGCCGCTGCTCTGGAGCATCGCCACCTCCGCCAAACAACCCGGCGAATTGGTCCGGAACTTCTACAGCCTCCACCCGGAAACCCGCTACGAACCCATC
Organism: uncultured Verrucomicrobiota bacterium; assembly: GCA_964497855.1. Taxonomy (GTDB): domain Bacteria; phylum Verrucomicrobiota; class Kiritimatiellia; order SS1-B-03-39; family UBA6053; genus CAYLNG01. The sequence continues at coordinate 3,196 of CAZCFM010000180.1, read as the reverse complement.
CCGGATCTGCCCCCGCCCCTGCCGGCAGATCTGGCCGCCCGCCCCGACGCAATCCCTCTGCTGCGTTTTCTCGACGAGCATCTGCGTTCGATTTCCCGCCCCACGTTGCTGCGATTATTTGGTCAACAGGCACCCCTCACCCCGGACGAAATGATCCGGGCCTTCAAAATCTATGGATTCCTGCAAGAGGACACCCATGGCACCCACGTTCCGGACACCTTGTTCTCCCCCAAAGCGGGCGACAACATTAGCCCGGACTTCCAACCCTGGATTCACAAACTCCAACAACACACCCGCATCAGCTCTGAAAATGCCCAGGATCTACTGCCCGCGCTGCTGGATCTGGGCTGGGTCCTTCCCATTCCCGGGGAGTCAGGAACCTTCCGCCTGAGCGCCCAGGCCCGTCGCCCCCTCTCCAATGGGTTCCGCCCCCGCCAAATCCTGGCACTCGAAGCCGACAGTCCCCTCAGTGTGGAAACCTACCGCCAACGCTACGGACTCAGCGCCGAAGCGGCCACCCAAGAACTCCAGGCCTTGCTGAAAACGGGTCTCACGGAGGAACGCGCCTGGGTCTGGGACGCCCACCCCTTTCTGCTCCGGGACGTCCGAGAGGCCCTCCTCCTGCTTGCTGTACTCGCCCTCGCCCTGGTTATGCCCTGCGTACTCCCAGCCCGTCACATATACCCCGTTGCCATTCTCCTTCTCGCGGCGTGGACGCGCCTCCCCAGCGACTTCCTCGCCTCCTCTCCCCTCCCCCTCCAGGCCGCAAGATTCACGCTCCTCCTGCCCGTGTCCCTGGTCCTTCTCTTCCACCTGAGCCGGGCAAAGGTCCGCGTCAGCGGTTTGTAGGCTGCGGCGGTGGAGACGGGGTACGGCGGACGCTCCTGCCCCCAAGCTCACGGCAGAACAGGCGTTTTTTCTCCTCCAAATAAAATAGATAATTCTCCTGACTCACATCCGGGGGACAGCGGTGATCGACGTGCGGAATAAAACCGCCACGCTCCACCCAGGGCACCAGCGATTCGAGATATTCCCGGATCGCGCCCCGACCGCGAATCAACATCATCTTGTCCACGCCGCCCATCACCCGCAATTCGCCGGGATACCGATCGAGCAGGGCGCCGGGATGACCGCTTCCGTTCACTTCCAGCGGGAACAGAGTGTTCTGCCCGGCGGCCATCCAGTCCTCCAGCAGCGGACGAACGTCGCCGTCGCAGTCGGTGAACCAGATGTCGATGCCTGCCGCATGGAGTTTGGCGCCGATGCGTCGGACGCGGGGAATCACCACCTCGCGGAAAAATCCGAGAGAGATGAGCGGACCGTTCTTGTAGCAGATGTCCTCCCAGCCGCCGGCCGCGTCAAAGGACAGGTGCGGCAATACCTGATCGAGATACTGTTCGGTGAGCTGGCACCAGGTCTCAACCATGTCGTCCACCATTTCGGGATAGTCCTGGCAGGCGTAGGCCAGGCCTTCCACGGTGAGCAGATCGCGGATGCGTCCGATGCGGGAACCGGCGTCCACCATCAGCACGTAGTCACGGTCGACGGGATGCCGCCGTTTCAGCGCCTCCACATCCACCCGCCGAGCGGGATCGTCGGGGCGGAAGCGCTCCGCCTTCACCTTCGCCCAGTCCTCCGGGGTTTCCACCGAGGATTTGATATAATGAGGGATGGTGTCGTGCCCGTCGGCGGGAACTTCCGCAGTAAGTCCGTCGGCATTTTGAATGACCCGGATGCCGTTCCGCTCCGCCAGCACCTTCTCTTCGAAGCGGGGAAGCATGTCCCGCGCACCCTCCACCCGGATATCGTCGAAATTGAGCCAGCGCTCCGCAGTCCCGTTGTCTGCAATCCCCCGCTCCCGGAACATGGGCCAGAGGGTGAAATTGTCATTCCAAAAGCCGAATTCACGGTTGAAGCAGCGGTCGACGGGCTGGAAGCGCATCTGCCGAAGGAAGCGTTCGCGGTCGCTGAGACTGCCGGGCCATTTCGCGGGGGGGAGATCGGTTGCGGACATCCGGACTTCTTATGGGATAGGCCATACCTGGCAATCCTGAATTCGGTACCGCATCAGAAGATGGAGTTATATTGCAACAGTTGCAATATTAAATTTGTTTATTCATGCGGATATATTGCAACAGCTGCAATATTAAATTTTCCTCCTGCCCCCCCCGAACCTGTTGGCGAATGTCATTTGGAGCGCGGAGTGTTGCGGACGAGGACCAGCGCGACCGCGCCCAGCGTGAGCCCCATGCCCAGGAGGCTGCGCGGGCTGAGGGGCTCCTGAAGCAGCAGCACGCCCAGCAACACCGCGATGACTGGATTGACATAGGCGTAGGAGGAGGAAACGGAGGGCGGGGTGTGTTTGGTGATGGTGATGAAGGCGGAAAAACCGATCCAAGAACCGAACACCAGCAAATAGGCCAGCGCCCACCAGGACTGCGCGGAGCCCGCGAGCCAGTCTGCGCGGAAGGTTTCGCCGCTGAGCAGCGCCACGGCCAGCGTCGCCGCCCCGCCGCAGGTCATTTGCATCGCCGCAAACAGCAGCGTGGAGGACGGTTGCACGGCCCGTCGACCGTACAGGGCGCCCATCGTCCAGATCAGGGGTGCGAGCAGGGCCAGTCCTGAACCCAGCAGCAGATTGCGTGCGGCGAAGGAGGGGCCGACCAGGAGAGCGACTCCCGCGAGTCCCAGCAGCAGCCCCATGCAGGTCCAAGGTCCCGGACGCCTCCCCTGCCCGCTCCACCAGCCGATCAGCGTCATGTAAAGCGGGGTTACCGACACCAACACGGCGATCAGTCCCGAATCAATCCACAGCGAAGCAATCGACACCAGACCGTTCCCGCCCAAGATGAGGCAGAGACCGCCAATCGCCGCGCTTTTCCAGTGAACGCGCTCCGGTTTCGAAGTTCCCCGCAGGCGAAGGAACAGGTACATCAGCACTCCCGCCACGAAAAAGCGGAGGCCCGAGAGGGTCAGCGGCGGCAGGGTTTGCACCACCACCTTGATCCCGAGATAGGTGGAGCCCCAGCAGACATACACCGCCAGAAAAGCCAGAATCAGGCGGCTGCGGGAAAGGGCTGGAACATTCATGCGGCGTTCCTAGCCCTTCCCCGTCAAAATGCAACGCGGTAAAACGCTCAGAGCATCACGGCCCAGAGCACGCCGGCGGCGATGGCGGAGCCGATCACACCGGCGA
>CAZCFM010000179.1:0-5836 GCA_964497855.1 uncultured Verrucomicrobiota bacterium | reverse complement strand
CGGGCGAGGGAAACTTTTTTGATCAGTTGGCCAAAAACGGGCATCCGCAGTTTCATTTTGTCCACCGAATAGCGTCCTGCCGTCGTTTTTTTGTACTGTATGAACGCAATCCCCGCGGCAATCAGCGCCCCAAACACACCAAGGAAGTATTTTCGCATGTAACCACTCAAATCCACCAAAAACTGGGTTGGCGCTGGCAAGGCGGATGCAAAATCCGAATACATTTCCTCAAACGCGGGGACGATAAAGAGAATCATACAAATCGTCAGGACCAGTGCAAGCAGGGTCACCATGACCGGGTACATCATCGCAGATTTGACTTTGCGCTTGAGAAGGACGGCTTCTTCCAGATAACCCGCTAGGCGCATGGCGATGTCGGACATCATGCCGCTGGTCTCTCCCGCGCGAATCATGCTCAGGTAGAGATTGTCGAACACGGTGGGGTAGTGCGCCATGGCTTCGGAAAGGCTTTCGCCGCCCTCGATGTACTCTTTCACCCCGGCGGTAACCGGCTTGAAGTCTTTGTTGTTAGTCTCGCTTTCCAGCGTCTCGAGCACTTGGATCAAGGGCATGCCCGCATCCAGCATCGCCCCCATTAGTCGGGTGAAAACGGGCAGATCCTTGTTCTGGATCTTTTTACTGCCGGCGATTTTAAAGGTTTCTTTGGCCATGGGAGAGGGGGATTGGGGATTGCGGAGTGGGGAGTGGGGATTTCGGATGGGCGATTTTCGTGAGTATTCAGCAATTCGTGTGCCGGGTCAAGGGAGAAGATGGGAGGAAGTGCGGAGTGCGGAGTGGAAGAGAAGAGTTTCTCGTTTCTTGTTCCTGGTTTCTGGGTTCACGTTTTTGAAACTTGAAACCTGAAACTTGAAACCTGAAACCTAGGACACTCTTCCTCTTCAACCAGAAACCAGAAACCTGGAACCAGAAACTCTTCCTCTCCCTCTTCAACCTTCCAACCTTTCAACCTCTTCCCCTCCTCACACCGTGCTGGTGATGCGCAGGATTTCGTCGATGGAGGTGAATCCGTCGAAGACCTTGTTCAGGCCGGCACGCTGGAGGGTAATCATGCCCTGGGCCACGGCGGCGCGGCGCAGATCGTTGTCGTTGGCGTTTTTCATGATCAGCTCGCGGATGATTTCCTTCACTTCCATGATTTCCATGATGCCGCCGCGTCCTTTGTAGCCGCCCTGATTGCATTTGGTGCATTTGCCGGGTTCGAAGATTTTCCGGCTTTCGAAATCGAGGCCCTCGATGTTGAAGTGGTTGTCTTTGAGGTCTTTCACCGTGATGTCCACCCCGTGTTTGCAGGCGGGACAGAGACGTCGGAAGAGTCGCTGGGCCTGGGCAAGAATCAGGGCCGAGGCCAACATAAAGGGCTCAATGCCCATGTTTTTGAGTCGGGCGACCGCGCCCGGGGCGTCGTTGGTGTGCAGGGTGCTGAGCACCAAGTGTCCCGTGAGCGCCGCCTGCACGGCGATGGAGGCGGTTTCGTAGTCGCGGACTTCGCCGACCAGCACGATGTCAGGGTCCTGTCGCAGAATGGAGCGCAGTCCGGCGGCGAAGGTCAGGCCCACTTCGGCCTGGGTCTGCACCTGGTTGATGCCGACGAGCTGATATTCCACCGGGTCTTCCACGGTGATGATATTGGTGCCCGGTTCGTTCAATTCCTGGAGGGCCGAATAGAGGGTCGTGGTTTTGCCGCTGCCGGTGGGGCCGGTGACAAAGATCATGCCGTAGGGCTGGGCCAGGGCGCGGGCGAAGGCCTCCCGCGAATAGTCATCCAGACCCAGGTCCCCGAGTCCTTTGGGCAGATTCGCTTTGTCCAGAATACGCATTACGAGTTTTTCCCCGTGAATCACCGGCAGAATACTCACACGGATATCCACTTCCTTGTCCAGGGCGCGGATGCGGCAACGTCCGTCCTGCGGGAGGCGGTGTTCGGCAATGTCGAGGTTCGACATGATTTTGATGCGCGACACGATCGCCGGATAGAGGCTTTTCGGCGGCGAGCCCGAAGGAATAAGCACCCCGTCCACGCGGTAGCGCACGCGGCAGGAATCGCGCTCCGGCTCCACGTGAATGTCGCTCGCCCGCTTGCGCAGCGCTTCCACAAGGATGGAGTTGACGATGCGGATCACCGGCTTGTCATCGGCGTGCTGCGCCATGTCATCCAGGTCGATGTTCTCCCCGGTGACGGTCGACAGTTCGGCGTCGTCGTTGAACTGCGACAGCGTTTCCTCCAAATTGCTGGCAGAGGCCTGTTCGGCCAGGCGGGCATCGACGACTTCCCCGAGGCGCTTCGAGGGCGCGACCACGGTCATCAGTTTCAGACCGCTTTGGGCGATGATGGTTTCGAGGGCGATGACGTTGTAGGGGTCATCCACCGCCACGGTCAGGGTTTTGCCGATGCGGGACAGGGGAAAAACGCGGTGCTGTTTCATCGCCCCGATGGGCAGATCCGCCAGCAGTTCCGGCGTCGTGCGGAACCGGCTCAAATCCACCGGGGACGTGCCGGCATTCTGGGCGAGCGCAATCGACACCGCCTCCGGGGGAATATGTCCCAAACGGACCAGGGCCTCCTCCAGGCTGAGGGTCTCGGCCTCTGCCTTGGCCTCGGCCTGCTCCAGTTGCGCCTCGGTCAACTGATAGTGGTCCAAGAGAAAATCAAAAAGGTTCTGCGATAGGGTTTCCACAAGGTCAGTCTGCCCGTGGCATCTGCTTTTGACAAGTCTTGATTTGCGGTTCGGCTTGCTTCTGTCGCATTTTCCCTGCTACAACATCCCCATGCCCCCCAAACCCGACGCTTCAAACGCCTCATCGTCCTCCCGCCAGATTCCGTCGCAGCAGGAACTGGACTCCCTGTATTCCGAGCACCGCGAGCTGATGGAGTCCATCCGCATCCTCGAGGAATTCATTCCGGAAATCGAGGACCCCGTAGGCATGCACATTGCTCTATACGACATGTTCAACGACGTGGAAAGTTTCCGCGAGGCTGGCAACAACCTGGTCGAAGCCGCGCGCCGCGTAAGCCTGGGCGCCCACAGCGATCTCACCTTTTTCCTCTACAACAATCTGGAACTTTTTGCCCAGCTCAATCCGGAAGCCCAGAACGTTTACGAACGCCTCGCCACCGTCATCAGCCGCGGAGAGGGTGACCTCGGGGCCAACACCCTCCACCTCGACCAGCGCAAAATCCACCAGGTGGACCTGATCCCCGAAATCCTGCTCGCCCATCACCTGCAGCGTTTTCACAGCATCTCCAAGGCGGAATACCTCGACATCCTCCACGACCTCTGCTGGTACTCCGCCAAAGCCCCGCTGGCGCCCCGCTGCGTCCTCTACGTGCTCGAAGACCGCGCCATGCCCCACCGCGAAAGCGCCATTGAATTCCTCGCCCACGATTCCGGCGTTCCCTACATCGACCTCCGCCTCGTCGACCCCGACCCCGAAATGGCCGCTCTGCTTCCCCCCGATTTCCTCCGCCACCGCGGGGCCTTCGCCTTTGCCCACGTCGCCGGCGAACCCCTCGTCGCCATGCTCAACCCCTACAACCTTCAACTTCGCGAAGACGTGGGACGTCTCATCAACGCGCCTCTGCACTTTTACTTCTGCTCCGCCGACGGCTACCAGCTCGTTCTGGATGCCTTCGGCGGCTGACATCCCCGCCCATGCTGGTCACCTTTCATTGCAGCCACTGCAACGCCAAGTTGCGCATCAACGCCAATGCGATGGGCACGGAACTGAACTGCCCCGAATGCGAAGGCCTCATCACCGTGCCGCAGTCCAGCCTCGGCCCCGGGTTTGTCGTCGGCGGCTTCCTCATCAAACACAAAATCGGCCAGGGCGGCATGGGCGAGGTCTATCTCGCCCGACAACTCTCCCTCGAACGCGACGTGGCCCTGAAAATCCTCCCCGCCCAGTTCACCCGCGAAAATTCTTTCGTCGTCCGCTTCCTGAAAGAAGTCCATTACCAGGCCAAACTCGACCACCCGAACATCGTCACCGCCTACGATGCCGGCGAGGACAACGGCGTCTACTTCATGGCCATGGCCTACGTCGCCGGCGAAACCCTCGAAGACCTGCTCAACCGCGAAGGCGTGCTCAGCGAAAGCGAGGCGCTGACCGTGGTCCGCCAAGTCGCCCTCGCCCTCCAGTATGCCACCGAGCAAAAAGGCATTCTGCACCGCGACATCAAACCGGCCAATATCATGATCGGCAAAGGCTTTCAGGCCAAAGTGCTCGACATGGGTCTCTCGAAAAACACCCTCGAAAAACACTCCAACACCCACGCCGACACCCTTCTGGGCACCCCCAACTACATGAGCCCGGAACAAATCGACCGCCCCCAGTCGATCGACACCCGTTCCGACATGTTCAGTCTCGGAATGACGCTTTACAATATGCTGACGGGAAAAATCCCCTTCGAGGATTCCAGCTATCTGAAAACGCTGCGCCGCCACGGCCTGGAAAAACTCGAAGATCCCCGTTCCCTCATCCCTGGTCTCACCCGCGGCGTCGTGCTGCTGCTCGCCCGCATGTTGGCCCGCGACCCCGACGACCGTTTTGCCACCTGGGACGATTTCCTCTCCGCCCTCCAGCACGTCAACACCAAACGCGGCCCTTTCCCCCCCTTGCCGGAGGGTCCGAGCACCCTGGCTTTTGCGGATCCCGATGCCCGCACCGCTCCCACGCCCTCCCCAGCCCGCCCGACAACAAGCGTCCACAGCGCAGTCCCCCTCCGCCCTCAGGCCCGCCGCCTCGCAATCGCCGCCTCCGTCGCCTCCGGCCTGCTGCTCGGCCTCATTGGCATCGCCTTGCTCCTGCGCTTCGGCCCGGATTCCGCCTCCGGAAAGACGCCGCAACCCCGCCCCAGTCCCAGCCCCCCTCCCGCTACGCCAACCCCAACGCCCCTGCCTCCTCACGTCGTCGCCGTCGATGTCGAAGCCTTGGGCCGCACCATGACCGAGATCATTCTGGCCTACGAACGCGACCCCGCGAATCACGACGAAACCCTCCGCCAGCTTCTCGATCTCGGCACCGCCGGCGCGGGATCCGCCATCGCCGATGCCGCCGCCCAGCAAATCCTGCGCGTCCGACGCGACCGCGAAACCGCCGTCGCCGAAGACCAGCGCCGCCTTCGCGAAAATATCCTCCGAACCCTTCAGCAACAAGGGCCCGACGCCGCCCGCGCCAGCCTCGACGCCTACACCGGACCCTTCCTGCAGGAGCTGGAACCCCTCCGCCGCACCCTCGCCCGCCGCATCGACCAGTGGGAACAACAGGAACGCAGCCAGCGCGAAACCGAACAACGCCTCGCCCGCGAACGGTATCAGGACCTCATCGGCCAGGTCGCGCCCTTTGTGCTGCAGCCCGACTGGGCCCGCGCTCTCAAACTGGTCGACGACGCCGCCTCGGATTCCGCCTATTTTGCCGTCGCCGCGGATGTCGCCACCCTCCGCCGCGAAATCACCGCCCTGCAAAATGTTCCCCGCGCCATTCTCGACAGCTACCGCCCTTTCCTCAATCAGGACGTCCCCATTCACACCCGCAGCAACGGCATTCAAGTCCTGCGTATCCGCGAAATCCAACCCGAGGGACTGCTCGTCGCCCGCACCCTCTACAGTCAGGACGGCGAACTCCGCGGCTCCGTCGAATCCGCCCTGCCGTTTTCCGAACTCTCCGTGCGCGAACGCATGGAGCGCATGGACCCCCTGAAGGAAACGTATCACGATCTCTACCGGGCCCTCGTTGCCCACCAGAGCGGAAATCCAGAAGCCTGCCGGCATTTTCTCGCCGCCGCCGACAGCGATCTCGCCCGCGCCGTCTCCTCCTT
>CAZCFM010000178.1:0-6072 GCA_964497855.1 uncultured Verrucomicrobiota bacterium | reverse complement strand
GCAACAGAACATTGACAAGAGTAACCCCAAACGGCACAAGCAAGGCATGAAAACGCTTTTGTTTCTTTGTTGGTTCGCCTGCATTCCCCTCCAGGGGCAAACACCGGTCCCCGAACTGGTTTCCCTGCGCGCCCTCAACGACTCGATGATGGCCCAGGAGAAGGAACTGAACCTGCTTCAGGCAAAGTTCCGGGCGAACAGTGACGAGCACGAACGCAGCCAAATTCAGACCGAGATCAATCGCCTGGGCAAACAACTGGGCGACCTCCGCGTTCAATTCCAGGGAATCGCCCTCTCGACGGATACGTCGGTGTATGATGCTCCCGTGACATCGGAGTTCAACCTCCAGCGCGAAATCGAGCAGCTCGTGCAGCCCTTGTTGTCCGAACTCAAAGCCGCCACCTCCGACTCGCGGGAAATGGAAACCCTCCGGCAAAACCTCGCCCTGCAGCAAAGCCGCATCGAGACCGCCAGCCAAGCCCTCGCCAATCTCGACAAACTCCTGGCCACAGATCCGTCACCTGAACTGGCGTCCCGTCTGCAGGAGTTGCGCACACTCTGGCAGGGCCGCCTTCGGGACGCCACCAATCAGCGCACCGTGCTCGGACAACAGATCGAACTCCGGGAAACCGCCAAACAATCGTTGCTCGATCGCACCCGCGGTGCCGCCAGCACGTTTGTCCGCACGCGCGGTCGGAATCTGTTTTTGGGAATCTTCACGTTCGTGCTGGTGTTTCTCTCCATGAAAGCCCTCCACGGGCGTTTCAGTCGCCTGCGCTTTTTCAAAGGACGCTCTTTCACTCCCCGGCTTTTCAACCTGATGTGGACCTTTGCCTCCATTCTCGGCGCCCTCATCGCGCTGATGGCGGTGTTCAATCTGGTGGGCGACTGGTTTTTGCTCTCGCTGGTGATCGTGTTCCTGCTCGGTGTGGGCTGGGCCGGCATCAAAACCCTGCCGCAATTCCTCGAGCAAATCCGCATGATGCTCAACATCGGATCGATCCGCGAAGGCGAACGCCTCGTGTTTAACGACATCCCCTGGAAAGTCGACAGCATCGGCTTCGCCACCCGGCTCGTCAATCCCCTGCTCGACGGCGGAATCCTGCTCGTTCCCACACGCCTCTTGCTGGGCCTGACCTCGCGTCAACCCGGTCACGTCGAAGAATGGTTTCCCTCCCGCGTGCAGGATTGGGTCGTGCTTGCAGACGGGAGCCTGGGACGTGTCGCAACCCAAAATCCGGCCAACGTCCAGATCGTCCATCCCGGCGGCGCCCAGCGCGTGATTCCGACCCCCGCCTACATGGCGATGTCTCCACTGGTCCTGACCCCCGGCTTCCGCTGCGAATTCCTCTTCGGCGTGGATTACCGCCATCAGGACGTCGCCACCACCTTCATCCCCGAGCGCATGTCCGAACATCTGCGGGAAACTCTCTCAACCCGCTTGGGCGATGCGCTGAAACAGGTCCGCGTGGAGTTTGCGGAAGCGGATAACTCCTCCCTGAACTTCGCCATCACCCTCGATTGCAGCGGCGACGCGGCCGCTGAGTATACCCGCATTCCCCGCTGGGCCCAGGCCGCACTTGTGGACCTCTGCACGCGCGAAAACTGGCTCATTCCTTTCCCGCAACTGCAAATTCATTCGCAGCCTACCGCCCCCGCCCCGGCATGACCGTCCTTCTCCGTTTACTGCTCGCGCTGTTTCTCCTCGCCGGCTGTTCCCGGCGCGCCGACGACAGCGCCGAAGCCCCGCGCGTTTCCCGCGGCCCCCTCGAAATTTGGACGCCGTTCCAGGGACGTCTCGAAGCCGCCAATCCCCTCAGCCTCCGCGCGGAACTCGACGGCCTCGCAAAACTCACCTGGATCATCGACGACGGCAGTCCTGTGGAAGCTGGCGAGCCCATTGCCCGTTTTGACCCGAGCACCTTGGAGGAACAAAAAATCGGACTCGAACGCGACCGATTGCTCGCGGAAAACGAACTCCGTCTGCTGCGCGAAGCGCGCCATCCCCTCGAACAACAATCGATCCTCCGGGAACGCGCCGAAAACCGCAGCCAGCTCGCCCGCGAAGAACAACTGCTCGCCGACACCCGCGAACTCGTGAACGAAGCCCTGCTCGCCGCCGGAGAACTGCGTCAGCAGGAAATCCGCGTGTTGGAATTGCGCGAACATGCCGACGCTCTGGAAAAGAAACTGCAGCTCACGCGTGACATTCTGCACCCCGCCCTGGAAGCCCAGGCCGAAGCGCGTCTTCGCAGTGCGCAGGCCTATCTCGAGCGCGTGTCGGAGCGCCTGACCCGCGCGGAGGTTCTTGCCCCCGAGCGCGGCACGGTCACGCTGCCCTGGATTCCCATCGACGGCGAACGCCGCCCCGTGCGCGTCGGCGACGGTCTCTACAAAAACCAGGTCTTTCTGGAACTGGCCGACCTGACGCACCTGATTGTCCGCTGCGATCTCCGCGAGCGGGATCTGCCTCTCGCCGCGCCGGGCTCTCCGGTCCGCCTCCGTTTCCCCGCCCTGCCCGGACGCAATTTCAGCGGACGCGTGCTCAGCGTCTCGCCCCGTCCCCGAGGCGGCGAACGCGTCTATCCGGCGGAGATTCAGATGGATGCCGTCGATCCCGCCCTGCGTCCCGGCCTCAGTGTGCAGATCGACATCCTGACGCTGCGCGAAGAAGACGTGTTGCAGGTTCCCCGCGCCGCGCTCCGTTTTGGTCCGCAGGGGCCGGAGACCGAGGTTTTCCGCGCGGGCCGCTGGTCCCTGCAGCGTCTGGAGACCGGTCCCGGCAACGCCACCCATCTTCTCCTCCGCGGCGGACTGGAGGAGGGCGAACGCCTCCGCGCCCCATGAGCACTCCCCTGCTCTCGTTGCACGGCATCCACCGCCGCTTCCCCTCCCCGTCCGGCAACATCCCGGTCCTCTGCGGGCTCGACTTGAATCTGGACCCGGGAGAGCGCCTCTTGGTACTCGGTCCCTCCGGCTGCGGGAAAACCACGCTGCTGCACCTCATGGCCCTTCTCGATCGCCCCGACGACGGCGAAATTCTCTGGCGGGGAGAATCGATCGCGGCGTGGGACGATGTCCGCCGCTCCGCTTTCCGCGCCCGCGAAATCGGCATGGTTTTCCAACAGTTTCACGCGTTGCCCCATCGCAGTGTCCGCGACAACCTTCGCCTCCGACGACGCTACCATCCGGACTCCCGGCCCGATCTCGAACGCGAAAACAGCCTGCTGGACGAAATTGGATTGCTGTCACGCGCCGATCATCCCGCGCGGCTGCTCTCCGGCGGCGAAGTGCAGCGACTGTGTATTGCCCGCGCCCTGCTTCTGCGCCCCGCGCTCCTGCTCGCCGACGAACCCACGGGCAATCTCGACGAACAAAACGCCGCACGCGTCCGCGACCTCTTCGCCCGCATCGCCGGCCCGGACACGGCCGTCATCATCGCCACCCACGACCCGCGCTGGCAATCCTTCACTCCCCGCACCCTTTCCCTGGCGCAGCTTCCCAAAGCCCGTCCGAGTCAAGGTCCCGTCGCGGCGCTCCCGTCTCCCCATTCCCGCCCGCTGCGCAACGTCCCCCTTCGTTCCCTCACCCTTTTTCTCAGTTGTTTTGCGGCCGCACTCCTGCTGGGCGTCGCACTCCGCTTTATGCAGTCCGCCACCCGCAACACCCGCGACCTCCTCCAGGCCTGGCCCGAGGCCACCTGCACCCTGCACTTCGCCACCCCACCCCATCCCAGCGACCTCCAGCGCATCCTCAATATCCTCCCGCCCGCTTCTGCGTTCGGCCATCGCATGGACAAACGCGTCGCCCTCGTCGATGGATTTCCAGCGCCAGACCACTTTCAAGGACGCGGCAGTGGCTTTTCCGCGGAAGACCTCGCCGACGGCACCCGCGTCGCTCTGCTCTCGATCCCCTACGCCCAAAACCAGGCGCTGCTTCCAGGGGATACCTTCGTCCACAAGGAGCAGGTTTTCCGCGTCCTCGGGGTGGGTCATCTCATCCCCGACGCGGATGTTTTGCTGCCCGCCCGCGCCTTCGATGGCCCCATGCCCGACACCTGGCGCGTATCTCTGCCCGCCGCAAAATTGGAATCCCTGCTTCTCGCCCCGGAATGGGAGGATATCGCCCTCACCCTGACAGACCACGACCTCCGCCGCAGCGAAATTCGCTCCGCGTTTGACCGTTTGCGCCTGAGCCTTCAAGCCCTCGGCACCGTGATTGCGCTGCTGACCGCACTCGTCATTCATTCGCTGCTTTCCGCCGACGTCCGGGAACGCCGCTCCGAAATTGGACTTCGCCGATCGCTGGGCGCGCGTCCCCGGGATATTCGCAATCTGTTTCTGGGCGAAGCAGCGGCCCTCGGCGTTCCCGCTGCCATCCTGGGCTTGTTCCCCTGGCTGGTGCTGCTGCCTCCCGATCGTGTCTTTAGTGCTTTTGCTCTGCTGGTTCTGTGGATTCTGGGCAATGCCGCTGTTCCAGCCCTGCGTGCGGCGGCCCTTCCGCCTTCCGAGGCCCTGCGCGGAGCCTGAACGACGCACGGAGGCCCAGTCCGAGAGCCAACAGCACCGAACCCGGGATCCACACACGCATGTCGACGTGGAACGCCAGAAAAAGACAGGCCGCCAGCCCAATCCATGCAAACACACGGGGGTAAATGCGATGTTCGGACGGAAGACGCAACGCTGCCAGATTGGTGATCGCGTAGTAAACCAGCACGGTGAAGGCACTGAAGGACCAGGCCAGGGACAGACTGCCCAGCGCGGCCAGCAGGGTGACAAAAGCCCCGACGCCAAGGACGGCCCGGCGGGGAATTCCTTCTTTCACCGCCGCGAAACAGCGGGGCATATCGCCACGGCGTCCCATTGCCAGCAAAACGCGCGAGAGACCCAGAATCAGGTTCAGCAGCACCCCGGACATCGCGGTCACGGCCCCAAGAGCCACAACCTGCGCCGCGACAGGACGTCCGCGCAAATGCAGCAGCGCCTCCAGCGGTGCGCCGTGGCTGCGGGTGACTTCGCTCAGGGTTTCGGCCCCGGCGGTCCCCAAGGCGACGAACGCCACCCCGCCGTACAGTACGGCGCTGATCAGCATGACGGCGAGAATGGCCCGCGGAATCGTTCGGCGCGGGTCCCTCACTTCCTCGCCCATCGTCGCGATGCGTCCGTAGCCGGTGTAGGCCACAAACATCAGGGCACAGGCCTCTCCGAAGCCGCGTTGGGGCAGAAAACTGCGCCATTCCGGCGACGTGGCCGGCCAGCCCGCGACCACAAAGGTGCCCAAAGCGGCGAGCGTCAGGCTCACGATCACCATATTCACCCGATGGCTCCGGCGGATTCCCCCCGCGACCAGCAGGGTCATTCCCAGCGACAAGGCGGAAGCCAACAGATTGCGAGAGCCTTGAACGCCCATCGCATTCAGCAGGTACCCACTCACGCCCAACGCCGCTGTGGCGGCGGATGCCGATTTTGCGCAAAGGAACATCCATCCGGCGCTGAAACCGAGCCAGGGACGAAGATAAAGGTATCCGTATTCGTAGGTGCCACCGCTCACCGGATGCGCCGCCGCCAGTTGTGCACTCGACAAAGCATTGCAGAGCGCCACGAAAGCAGCCAGCGCAATGGCTGGCAGGACGGCAGACCCCGCCACGCCGGCCGCCACGCCAATACTCACAAACACCCCTGTTCCCACCATCGATCCCAGCCCCATCAGAATCGCCCCTGGGAGGCCCAGGGCACGGGAAAGCGAAGCAGAAAGGGGCGCGGCAACAGTCATGTCCCCCCCCTACCACGCTTCCGCCCCCGGTCAATCCCCCACCCGCCACTATAGTATCCGCCAAAGGCGTGGGGACGACTTCCTGGGGCTGGCGCGATGGCTGCGGGGATCGGGGGCCGATAGCAGCCAGCGTGACAGGTGGTGAGCTTGGGGGCGGAGGGGGAAAGCTGACCACCTGGCGCGACACCTGCCCGGCGCTCGGGGCCGAAAGGGGTTATCAGATATTCCTATAGTTCAACGGCTTGCATCAATGTCAAAATGTGTGGGCTTCTCTGAAAGAAAAGAGCAAGCCCCTTTTTG
>CAZCFM010000177.1:0-6103 GCA_964497855.1 uncultured Verrucomicrobiota bacterium | reverse complement strand
GACATCACCTACGGCACCAATGCCGAGTTCGGTTTCGACTACCTGCGCGACAACATGACCTACACGCCCAGCGAGCAGGTTCAACACGGCCACAACTACGCGATCATCGACGAAATCGACTCCATTCTTGTCGATGAGGCCCGCACCCCGCTCATCATATCCGGCCCCACGGAACGCTCCTCCGAGGAACTCTACCTCCGTATGCGGCCCATGGTCGAACGCCTCGTCCGCAAACAGAAGGAACTCGTCGACGGCTACCTCCAGCAGGTCAAAATCGAACTCGAAAAAGAGGATGGGGACGCCGAAACCCTTACGAATCTCTTCTACCGCATCCATCAGGGCATGCCCAAACACCCCGGGCTGCTCACCCTGCTCGAAGACCCCGACGTCCGCCGCATCCTCGAAAAAGCCAACGACCGCTTCCTCACCGAAGCCTACAAGGAACTCGGGCGCGAACTGCGCCAGGACCTTTTCTTCACCATCGAGGAAAAACACAACGACGCCGGCCTCACCGACAAGGGCACCGCCGCCATTTCTCCGCAGGACCCCGACGCCTACGTCCTTCCCGACCTCGCCAGCATCATGTCCGAACTCGACGGCGCCACCACCCTCAGCGACGAGGATCGCCTCGCCCGCCGCCGCGCCGCGCAGGAGGAATTCGCCCGCAAGAGTGAATGCATTCACGCCATCGACCAGCTCATTCGCGCTTACTGCAACTACATTCGCGATGTCCACTACGTCGTGCAGGAAAACCAGGTGATCATCGTCGATGAAAACACGGGGCGTCTCATGACCGGCCGCCGCTGGTCCGACGGACTCCACCAGGCCGTGGAAGCCAAGGAGGGCGTCAAGATCGAACGCGAGACCCAGACCCTCGCCACTATCACGATTCAGAATTATTTCCGCATGTACAAAAAGCTTTCGGGCATGACCGGCACCGCCGAGACCGAAGCCGAGGAGTTCATGCAGATTTACAAACTGGATGTGCTTGTCATCCCCACCAACCGCCCCGTGCGCCGCGTGGACCAAAACGACCGCATCTACCGCACCCGACGCGAAAAATACAACGCCGTGGTCGACGAAATCACCGCCGCGTACAAGCGCAAACAGCCCGTGCTCGTCGGCACCGTCACCGTTGAATCCTCCGAGGAGCTGAGCCGCCTGCTGCTCAAGCGCAACATCCCGCACAACGTCCTCAACGCCAAGAATCACGCCCGCGAGGCCGAAATCGTCGCCCGCGCCGGCCAGCCCGGTTCCATCACCATCGCCACGAACATGGCCGGGCGCGGCACCGACATCAAGCTCGGCCCGGGCGTCGTCAAAATGTCACTCGAAGAAGTCGCGTCGCTGATGGACCTCAACGCCAAAAAAGAAGGCGTCACGCTCCGCAAATGGCTCGAAGGCAACCCCTGCGGCCTCTACGTCATCGGCACCGAACGCCACGAATCGCGGCGCATCGACCGCCAGCTCCGCGGACGCTGCTCCCGTCAGGGCGACCCCGGCATGAGCTGTTTCTACGTCTCGCTCGAAGACGATTTGATGCGCCTCTTCGGCGCCGAGCGGATCTCCAACATCATGTCCCGCCTCGGCATCGAGGAGGGCGAAGTGATGGAGCACTCCTGGCTCAACAAATCCGTCGAACGCGCCCAGCGCCGCGTCGAACAATACCACTTCGGCATCCGCAAACGCACCCTCGAATACGATGACGTCATGAACCGCCAGCGCGAAGTCGTGTACGGACTGCGTTCGGCCATTCTCACCAGCGAAGATCCGCGCGACCACCTGCTCAACATGCTCGACGAAGTGATCGAGGAACACGCGCGCGACGCCGTGGAGCAGAACGACGAGTCCGCGCCCGTCGAGTTTGCCGACTGGGCCTCCCTGACCTTCCCGATCGGCCTCAAACCCGACCAGCTCCGCGCCTTGCCCTCCAAAGAAGACGCCTACGCCGGACTCGTCAAGGAGAAGGTCCGCCAGGCCTACGATCTCAAGGTCCAGGCCGAGCCGCCCGAAATCATCGTCGCCATGGAGCGCCACATTTTGCTGCACGCGATTGACACCCACTGGCAGGAATATCTGCGCGCCATGGACACCCTCCGCCAGAGCGTGGGACTGCGGGCGTACGGCCAGAAAGACCCGATCCTCGAGTTCAAACACGAGGCCTACACCATGTTCGCCGACCTCATGAACAAGATCAATGAGGAGGTCGCGACCCGTGCCTTCCGGGCCAGCTCGTCGCTGGAGGCTCTGGAGCGTTTTCTGGGCAAGCTCAAGGTCATGGAAACCCACGCGCAGGCCTCCGCCTTCGGACAGGAGGCGCAAGCCCGCGCCACCAAGGCCCGCGCGGATTCCGACACCCGCGAGCGCATGGAGAAAACCCTGGAAAAGGCCGTGCATACGCCCGTGCAGCGCAACATGCCGAAAGTCGGGCGCAACGATCCCTGTCCCTGCGGCAGCGGCAAAAAGTTTAAAAACTGCTGCGGCTCGCAGGGGTAGGGCATGGCTCTCTCCCCCGCGCGAAAAGACAAAATTCGCTGTCGCGTGTCCTGGGTGCTTGCCTCGCTTTCCGGACTGCTCTATTTCCTGTCGTTTCCGCCCGTGGGCGCGAATTCGGCGGCCTGGATTTGCCTGCTGCCCTGGGTCGTGGCCCTGCGCCTGTACCCGGCCGCCTCCGCCCGGCTTTCCTACCTCGCGGGTCTCTGCGCCTGGATTCCCGGGCTCTGGTTTTTGTCTCCCGTCACCATTCCCGGCGCACTGGTGCTGGCGGCCTACTGCGCACTCTTTTTTGTCCCCGCCGGTTTGGCCTGGAGCGGACTGCTCTCGCGGTGGACCCCTCAAAAACCGATGCTCGCCCTCCGCTTTGTGCTGGGCGGTGCCGCGTTCTGGTGCGCGTTGGAAAGTCTGCGAGGCTGGCTCTTCACCGGGTTCCCCTGGAACGGACTGGGCGTGTCGCAGTGGGAAAATTACGCGCTGATCCAGATCGCGTCCCTCGGCGGCGTTGAAGCGGTCAGTTTTATCGTGGCCGCCCTCAACCTGGGCATTGCGGTCAGTCTGATTTCGGTTTTCGAAAGCGTCGGCACTGGCGGACGCCGTCGTATGCACCCCGAACTGTACCTGCCCATCCTGATGCTATCTGTGGCCTTCACCTGGGGCGCACGCGAGCTGCGGCGTCAGATGCGGGTGGAGCGGGAAGTCTTCCGCGTGGGGGTTGTTCAGCCGCTCGCCGACAACAAATGGAGTCAGGAACAGGCCGATGAAAACTACCGCGTGCTCGGCGACAGCACCGAACTCCTCCGCCTGCAAACGCCCGACCTGATTCTCTGGCCCGAAACCGCACTGCCCGACGAGCTTCGCCGCAGTGCCAGCGCTGGACAGCTCGTCCGCAACCTGGTCGATCAGGGCACCCCCATCCTCCTAGGGTCCCTGGATTCTGAACAGATCGAAGAAGAAGGCGTTTTCGAGTTCCGCTACTACAACAGCGCCTTTCTTGTGAAACCCGGCGGTATCCTTGCCGGCGAATACCGCAAACGCCACCTCGTCATGTTCGGCGAATACATCCCCTTCGGCAAGCTACTGCCCTTCCTCCGTTCGCTCACGCCCATGCCCGAAGATGTCAGCCCCGGCGACAAACCCGGCCTGATGGAAATGCCCCTCTGGGATTTCAAACTCGGACTTCTCATTTGCTTTGAGGACCTCATTCCCGGCCTCGCCCGCGACTTGGTGACCGGCGGCGCGCGCCTGATCGTGAACCAGACCAACGACGCCTGGTTTGACCCGCTCTGGGGCAGTCGCGGACACCTCGCCAACGCCGTGTTCCGCAGTGTCGAACAGCGGCGTCCCATGGTCCGCGCCACCAACTCCGGCGTGAGCGCCTGGATCGACGAAAAAGGCGTGGTGCGCGCCCGCATCGAAGACCCGCTGAACCCCGGTCCGGGCGCCCGTTATCGCGTTCGTGGCAGCACCGTTTTTGCCGTCGAACTCCCCAAACATCCCGAAACCACTTTCTTCCACCGTCATCCAAGAGCCTTCGTGCTGACCTGCTGGGTCCTCAGCCTTCTCCTCGCCGGAAAGCAAAAACCTTCTGAGCAATCGAAGAGGTAAACCGCTTATCAACGCTTAAAAGGCGCATCCACCGCATCAGCGTTTGATAAGTGTTTATAAGCGGTTCAAATCTTCCCAAAGCCATGGCAAAGGGTTTCCCTGCTCAATAACTCACATTCCGCGCTTCGACCCAGGTTTGCATCTCTTTGACCCGTTTGGCCCAGCGTTTGGTATCCCGTCTTTCCTCCACAAACGCCATAAACAGGCCCTGCAAGATCAACACCACCGTCTCCATCTGCATCATGCGGTCCTGGAAACGGCTGATTGCATCCAGTTGACCCTCCGCCACCGCCGGTTTGAAACTCCGCACCGCCAGCGTCTCCCCGTCCAGATTCATGCGCCACACGGTTTCGCCCTGCACCAGGTTGACCGTCGCCTTGCGCAGTTTTTTGCCCGCCACCAGGCAGGCCTTCAACTCCGTGCTCTGCATCGGACTACCCTTGCGCAGCGAAATCTCGTGCGCGCCGCCGCCCTCCATCACCAGTGTCAGCGGCCCCTCCATCATCACGCCCACCTTTCCCGCAGGACCCGCCGGCACCTTGTCCGGATGCGTTTCCGACTGATACAACAGCCAGGTCATAAAATCGTGCCCGGCCAACGGCGACGTGCTCTCCGGCTCCACCTCCGCACTGAAACTGCAGGGCGACCATTCCCGCGAGTCCGTGTGCCCGGCAAGCATGGCCATTGCTTCCGGCGTCAGCACCTGCGGCGTGAAACCGAGGGCTTCCTTCGTGAAACTCGTAAAGACCTCCACCTGTTTGTCGGCCAGCGTCTCCGCATACAGCAGCCCTGTGTCCGGACGGTGGACAAAAGTCATGCCCTTCAACTGCGGAGGCATCGTCGGCAGCAGACGGTCAATGATCTCCTGACGAATCTCCATGCGCTCTTTGCGCGACAAACTGCCATTGCCACTCACCGCCATGCGGATCAATTCCTCCTGCTTCAGCTCCGCGCGCAGCAGACTCGCCGGAATTTTCCGCTCCGCCTGCAACAGGCACAGCCGCAGCCAGCCTCCCCAGTACGCATTGTTCTCGTCAATCATCCGGTCCAGCAAATGACGTCCCGTAACCCATCCGTACATCGGCTGGTCCTTCACCATGTCCAGCGGCGGGGCCACCCGGCGGCTAAAACCGTCCAGCACCGGTTCCGGCATTGCTCGGGGCAGGTGATACATACGGAAACTCATTGAACCGGACTCAAAAGGCATGGCGGACACTCCAACAAAAAGGGGAAAGGGCAGGGGATGCATGACCTACACCAGATTCCCCCCCTTTGTCAGTAGAGAAATGGTTTCCGTTTGCCAGCCCGGGTCGTAAATTTAATATTGCAGCTGTTGAAATAATGATTTTAGATTTCAAACTCCATCCACTTCAAAAACGAATGAAATAACTCTTGCGCCCAAGCGCGATCTGCGTCAGAATTTGAGCGTCAGGCTTGCCTGATGCCCGGTGAACCCGCCCGCCGACCTTTGGGACGTCACCGGGCGTAGCCTGCCCGGAATGAATCCTCCTCCAACCACAGCCGACGAATCCATTGCCCCCTCTTCCCCCATCCCGGAATGGGAGAAGGGCGTTCTGTCGGTTTTTGTCGACCTGTTCGAGACCTTTGGGCTGCCCAAATCCACCGCCCTTATTTACGGAACGCTCTACTGTTCCGAGACCCCCCTCCTCCAGGAGGACCTCTGCACCCGCCTGGGCATTAGCACCGGCTCCGCCAGCCAAGGCCTCAAACTCCTTCAGTCCCTCGGCGCCGTGCAGCGGCAGTCTCCTCCCGGCCAACGCCACAGCCACTACACCGCCGAACTCTCTCTGCGCCGCTGGATCGGCACCTTCCTCGACACCCACCTCCGCCCCCGCCTGCAGAACAACCGCAGCCTGCTGAATGATCTGGGCCAGAACCTGGACCCGGACGCCGCCCACGCCCGCCAGCGCATTCAGGCCCTCCAGTCCTGGCAGCAGAAAGTCGAAAGCATCCTGCCCCTCGTCAGCGGTCTCCTTGGCAA
>CAZCFM010000176.1:0-6121 GCA_964497855.1 uncultured Verrucomicrobiota bacterium | reverse complement strand
GGCTCATCCAGGAGGCGAGCCCGCGGCGGACGCGGTTCTCGTACATCCAGTCCGCGCGAAGCCGCTAGCCCAGAGTGGAACTTTTGGCAGTGGATTTGCAACAGCAGTTGCAGGGATGACAACAAACGGCGCAGGAGGGCTGTTGATCAAAAACAACGGCACCACAGCGCCACAATCCTGGTTGGATGGAACAATCAATCTCACGAGTGGCCTCTACCAGATGGATGCCCTCATCAGTTCGTATGACCTCACCAACCTGACGGGTGGTTCTGCGACAACTGCGGGGAGTGGTTTGTACATAGGTTTCATCAATTCGGATAACGGTATTGATGTCACGGCGGACTTCAACTTGACTGCGAATGCAACCAACGTCTTTTTGCAGGGCAGAACCGCACCCAGCGGAACGCTTGCGCAACAAGGTTCCGTCACGCTGGCAAAAACGGGCACTGCCTTGGCGGTCCGTCTGCTCGTGGATTTTGACACCAATAACGCCGAGTTGCTTTACTCTGCGGGAAACACCGGAACCTACACCTCTGTTTTCATCGCAAGCATGGGCACACGCGATGGTGTCGATTTCCGTTTGCGGCAAAGTGCGAACATCACCGGTGGCAGCGATAATATTGTGCTGGACTCCATCACGGTCACCGCCATCCCCGAGCCCGGCACGCTGGCCTTGGTGGGTCTCTCCGGGGTGGCGATCCTGATGGGTCTTCGCCGCCGCCGCGGCTGATCCTTTATTTTTGTGTGTGGGGTGAGGTCCGGAACTCAAAAGCCGGGCCTCATTTTTTAACCATGAAACACATTGCCCTCCACCTTCTTTGTCTGGCCTGTCTGCTCCGCCTTTCGGCGCAATCCAGCCTTCCGGCGCGTTTCGAACTGACCGCGTGGCTGGAGATGGAGGCGGAACTTCCGGGAGTCGAATCCCCGCTGCCCGAGTGGCGGCGGTTGCTGCAACACCTGCGCGATGAACTGCGTGTGCCCGCATCCATTGACAGCCCGGAGGCCGCCAGCGACATTCTCCGGCAGATGGATCTTCTCCTGACCGACTTCGGCATGGTCTATCGTTCCTCTTCCGGACGCGGCCTCGATGTTTTGGTGTCCCCGGCGCTGACCCCCGCCGACCTGAGCGCAGCCCAACGCCAGGCCTTGCTGGATTTCGACCCAAACCGTTTTCAGGCCGAGCAGCAGCGGCGCTCGAATCTCTGGCGTCTCGGTCAGGTGGAACCCACTCCCGCGCAGCAGCAGCGCCTTAAGCTCCGTCCCGACGCCGCCGTCTATTTCGCGGACTGTGACCGACTTTCTGTTCTCTACTGGGCGCTTGGCCAGGCGTTGGACTTTCCTCTTGAGTTTGTCCCCGCCCCACGCCACGCCTTTGTCCGCTGGCGCTTCGCGGATGGAACGCATCTCAACTGGGAGGCCACCAATGGCAGCTCCCCACCGGATCGCTTTTACGAAACGATGCCCGGCAACAGTCCGGAGGCCATCGCCCGCGGCAGCTACCTGCGGGCGCTGTCGGACGCAGAACTCTGGGGCTACTGGCTGGCCATGCGGGCACAGGTATATCTGTTGCAAGGCAACGTGGATTCGGCGCGCAAGGATTTGGAACAATCCCTGTCCCTGTTCCCCGCCAATCCCGTCGCGTGGAACCGTTTGGGCCTGCTGGAGGAGTCGGCGGGTCGATCCGAGGCCGCCCTGAAAGCCTTTGCCGAAGGTTTAACAGTTGACCCCTCCCAGGCCAGTCTCTGGTTCAACCGCGCCCGGATGCATGCGGAGAACGAACGCTTCGCGGAGTGCATCGAAGACCTGCGCGAGGCGCTGCGTCTGGACCCCCGCCACGACGGAGCCTGGAGCGTCCGGGCGGATTTGTTTCAGCGCAGCGGACGCTTGCCCCAGGCCCTGCAGGACTACAGCCACGCTCTGGAGTTGAATCCCGACAACCTCTCCGCGCTCACCGGACGCTCCAATGTGCTGCGTGCCCTTGGACGTCCGCAACAGGCGCTGGAGGACAGCGAACGCGCTCATCGCCTCGATCCTGACAATCATGTGCACCTCGGCAACCGCGCACTTGCCCTCTTTCTGCTGGGACGGGTGGAGGAGGGGATTACCGATCTCGACAAAGCCATCGCGATCAGCCCCGCGGAAAAATTGCTCTATGCAAATCGGGCCGCCCTGCATGCCCATCGGGAGGACTATGCCGCCGCCATTGCCGATTACAGCCGCGTGCTGGAGCTGGACCCTCGATTTGCCTCTGCCTACAAAGGCCGTGCCGCCGCATACCAACATTTGGGCCAGGAGGACGAAGCCCGCGCCGACCTGAAATCCCTGCGGCGTCTTGCCCCTGCCGCTCCCTGAGGTTTACGGGATGCAACAACATTCACGCTTCCGCGCTTGCCAGCGGGGTTTTGTTGGGTGAGAAGCTGGACATGCACGAATCCATCGCCCATTCGTTTTCCTTCGACCCCCGCTACGGCCACGATGAAGCGGCCCTGCGGCAGATTCAGCCCCCCGACACGCGGCCCGCGGATTTTGCGGACTTCTGGCGGAACCTGCACGCGCGGGCCATGGACGTTCCCCTCAATCTTTCGCTGCAGGAGCGGCCCTCTCCTTGGCCCGGTCTGCGATTGTATTTGTGTGCCTACACGGTGTGGCCGGATTATCGCGTGGGCGCGTGGCTGCTGCGGCCCGCCTCCGACCTTGCCCCCGACCTGGCCGTGGTGCTGGGCCATGGCTACGGCGGACGCGAGGAGGCCGAAGCCGGGCGTTGTCCCCCGGACCGCGTGGCGCTCTTTCCCGTCGCCCCCGGCTTTCATGTTTCGCCCGACCCGCGCCTGCCCCACAACGACTGCATGCGGCACGTGGTCCACGGCATCGAAACGCCGCACACCTACATTCTCGCCTCCTGCGTCGCCACCTTCTGGCGCGCGGCGGATGTCCTCGAAGAAGTCTTCCAGAAAACGTTTCCACGCCTCCACTACATCGGTTGGAGTTTCGGGGGCGGCATCGGCGCACTGATGCTGCCCTGGGAAGCCCGCTACACCACGGCCGAGATTGGGCAAGTCACCTTTGCCAACCAGCCTTTCCGCCTGCGGCACGCCTGCGTGGGCAGCGGCTCGGCCGTGCGCGCCCACTGGCTCCAGCACCCCGAAATCGAGGAAACCCTTCGCTATTACGATGCCGCCAACAGCCTGCGGTATCTGCACATCCCCACGGCCTTTGGCTGTGCGCTTTTTGATCCCGCAGTCCCTCCGCCCGGTCAGTGGTCCGCCGCCAATGCCCATCCCGGTCCCAAGGTCGTCAGCGCCTTTCCGGTGGGCCACTTCGCCGACGGCCACCCCGGCCAGGCGAACGCCGACCTCGAACACCAGCGGCGGGTTCTTGACTTCTTCGGCTTCAAGGGGCAGGCTTGATTGCAGCCATGAGCACTTCGGGCCAAGCGCTTGAAATCCATTTGATGTTGCCCAGCAACGCCTACAACAACCGCGAGATCCGCCGAGGCATCTACCAGTACGCCCTGCCGAACCGCAACTGGATCATCATCTTCCTGGACCAGAGCGTCTCCGTCCTGCGGGCCCTGAAAAGCAACCAGCGCTGCGCCGGACTGATCGGCCGCCTCGGCTCGCCGGAGCTTGCGGAGGCGGCGGCAGAGCTGACGGTTCCCGTCATCAACATCCATGGAGGCGATCCCCTCTGCGGCCTCCCGACGCTGGGCCCGAATTCCTTCGAGGTGGGGCAGTTCGCCGCGCAAAAACTCGTCGAGGGCGGGGCCACGCACTTTGCTTTCTACGGCATTCAGGACGCCTCCTTCTCGGTCGCCGCGCGCGAGGGCTTTCAAATGACCCTCGAGCAGATGGGGCACACTGTTCAGGTACTCGAACTGAAACCCTGGACCCTTTCGCACAAGGAATTGAACCGGACTCTGCGCGACTGGCTGGCCTCGCTGCCCAAGCCCGTGGCCATCTATTGTCCGGACGATGTGTTCACGCACGCCCTCGGCTGCCACGCGGTGCAACTGAAGCTGCGCATTCCGGAGGAGGTCGCGCTGCTGGGCACCAACAACGACGAGGTGATGTGCCTCGGCATGCAGCCGGCGCTGTCCAGTATCCGCCTGCCCTGGCGGCAGATTGGGGCGCGCGCCGCCGCGCTGCTGGAGGAGATGATGCAGGGGGCATTGCCACCGCGAACGGCCATCCGCCTGGGACCGCCCGACCTGGTGGCGCGCCAGTCGACCCACGCCCTGCATTGCCGCGACGAACTGGTCGAAAAGGCCCTGCTGCTCATTCACGCAAATGCCTTTGCCCCCCTGGGCATCGAGGAGCTGTCCCGCCGCGTGGGCGCCTCCCGCCGCAATCTCGAAAAACGGTTCCGCGCCGTGCTGAACCGAACGCCCATCCAGGAGCAGAACCGCATCCGCCTCGAGGAGCTGAAGCGCATGTTGCGGCACGACCCGCGCAGCATCGAGCAAATCGCCGACGCCTGCGGCTTCTCCAGCCCCGTTTACCTCAACCAGTTTTTCCAGCGCGAGGCCGGCATGGCCCCCGGCGCCTACCGCAAGGCCTTCGGCGAGTTCTTCGGGGGGCGCTGAGTCCGCCCGAACGCAAAACCTGAAGATTCCTGCGGACTCGTTGATTGCCCGATTCTTCTAAATCTGTTACACCTTGCCGCATGTCCACTCCGATCCCGTTTTCCTCCCAACGTCCCTCCGTCCCGCAACGGGCCTTTGTCAGCACCGCGGTCGAGGCTTGCACTGCGCAATGTGGTGCCCGCATTGCCGATCCCGAACTGGCCTGGCTGTTTGAAAACTGCTTTCCCAACACCCTCGACACCACTGTTCGCCACCGCCTGGACGCAGCGCTGCGTCCGGACACCTTTGTGATCACCGGGGACATTCCGGCGATGTGGTTGCGCGACTCCACGAACCAGGTCTGGCCCTATCTGCCTCTGGTTCCCGGGGACCCCGCCCTGGAGGCCATGGTCGCCGGACTCCTGCGTCGTCAAAGGACCTGCCTCCACATCGACCCCTACGCCAACGCTTTCCTGGAGAACCCCGGCGACTCCAGCGAATGGGCCTCCGATCTCACCGACATGCGCCCCGGCGTACACGAACGCAAGTACGAGCTCGACAGCCTCTGCGCCTTCCTCCGCCTCTCCGCCGGCTTTGCCGCCGTCTCGCCCGGACATCCGGTGTTCGATTCGGCCTGGCGCGACACCGTGGCGCTCGTGGTGGCGACGATGCGCACCGAGCAGGCCGGCTACCACGAATCCGCCTCTCCCTACCGCTTCAAACGCAAAGATACCCGCCCCAGCGAGACCCTGCAGGACGGCATCGGTTTTCCCTGGCGACGCTGCGGCATGGTGCGCAGTGCCTTCCGTCCCAGCGACGACGCCTGCAGCTTCGCCTTCCTCATTCCCGCCAACGCGATGGCGGTGGCCACCCTTCGCGCTTGCGCCGGGATTCCAGCCGCCGCCCCGCTCGCCGCAGACCTGCGCGCGCTCGCCGCAGAGATCGATTCCGGCATTCGGAAGGAGGGCGTCGTCGATGTTCCGGACTTCGGAACCATTTTCGCTTTCGAAACCAACGGCTACGGCTCGCATCTCTTGATGGACGACCCCAACGTGCCCAGTCTGCTCAGCCTGCCCTACCTCGGATACTGCGATGCCAGCGACCCTGTCTATCAGCGCACGCGTCAGTGGATTCTCAGCGAACGCAATCCGACCTTCTGCAAAGGAAAAGCCGGCGAAGGCCTCGACGGCCCGCACGTCGGTCCCGGCATGCTCTGGCCCATGTCCGTGATTCTGCGCGCGCTCACGAGCACGGACGACGCGGAGATCCGCGCCTGTCTGCGCCAGCTCCGCGACACCCACGCCGGCAGCGGTTTTATCCACGAGACCCACCACAAGGACGATCCCGCCCGCTTCACGCGTCCCTGGTTTGCCTGGGCCAATACGCTCTTCGGCGAACTCATCCTCCATCTCGCCGACCAGCGCCCCCATCTGCTTTCCTGAACACCTGACCTTGTGAGAAGGTTGAAGGGTGGTTGAAGGTTGAAAGGTTGGAAGGTTGAAACTGTAGCTCGGCGGACCCCGCCGAGAAGATTAGGC
Organism: uncultured Verrucomicrobiota bacterium; assembly: GCA_964497855.1. Classification (GTDB taxonomy): domain Bacteria; phylum Verrucomicrobiota; class Kiritimatiellia; order SS1-B-03-39; family UBA6053; genus CAYLNG01. The sequence goes on along the minus strand of CAZCFM010000176.1, from coordinate 22 downwards.
CGTAGCTCGGCGGACCCCGCCG
>CAZCFM010000175.1:0-6185 GCA_964497855.1 uncultured Verrucomicrobiota bacterium | reverse complement strand
GGATGCGCCATGTTTCATCCGCCGGGCACCAGCCTTTGGTAAAGAAGACCGTTACCCTAAAAACGGAGATAGAATGCGAGTGTAAGGGATCGGAGCTGCCGTGGACGGAGCTCGCGCGCGGGGCAACAAACGTGTCAGAAGCCGGTACCCTCAGCCTGACAAGAGGGGGGCGGCGTCGGGGGGCACCCCGCTGAGCCACTTTCCACCGAGCATGGGACGAAAAATGAGGGTCAGAAGGGTATGCCACTTCTGGCCAATGGTCCATCGCTCCGTGATGCGCATGAACTCCTGCATCTGCTTGCTGTTGAACGTCACCAGCCGCGCGATGAGTTCGGCTTTTTCATGCACCAGCGTGATGAGCACCTTGCGTTGTCCCCCGCTGGTGGTCTGACGGCCCACTCCCTGCATCAGTGCCGGACGACTGGTGATCGCCTCGCGGTGGTGTTCCGCATCATACAGCCTCACATACAGATGCCACCAGTTGTAGAACAGGGCCACCAAGTTGGCCATCAGGCGCGTGGGGGCGAGTTTCCGGGTCGTGAACCCATTCCAGCCCCACTGATTCTTGAGCTCGTCGTAGATGTTTTCCGCATCGGCGCGCTCCCGATACAATTGAGGGATGGCCACCAGGGGAAGCTGCGTGGCGTCCAACGAGGTGACCACCACACTGATTTTCCCGCTCCAAGGGGCGATGCCGGCCTGAAAGCCCTCGGCCCATTCGAGTTCCTGCTGCACATCCCGTCCACGCCTGCGTCCGTCCACGGGGGCCACGGCCACCGCTTCTCGGACAACGATCACCCGACGGCTGCGCGTCCATCCATGCAGCTTCAGGCGTGCCTCCATCGTCTCCCAGCCCTTGCCTGCGTCCTGCCACGCCTTGTCTTGCCGCATGCACGCCCTCACCAGCGATTTCACTCCCCGGGTCATCCGAAGTTTGAATACGTAGGGCAAGGCTTCCTGCTCGCAGTTCACCATGTTCTCTTCATTCCCGTACCCGCAGTCTCCCCGGACGAACGTCGGCCACTTGGCTCGCGGCAGGGATTTGAGCAGACGCCAGAGCCCTCTCATGCCCTCTTTCCCGCTGTGCTTTTTGCCCGAACACACATCCACCCCCAAACAGATCCGTGTGTTCGCCATGAAGTAGCTGTGATAGTTCAGGCTGGGTCTCCCCGGTTTCGTCGGATTATACCCTTTTTCCGCCCCCTGCTGGTTCCCGTAGACGCACTTCACCGTGTTGTCAATGTCCAGGATCCACGGTTGGTCCAACACGGGATCGATGGAGGCCAACAGATGGCCCTGCACCCAGTCCAGACCTTCTGTTTCGGGTATCCGTTTCATGGCGCTTCGCACCACATCCTCACTGGTCAGACGATCCAGCCCCAACGCGGCCGCATTGACCGAATCCCCCCGCACGGAGTTGATGTGCGCATAGCGCCAATGCCCGCAGAGGATGCTCAGCAGCAGGGTTCCCATCACGTTCTTCGCGCCACTGCCCCGGTTGCCGTGGTAATGCAGGGGACAGTTTTTCAGAAACCTCTCCCAGAGATGACTCGCCTGAAGAAACTGTGCGAAGAACAACAGCTGCCCCTCGCGGGTCGTGGGGGTCTCCTCGGACCATTCGGCGTAGATGCGACCGCCGGGGGTGTCCACCGGCCACGCGCCAGAGGGAACGGGAAGCGAGGGAAAACGACGGGAAATGGACTCACCCGTTGGGTGAGGAGATTCGGCGGATTCTTTCTGGCTCATGCCTCTAAATATAAATCAGTTATCCCTCTAAACTCAATATCCCATCTCGGTTTTTAGGTTTAGGGCGCCGGGCGCGCCTGATCCTCTCTCTTTTGTTGGGTGATGGTGAAGGTGTTGACGTTTCCGCGTCCGTTCGGATGCGGGAGCACAAAGGTCAGGTGCTTGGTGTCGGAATCGTATTGCATGTAGGTGCTTTGGAGGATGCGCGTCTCCCCCGACTCTTCCCGGGTGGCGAGAAGAAAATGCACGGCGCGCCGGGTATCCGCGATGTTTGGTTTCAGATTCATTTGCCTTCCCGCGTCAAGCTGAAAGGTAGCCTCCCCGATCTTTCCGTTCAGGGCCATGCGACTCATGTTCACAAACTGAAAAGAACCGGGGGGGAAACGGCTGTCGTGATCCTCAAAGAGCACCGCGTGGTAGCGGGGGCCTTCCCCGGCCGCGCGCGGTGTCTGGGTGAAGAGGAGCAGGGGCTCGAGGTAGTTGCCTGAGAAATCGACCTCACAAACCGGGAGCCGCTCTCCTGCCTGATCCCGCATGTAAAACACCGCCGGATTTTGGCCAACGTAATGATAGGGATCCACGCTGCGGTGGAAGGTGTTCAGACCCACAATGGCGTTCCATTTTCCTCCGGAAAAAAATTCGAGGGGAACCTGCGGGGAGAATTTCCAGGCCAGACACCGGAACCGCACATCGATGGGTGGAGCCTCTTTCGGGGCTTGAGCGGAAAGAGGAAGAGCCACCACCATCAGGGCAGCGGCCAGGGTGCGGAGGCATCGCGCGCCAATTGGATTGTTCATGGGAATCAACTTAAATCTCATCGGGGTTCAACCATTGGAAAGACACTATCCGGAATTTCCGGCCGAAACGTTTGTTCACGTCGTTGACAACTTCGAGGGGAGCGGCGGGCGGGTCGGAGGGATCCACAAAATCCGGGACCCGTTGTACGATCGCCTCGCACCAGGCCTGCGCTCCGCCGGGTGTGGCGCCATAGGCGCGCACGCGGAAGGTGTCGGAGCGCACCGTGGAGGATGAGCCGATTACGGAGAGAATGGCGCGTTGGTCCAGGTGTTGGCTCATGCCCCGCCGGGTGGTGGGACCGAAAGCGTTGGATTCAATGTAGGGTACCCGCACCTCGTCGGGTCCCCCGCGCCACGTGAAAAACCCATTCAGATTTGGCGCGGTTCCCCATGCGTTTTCCACCTCTTCGTTGATCGATTCGACCCGGTGGATCGCGGCCTGCAAAACTCCCGCGAGTCCCTGGGCGGCGTCCGGGTGGTTGTCGGCAAGCAGACGTCGGTTCAGAAATTCGCCCATCGACAGAAAAGGTCCGCCCCTGGAGCTGTTCCGCCCGCGGATTTCCGCCACGATGGCGCTGGCGAGCTGGTTCACCTCATCCGCGCTCAGCGGGCGGTGGCCGCTGTAGGCCTCTCCCTGTCCCGATCCGCCCCTGTAGGCCGCCTGGGCGCCAAAGGGGAGTTGGGGAGCCACGTTTTGAAGGTTGAGGCGCCCGGCGGCGTCCACGCGCACCACACCCTGGCCCGAGAGCCCGGAAAGCACCGCCCTCCACGCGTCCACTGACACGCTGTTCACATTGAAGCCCCCCTCCATCAACACGTGCTGCGCCACGCGGTTGTGGGGACGCAGACGGCTCGCACTGGTTTGGGGCGCGTTGTATTCCGTGAGATCCAGCCCGGCTACCGCTGGATTCGCCATGCCCGGGTTCAGGAGCCTGAGCCGGGGATGCAGGGTGGCAAGTGACTCGGGATTCGACACAAAGCGAGTGATGGCATTGCCCAGGGATTCGGCGGAGGCGCCGGGGCCGTTCCATCCCGTGATGCCGGAGAAAAAGTATCCGTCCCACAGCGCCTCATTGAGCAAATACGCATTGTCAAACTGGAAGGAAACCGTCCCGCTGAAGAGTTCCACATCCGACTTATGCCAGATCTGGTCCCTGGGGATGTGGGCGTTGGCGCGGGAGTTGCCCAGCGCGTGCATGGGCTGGTAGGTCCAGAAGGAGAGGGGGGCATGGGAAAACTGAACCAGATTCCCCATGGGTTCGCGCGGGATCTCATAGAGAACCACGGTTTCCACGCCTCCTTCCTGGGCGAAAAGTCCGTCCCCCCAAAGCCCCCGGCGTCCGTCCAGTCCCGTGCCGAACACCCCGTCCGGTCTGCCGTCCTGCAGATGCCGGTTGTGGATGCTCCAAGTTTGCACGATGCGGGTGCCGTTCACCCCGCGTCCGCCCGTCTCCCAGGGAACCCCGATCGGAGCGCGGGGGTTGTGCTGGCTGAACACATCGATGGGGTTTATGTTGTTGGAGCGGGTCTGGTCGTCGTTGACCGGCTTTAAATAGAAATCGTTTGCGGCGAAGTAGCGGACCTGGCTGAGTTCCGCTTCGGTGAAACGCCGCTTGGGGGAGTTCTGCACATAAAATTCGCCCCCGAGGATCTCGTCCGGCCAGAGGCGCAACTCGCGCAGATCGGCATAGGGAACGTTGCCGCGCTGTGTGTGGGAGATCATGGTCGGCCTGGCGGGGAAGCGGGAATTGAAGTCGTCATTGAGCTGATTCTCCCGCAAATGGTACAGGTGGAATCCCCCGTATTCACCCGGTCCGCCGCGGTGTCTCCCGATATTCGCAATGCCCGGAACGTCCCGGTCCGTCCGTCGGTTGGGTCCCGGGGTGGCTTGAAGATGGGCGAATACCGTTCCCCCGGGCGGGAGAACCAGCGGCCCATGCTCAAATCCGGTTCCAACGCGCCGCGAATAATCCAGGGGATAGGCGTAGCCGTGCCCTTGAAAGAGGGTGGCGGGATTCAATCCCTCCACCAGTTCAAACACCCGGATATCACCCGGGCTGACCACTTCCGTGCGCGAAAGTCCACTCGTGAAATATTTGATTTCGCCTGGCTCGAAACGGATGGGCTGGGTGCCCGATCTGTTGTGCCGAAGCACAAAGGGAAGGGTGGTGTCCCGTCCATCCGGGTGCAGGATGGTCATCAGTTCCGCCCCCTTGCCCGCCCAGCTGTTCCCGTTGTATTCAGTGGCGTGGGGGCTGACGGAGTTGCTGTCGGCCGCGGCGGGGAGAAAGGTTTCCACCATGATCGCCTGGTCCACCAGCGCCCAAAGCCCCAGCATGCCGGGCATTTCCACAGGGATGTTGTAGGGGTTGTGGACCACCGCGATGGGCTCGATGATCAAATGCAGGGAGCCGTCGATCAGCCTCAATCCATACAGAAACACCAGCCGCTGGAATTCCGGCACCACCTCCACGCCGGTGGGAAGCGTTTTGGTCTGGTTGCTGTGCCGTTGTCGCAACGCGTTTGATTCGTTTGTGAACCCGAGGTTCGGGACGGTGTTGCTTTTGATGAATGAGTTGAGGCTGTTGTTGTTGCCGTCCGGCCGGTTGGGGGACATGGGTCGGCTGGTGATCACGCCGGTCACCGGGTCCGCCTCCTTATAAAGCCGGAAAAAATCCCGAAGGAAATGCCAGGAGGGGCCGGACAAGTAGTCTGTATTCGGGCTGGATCCAGGGTCCGCGATATACAGCCCCGGATCCCGTTCCGCGAATACCGCCCTGTTGGTGAAATTCTGGTTGATATTGGTTCTCACGGGATCTGCGGAAACCAGGGCCCGGGCGAACTCCGTCCGGTTGAAGGCCGCGTCATCGAGTTCAAAGGCCAGGGACAGGTCGGACTTCAGACCCCCAACCGAGGGATTGGACAAAACGGAGGCCCCTGTCAGCGTGGCGGAATGGAAATTGCGCCGCAGCCAGGGCGCCGCCGCCGGGTAGAGCAGGTTCTGACCCGGGACGCTGTGCACCCGTTCCCACACGGGGTTGACCAGCGGCAGGGACTCCAGGTCCGCCATCGCGTTCACCGGGGACGCGCCGGGCGCAAACACCCGCCGCATCGCCCCGGAAATTGTGCCGGGAGTTTCATCCGCGACATTGATCCGGGCTTTCACATTTTCTTCCCCCACCCAAAACGCGTACACCAAATTGTCCAACTCCACCTTGGGCGCCACGACAAAATCCGCGGCGGAGACGCCCGCTGGCCCACCCGGCGCGCCCATCGTGCCGCGGCCCACCAGCACGATCTCATCCGGGCGGGTCGTCGAACCGTCCTCCTGAAGGCCCGAGGCATACTGACCTGGAGTGACCGATGAGGCCGCGGCTGGCGTGATCCGTCCAGACACCAGCCAATCCAGCATCTCCGGTTGCGGCTCGCGTCCGTCCACGCGGGAAGATGCCCCCGCGCGCCACACTCCGGACCACTGCGCCGTTCCCGGCCTCGGCGTGCCGCCGGGTGCTCCCGTGTGCGATACCGAGGACGCCGTGGCCGTGGCACGTTGGTCCGCCCCCGCCGTTTCCTGCAAGCGGGCCACGCCGAGATTCAGCGCCAGCACCGCGTTTTGTTGCGCCACCCTGTGTGCCTGATGGT
>CAZCFM010000174.1:0-6290 GCA_964497855.1 uncultured Verrucomicrobiota bacterium | reverse complement strand
GGCAGGAATGCCTGTGTCACATTGATTCCTGCATGCTGAGGCAGTGGAGGGCGCCGCCTTCGAGGATGAGATTTTCGCAGGGGATGGGGAGGACGTCGCGGGCGGGGAAGAGGTCGCGGAGGATGCCGAGGGCCTGGTCGTCGCGCGTGGGCTGGGCATAGCTGGGCACGAGGACGGCGTCGTTGAGGATGAGGAAATTGGCGTAGGTGGCGGGGAGGACTTCCTCGCGCCAGTCTTTCATGTGGATGGGCGCGGGCAAGGGCAGGGAAACGACGTTGAAACGGGCTTGCAAGATCTCAACGTTGCGGCGGAGGACGGGGTAATTGATGTCGTTGGTTTCTGGCAACACGGTGACCACAGTGTCGTCGTCCACAAAACGGCTGATGGTGTCGATGTGTCCGTCGGTGTCGTCGCCGACGAGGCCTTCGGGCAGCCAAATCGTTTCGGTGACGCCGAGATAATCGGCAAAAATCTGTTCGGCGGCGGCGCGGGTGAGGCCGGGGTTGCGGTTGGGGTTGAGCCAGACGCTTTCGGTGTTGATCATGACGCCGCGGGCATTGACTTCGACGGCGCCGCCTTCTCCGAAGATCGGAACGCGGAGGCGGGGGAGCTTCCGAAGGTCGGAAACGCGGCGGGCGATGGCGTCGTCGTCGTCCCAGGGTGAAAATTTTCCGCCCCAGGCGTTGTAGGGGAAATCGACGATGGCGCGTCCGCCGTTTTCGCTGTGGACGAAGAGGGGTCCGTGGTCGCGGCACCAGGCGTCGTTCGCGGGCCAGTCGTGGAGGCTGAGGCGGGATTCATCGACGCCGGCGGCGCGGAGGCGGCGGAGGGCGTTGGCCTGGAGGTGTGCGGCGCAGATGAGGTTGAGGGGCTGGAAGCGGCTGATCGTCGCGGCGAAGGTGGCGTAGTCGTTTTCGGCGGCGTCGCGGATGCCGGGCCAGGTTTCGGGATTGGCGGGCCAGGTGAGCCAGGTGGCGGCCTGGGCTTCGTATTCAGCGGGGAGGCGTGGCATTGGGTTTTCCGGGGGCGGGGAGGTTGGCGGCGTCGGTTTTTTCGCGCAGGGAAACGGTGGCGAGGACTTTGGGGACGTACATGCGGGTTTCGCCGGGCAGGTGGGGGGCGATGGCGTCGAAACTGTTGCCGTGTTTGCGGAGAAGTCCGGAGACGCGTCCTTCGCCGGCGTTGTAGGCGGCGAGCACGAGGGGCCAGTTCTTAAAACGTCCGTGCAGATAGCGGAGGTAGCGGGCGGCGGCGCGGGCGCTTTTTTCGGGGTGGCGGCGGTCGTCGTCGGGGCTGAGGGCGAGTCCGAGGTGCTGGGCGGTGGCGGGCATGAACTGGAAGAGGCCGGTGGCGCCGACGGGGCTGCGGGCGTTGGGGTTGAAGGAGGATTCGACTTCGGCGATCCAGACCCACTGCGGGGGGACGCCTTCGCGGATGAATTCGGGTTTGAGGCGGGGGACGAGGGCTTCCGCGCCTCGGGGCGTGGCTTTTTTGGCGACGCGGCTGCGCCAGAGGGCGGGGTCCTGCGGGGCGGGGCGCGGCGTGGGACGCGGGGGCGGTGGGGCGTTGGGACGCGGCGGGACGGGCGTGGGCGCGGGACGCTGGGTTTCTTCGGCGACGTCGAAATAGTCGAGACGGGGTTCAATCCAATCCATGAGGGCGGCGAGCTGCGGATTTTTTCCGTAGAGGGCGCGGGCCTGTCGGACGTAGGGGGCGAGTCGGGCGAGGTCCTGCATGCTGCCTTCGTCGAGGGCGCGGGCGATCAGGTTGGCGGCGGCTTCCCACTGGGCGGGAGGAGGCAGTTGGACGGGGAGTTCAAACCGGGTGGCGACGTCGCCGACGCGTTGCCAGTCGATTTCCCACTCGTCGAGTCCTTGGGCCTGGACGGCGGGGAGACAGAGGAGAACAAGCAGCAGGGAGCGAAGCATATCAGCGGCGGCGGGTGAGGAGGAGGCTGAGGGCGAAGAGTCCGCCGAGCAGGAGGATGAGGGTGGCGCCGGTGCGGAGGTTGAACCAGTTGCTGAGAAAGACGGCGAGGATGGAGGCCGCGCCGCCCAGGACGCCCGCACCCCAGATGAGGGCGCGTGGCGAGTTCACGAGTTGCAGAAGGATGGCGCTGGGAATGATGAAGAGGGCGGCGGAGAGGGTGGAGCCGACGGCCTGGAGGGAGGTCACGAGTCCGAGCACCATGAGGACGGTGAGGAGGACGTTGAGGCGGCGGACGGGAACGCCCATGGAGGCGGCGACGGAGGGCTCGAAGAGGTAGAGAATCCAGTCGCGGCGGTGCCAGGCGAGGAGGGCGAGGATGAGGAGGCTGACACCGTGGCTGATCCAGAGGTCGGCATTGCGCAGGCCGAGAATGTTGCCGAACAGCCAACTGTCGAGACGCGTGAATGTGGGGAGGACATCGAGCAGGAGAATTCCCCCGGCGAAGGCGGCGGTGTAGAGAACGGTCATCGCGGTTTGGTGATCGAGGCGTCCGACGCGGGCGACGTACACGGTGCCCAGGCCCACCAGCAGGGCGCCGAAGATCGCCCCGACAAAACCGACGAGGGGACTGAGGCCTCCGAACACGAGAATGGCGAGGGCGATGCCGGGAAGCAGGGCGTGGGAGAGGGCGCTGACGACGAGCGAATTTTTGCGCAGCACGACCAAGGCCCCCAGCGCGCCGTTGCTGAAGCCGATGAGCGCGGCGGCGAGGAGCGCGCGCTGGTTGAAGGGGTATTGCAGAAAATCAAACATCGCGGGCTCCTTCGTGGGTCGGGAGAAGGAGGGAGGAATGGAAGGCTTTGTCGAGATTCGCGGGCGTGAACACCTCGGCGGTGGGGCCGACGGCGACGAGCTGGCGGTTGAGCAGGAGTACGGTGTCGAAGAGTTCGGGCACGCGCTTGAGGTCGTGGTGGCAGACGAGCAGGAGGCGTCCGTTGTCGGCGAGTTCGCGGAGGAGGTGGCCGAGCATGTCCTGCGAGGGTTCGTCGAGTCCGGAGAAGGGTTCGTCGAGAAGAAGCACATGGGCTTCCTGGGCGAGGGCGCGGGCGATGTGGGCGCGTTGGCGCTGGCCGCCGCTGAGCTGGAAGAGGCGGCGTCCGGCGAGTGCGGCGAGGCCGAGGGTGCTGAGGGCGGCTTCGACGACTTCGCTGTCGAGGGCCCGCCAGCGTCCGCGCGGGCCGATGTGCGGATAACGTCCCATTTCCACGAGGCCGCGCACGGTGAGGGGAAAGAGGGGGTCGAATTCGTTGATCTGCGGAAGGTAGGCGATTTCGCCCTGAACCTCTCGAACCGGGCGACCGCGCCAGGAGACGGAACCCTGGAGGCGGGAGTTGAGGCCGGCAATGGTTTTGAGCAGGGTGCTTTTGCCCGCGCCGTTTTGACCGAGCAGGCCGACGCAGTGTCCGCAGCCGATGGAGAAGCTGACGTCCTTGAGGGCGCAGATGTCGCCGTAGTGCACGTGCAGGTTTTCAGCGCGGAGCAGGTGTGCGGCTTCCGGGGCGTGGGAGGTGCCCAGTCGGGTGATGGGGGAGAGGCTCAGTGCGTCGGCCATGTGAACTCCCAAATCTGAAGCTGTTTGCCGCGGCCCCAGGCTCCTTGACGGCGGGATTCGCGGTCCGCGGGTTCCACGGTGAGCTCCACGTAGCCCTGTTCGATGGCGTCGGGCCATTCGATTTCCAAACGAATGCGCACGTGGCCCTTCGAGGGACGAAGTTCGACATCTCCGTCTTCGCGCAAGGCCTCCGCGCCTTCGAGCAGGAGACGAGAATCCTCGTAGAGACGAAAGGCCTGCGGTGCATGTGAGAAGCGCAGGTCCACCCAGGTCTCCCATCGCTCTGCATCATTCGTGCCCGCGACGGCGGCGGGGGCGGCAGGAACAGGGCGTGTCAAACGGTACAGGGGAAACGCGAGCAGCGTCCCCAGCATCAGGACCACGAGTAATTCCAGCAGGGGCGCACCGCGCATCAGGGAGTTGTTTTGTTTTCGACAGGTGAAAGGGCTTTGACAATGCTGTTCACATTATGTCGAATCATGGCGCGGTAGTCAATGTCCGCGTTGCCCAGGTTGTCGGCGATGAGGGCGGGCGCGAGTGTGACGCCAGTGGCTTCGCGGAGGGAATGCAGGATCGTGTTGTTGGCGCTTTGGTCGGGAAACACGGCGCGGACCTTTTCGCGGCGCAGGGTCTCGATGGTTTCGGCGAGATAGGCGGGGGTGGGATTGTCCTCGGTGCTGAGTCCCTGGACGGGGATGGACTGGAAGCCGTAGAGTTCGCAGAAATAGCCGAAGGACGCGTGAGGGGTCACGAGTTTGCGCTGTGCTTTGGGAATGGCGGAGAGTTCGCCTTTGGCCCAGGTGTTCAGTTCTTCGAGTTCGGCCATGTAGAGGCGGGTGTTCTCGCGGATGCTGTCCTTGTGGGCGGGGAATTCCTTTTCCAGCTCGCGGCCGAGGTGGCGGACGGCGCGTTGCATGGCGACCGGACTTTGCCACCAGTGGGGATCGACGGCGCCGTGGCTGTGGTCGGGACAGCAGATGAACGCTTCGTGTTTCACATCGATCACCAGCGAGGGCACGGGACGTCCGGCCTCGTAGATGGACACCTCTTTGGGCAGGTTTTCGCGGAGGCGGTCGAGGTAGGTCTCGAGGTTTTTGCCGAGGGCGACGACCAGGACCGCGCCCTGGATGCGGGCCATGTCGCCGGGCGAGGGGTCGAAGGTGTGCGGATCGGCGCTGGGCGGCATGAGGGTTTCCACGCGCACATGGTCGCCGGCGATGCGCTGCACGGCTTCCGCCAAGAGGGGATGCAGCACGGCCACCAGCGGCCGCTCCTCTCCGTGGAGAGGAACGGAGAGGAGCAGCAGCAACCCAACGAGAAGAGAGTTTTTCATGGTTATCGGACTTCGGGACCGCCCCAGGAGAAGCCAACCTGGAGCCAGATGGATTGTTCGGATTCGTCGCCGCGCTCGTCGGCGTTGCCTTGCAGGCGGAGGTAGAGGCCGGGGTCGTGGGCGAGCAGGGGGAAAGTGGCCCCCAGTGTGTAGCGCGTCCAGGAGGATAGTTCAAGCGCGTCGATGGCGCCGATGGCGTCGATGCGGGCGAAGGGATGGACGTGGGGGGTGGCTTCGCACACGAGTTGGGTGCTCAGGCCGCGGGCGGACACGAAGATGTTTTCCTCGTGTTCGTGTTCCTCCTCCTCGTGGTGCTCCTCTTCATGCGCGGCGCCGTTGGCGGCGAAGCGGATGACTTCGCTGCGCCAGCGCAGGGCACGACCGCCGGGGGCGAGACCGTTTTCACGCCACTGGTATTCGAGGCCGGCCCCGGCAAACCAGGCGTCGCCGCCCTCTTCGTTGTCGCCCACACCGCCAAAGGCCGCAAGGGTGAAGGAATGGAAGTCGTTGTGACGATAGAGACGGCGCAAACCGAGCGTCAGGATGTCGTCCTGCAGACGGAAGGCTTCCAGCGAGCCAAAGCCCTCTTCGTGCGTGTGCGCATGTTCCTCGTGCTCATCCCCCTCGTCCTCGTGGTGCTCCTCTACATGGCCATGCGCGTGACTGTGGGAGGGGGCCTTGCCGAAGCTGAGGCTCAGGACCGTGGGATGGGGGCCATCCAGATGAAAATTCACTTCGCCGCCCTGCGTGGACAGACCTTCTTCGCCCAGGAACAGCGCGTGGGGCAGCGGTGCATCCACCGTGCTCCAGCTGTGCAGGTGGGTGGAGTTGTGGAGGCCGACACGGTTCAGGAAACGTCCGCCGCGAAGTTCCATGCCGGCGGGAAGGTTGGCGAGTTTGAGAAAATACTCCTCCCACTCCCAGTCGAAATTGTCCTTGTCGTCGGTGAAGGCGGTGGCGGTGGCAAAACCTTGCAGATGGTTGCCCCAGCGCAAGGACAACCCGGGCTCGATGCTCTGCACCTGAAACGCCTCGTTGCGGTTGGGATCGTGCGCCCCCGGCGCGAAATCCCCGGCGTGATCGGCGGAAGAACTCCCCAGCACACCAAAGGCATGGAGCGAGGGAGTCAGCTCCGGCAGAGCTTGCGCGGACAGCAGGGATCGCAGGGCCAAGAGCCCGGCGGCGGCAAAAAACGTGTGTTTGTGTGACATAATATTCCTTGGCTTAGTTGAGACTCGTTTATCATATAGCAGAGAGCTTTAGCTTTTGCAAATGATATTTAGTTACCAATAATTCTCACAGGATGTCGCGGCCTCCCCTTTCTATGTCCACCCGACATCAGGTGAAGAAATAGCGCGTAAGGTGAAAGAAGACAGGAGCGGCAAAACAAATCGAATCAATCCGATCCATGACGCC
>CAZCFM010000173.1:0-6334 GCA_964497855.1 uncultured Verrucomicrobiota bacterium | reverse complement strand
GGGCCAGCTTGTAGGTTGCGTCTTTTTTATCTCGGTTGAGAATGCCTTCGACCTTGTGCAGCGGGCGTTCCGCGCCTTCGCGGGGGAGACGAAGGCAGAGACTGGTCCAGGTGATGCCTTTCCGCCGCAGCCGGTCCGGCGTGGTTTCCTGCCAGAGGCCCTCAAACCCGGCCCGCTCCAGAAGAAGGCACAACTCAGCCGGACGCAGCTCGGTGAAAAGTCGGCCGCGCGGATCGCGGCGGGTGGATGGGTCGACGTCTGCGCGCTGGGCGGGAATAGAAACCAACAGGATTCCGCCGGGTTTCAGGACGCGGCGCAGTCCGTAGACCGCATCAAAAAGCATCTCGGGCGGGAGGTGCATCAACACCGCCGCGCAGTGCAGTGCGTCGAATGCGGCATCCGCAATGCCCGGCAGTTCCGGCAATGCGGACACGTGCAGGCGGGCGCTGGCGTCCAGCCCAAGTTCCACCGCCAGTCGCAGGCCCGCGTCCACGAGTCCGCGTACCGGTTCCGCGCCCTGCGCATCGTAGCCCGCGCGAAGCAGGCGCAGGACATCTGTCCCCACGCCGCAACCGACATCCAGCACCGAACATCCGGCGGGGAAAGCCCGTTCGATGAGCGGAAAAGGCTCGTGGAGCAGTTGGCGGGCTTCGCGGAGCAGGATTTCCGCGTTTTGCTCATAAAAGGTTTGTGTCGCTGGATCTGTCATCCGGTTTTGATCCATAGCGCAGACGGAGGTCGGAAGCAAATGCCGAAATTCAGGTCTGGTAGGACCTCAGCTTTTGACTTCGATCTCAGCGGGGGCGACGCGGTAGAGCTGGGAGGTCTCGGGCACTTCAGGGCTGATTTCCGGCAGTTCGATTTTGCGGCTGTTCCAGCCCGGATGCAGCACCACACCTGTTTTCGCCGCACCCGCACCCACGGTTCCCACCAAGCGAATGTCTCCGGGCCTGCAGGTGCTGATATCCAGCGTGCTGCCTTCCGCAGCCGTGGCGGGGACGAGGTCGAAATGTTTGTGCAGGACTTCGCGACAGCCCTGATGGACGACGCGGGCCACCTGACCGACGCGGGCGTCGGAATGCGCGGTGATGTCTTCCATCACAAAATCAACCAGGCGTCCTTTTTCCTGAAGCAGTCCGAGAAAGGCGGCCAGTTCCTGCCGGGTGCGCTCTTCGCGCCGCAGGATGGGCTTGGCGGCGGGCGAGGGGAGGACGGCGGGCACCGGGGTCTCGGGACGGCTGCGTTCCAGAAAGAGGGCCTCCAGGGCGAGGGCGATGCCGCCGAGCAGGTTGATCACCGAAAGATACAGCAGGAAATCCTGCGGCAGCGTGTGGGGAACCAGAGCCCCGGCGGCGTTGGCCAGCGTGAGAATCAGTGCAAGCGCCATGAGACGGCGGGCGGATGTGAGAGTGGCTTTCATGGGGTCATGCATACAGGGTCGCTGCGGGACTGTCAACGCGACCCCGGCGACACTTAAAAAAACTTTTTGAAGAGAAAAAGGGCCGTGCCGGCGAGGGCGATGACGATGGAGGCCCCCATGGTGATGAAAAAGGCGTGGGGATCGTCCTGGAAGGGCAGGCGGATGTTCATGCCGTAGATGCTGGCCACGAGATTGGGCAGCATGAGAATGATGGTGGAGGCGGTGAGGAATTTCATCACCACGTTCAGGTTGTTGGAGATGACGGAGGCGAAGGCGTCCATCATGCCCGTCAGAATGTTGCTGTGAATTTCGGCGAGGTCGAGCGCCTGCTTGAACTCAATGCGGATGTCTTCCAGCTGGTCTTCCTCTTCTTCCGTCAGGGGAAGCGATTTGATGCGTTTGATGCGCATCCATAGGTTTTCGTGTCCGCGCAGCGACGTGGTGAAATACACCAGGCACTTTTCCAGGTTGAGCATCCGGATCAGCATCTCATTGCGCATGGAGTGGTGGATCTGGCGTTCGACGGTGTCGGCTTCGACGCGGATGTTCTGGAGATGGGTCAGGTACATGCGGGAAATGGCCATGAGCAATGCCCCGAGAAACGCCATGCGGTCGGTGGTCTTGGGGATCCGGGCGCGTCCGTATTGCAGCGATTCCCAGAGGGTCGAGGGTACAGAGCAGACGCTGACCACGTGCGTGGGCGTGAAGATCAGGCCGAAGGCAACCGTGATCACCGGAACATCGGCCCCGGGCTCTTCGAAGGGGATGCGCAGAACGATGAGGTGGGTGCCGTCTTCACTCTCCATGCGGGGGCGTTCGTCGCGGTCGCAGGCGGCGAGCAGGAAATCGGCGGGAGCCCCGCAGAGTTCCGCGATGCGTTGCACCTGCTCGGGTGTGGGGGCGACCAGCCGGATCAGCGGTGCCCCCGCCGGGGAATCGAGACGGGCCAAGCGGCCATCCAGCACATCGAGGTATTCGGTCATGGGGTTTCTCCTGAGGATTCTCAGAAATCCAGTGCGGCACCGGGGGCGGTGTTGCTGTCGTCGTCCCAGTTGCGCGGTTTTTTGCTGCCAAGGTTGAGGATTTTTTTCATCGTGATTTGATAGCCTTTGGACTTGGCGCTCTTGACGCCATAGTCGGCAACCTTGAGGAGCTGCTGGTGGACGCGCTGGCCTTTCACGGGCACAAACTTGATGTAGATCAGTTCCGGCGCTCCCTCTTCCAGCAGCAGCACTTTGTTTTTGCCGTCGGGACAGAGCGTGTATTCCTTGTTCTGAATCGCGCCGCCAAAACTGAAACGTTTCAGGAAGGTCGTCGGTCCATTGCTGTACACGCAGAGAAACTCGCGGTCGCGGTCGAAGATGCCGACGTAGAGCACCGTCTTGTCGACGAACAGTTTCTCCGGCGGCGGCATCATCATGAAGCGTCCGTCGTTCCACACGACCATGATCTTGTCGAGGGAGCTGCACTCCAGGATGTCGTCGCCCTCCTTCATGCCGTGGCCGAGGTAACCGTTGGCCCTGTCGTAGCGGAGCTTGAGTTCGGAGGCGGTGAGTTTGCGCACTTCGATTTTCTGGAAACCGTTTTCGGTGATTTGCGTGAGGCGCGGATAGTCGCCCGCGTATTTTTTGTGCAGCGCCTTGAGATAATCCACCGCGTAGTCGACCATGCGTTTGAGGTTCTTCTCAATCGCGTCGAGGGCGATGAGAATGTCCTCGATGTCCTTGCGGTTCTTGTCCATGTCGAAACGGCTGATGCGTTTGATGCGGACGCCGAGCAGCATTTCCACATCCTCGATCGTCACATCGCGGCGCAGGAGTTTGCGGAAGCGGTTGACGCCGTCGAGCACGGCCTTCTGCACCAACTCGTAGGTTTTGCATTCCTCGATGTCTTTGTAGATGCGGTTCTCAATGAAAATCTGCACCAGGGTCTTGTTGTGGAATTCGTCGAGCAGCCGCGCTTTTTCCCACTCGAGTTCCTGCTCCAGAATCACCAACAGGCGCGCGGTGAGTTTTTTCAGCACCTCGGGCACGGTCATTTCCACCGGGCGGTTGCCCTCGATGCAGAGGATGGCGCTGTTGACGGAAATCTGGCACTCGGTGAAGGCGTAGAGCTTGTCGATGGTCTCCTGCGCGTCCTGTCCGGCGGGAAGATTCAGGTGCAGCTCCACGTTTTCCGCCGTGTAGTCGTGGATGGAGCGGATCTTGATCTTCTTTTTGCGGATCGCGTCCTCGATGCTCTTGATCAGGGTCTCGGTCGTGGTGTTGAAGGGCAGCTCGCGGATCACGAGGGTGGCTTTGTCCTTGACCTCGATGACGGCGCGGACTTTCACGCGTCCGCGGCCCTCGTCGTACTCGGTGGCGTCCATGATGCCGCCCGTCTGGAAGTCCGGGAACAGTTCGAAGGAGCGTTTGCGGAGAATGGCGATCTGCGCCTTGAGCAGTTCGCCGAAGTTGTGCGGCAGAATGCGGGTGGCGAGGCCGACGGCGATGCCTTCGGCACCGAGCATGAGCAGCAGCGGGATTTTCGCGGGCAGCAGCACCGGCTCGTCGTTGCGTCCGTCGTAGCTGGGAATGAAGCGGGTTAGATGTTTGTTGAACATCTGCTCGCGGGCGAGGGCGGTGAGGCGGCACTCGATGTAACGCGAGGCGGCGGCGGGGTCGCCGGTGTGGATGTTGCCGTAGTTTCCCTGACCCTCGATGAGGTAGCGCTTGTTGGCCAGCGTCACCAGCGCGTCGGCGATGGAGGCGTCGCCGTGCGGGTGGAACTGCATCGTGTAGCCGACGATGTTGGCGACCTTGATGAACTTGCCGTCGTCGTTTTTGTGCAGCGACCAGAGAATGCGGCGCTGCACGGGCTTGAGGCCGTCCTCCAGACTCGGAATCGCGCGGTCGCGGATCACGTAGGAGGCGTATTCGAGAAAGTTGACGTCCACCAGGTCGCGGAGAATGGGCTCGTTTTCGCCGCGCACGCGCGGGGGTTTTTCCACTTCGACCACGGCCACTTCGGCTGCGGCTTCGGAACTCTCTTCAGCCGTCTCCTCCCCGGCCGCGTCGTCGGGGAACAAGTCTTCGTCATCCGTGTGGATCATACCGTGTCCTCCTCGACCACGAGGTGGTTCAGAATGTACTCGCGGCGCTGCGGGGTGTTTTTGCCCATGTAGAATTTCAGAATGTGGGGGACATCGTGGGGATCGTCAATCCCGACCTGCGTGAGGCGGATGCCCTCGTCGATGAAGGCCTTGAATTCCTTGGGCGAAATCTCCCCGAGGCCTTTGAAGCGGGTGATCTCGGGATTGGAAACCTCCTTGAGCGCTTTCTGGCGCTCCTCTTCGCTGTAACAGTAGCGGGTTTCCTTTTTGTTGCGCACGCGGAAGAGCGGCGTTTCGAGGATGAAGAGATGTCCGTCGCTCACCAGCGGCTGGAAGAAACGCAGAAAATAGGTGATGAGCAGGTTGCGGATGTGCATGCCGTCCACGTCGGCGTCGGTGGCGAGAATGACCTTGTTGTAGCGGAGGGTGTCGACGCTTTCCTCGATGCGCAGGGCCTGCATGAGGTTGTAGAGCTCCTCGTTTTTGTAGATCGCGTCGCGGTTGAGTTCGGCCACGTTGAGGGGCTTCCCCTTGAGCACGAAAATCGCCTGCGTGTTGGGGTCGCGCGAGGAGACCATCGACCCGGCGGCGGACTGTCCCTCGGTGAGGAAAATCACCGACTCGTCGCCTTTGCCCTTGGCGGCGTCCCAGTGCACGCGGCAGTCTTTGAGCTGCGGAATGCGGATGGAAATGGCCTTCGATTTTTCGCGGGCGAGTTTGCGGACGTTGTTGATCTCGCGGCGGAGTTTCTGCGTCTCCTCGATCTTGAGCAGCGCGCGCTCGGCGACCTTCGGATTTTTGTGCAGCAGGTCCACGAGGATGTCGCGGACTTTGTTCACCAGATCGGAGCGGATTTCGCCGTTGCCGAGTTTGTTCTTGGTCTGCGATTCGAACAGCGGCTCCTTGAGGCGGATGGCGATGGCGCCGATCATGCCTTCGCGCACGTCGTCGCCCTCGTATTTCTTCTTCGAGAACTCGTTGAAGGCTTTGAGCACCCCTTCGCGGAAGGCGCTGAGGTGCGTGCCGCCGTCGGAGGTGAACTGGCCATTCACAAAGGACCAGGTTTCCTCGCCGTAGAGCTGGGCGTGGGTGAGGGCGATTTCCAGCGTCTTGTCGCGGTAGTGCAGCGGGGTGTAGACCGACTCGCTGTTCGATTCGTCCTGGATGAGATCGAGCAGGCCGTTTTTGGATTCGACCTTCTGGCCGTTGAACACCAGCGCGAGGCCGGGATTGAGGTAGGCGTAGAATTTCAGGCGGCGGAGAATGTACTCCTCGCGGTAGCGGAAGCCCTTGAAAATCGTCTCATCGGGCGTGAAACAGACCAGCGTGCCGTTTTTTTCCTCGGTGGAGCCCGCGTCCTGGGCGGTGAGCGCGCCCTGTTCGAAATCGGCTTCGAAGAACTTGTTTTCCCGGTAGCTGCAGACCGTGAAGCTGGCGGAGAGGGCGTTGACGGCCTTGGTGCCGACGCCGTTGAGGCCGACGGAGAACTGGAAGACATCGTCGTTGTATTTGGCGCCGGTGTTGATGCGCGAGACGCACTCGATGACCTTGCCGTGGGGAATGCCGCGTCCGTAGTCGCGCACGGTGATGTCGCCGCCGTCGAGCTTGATGTCGATGCGCGAGCCGTAGCCCATGATGTGTTCGTCGATGCCGTTGTCGATGACCTCCTTGAGGAGGATGTAGATGCCGTCGTCGTAGTGCGAGCCGGAGCCGGTGCGTCCGATGTACATGCCGGTGCGGGCGCGGATGTGCTCGATCGAAGACAGGGTCTTGATCTTGCTTTCGTCGTAGATGTGGTTGGGTTTGTCTGCCATGGGAGTCAA
>CAZCFM010000172.1:2134-6364 GCA_964497855.1 uncultured Verrucomicrobiota bacterium | reverse complement strand
AAAGTCCTGATCGCACCCCAATGGATCGAGCGGGTCAGCTGGGAACAATCCACCGTGTATGTGGATCTCAGCAAAGATGCGATCCGCAACTCACCCGCCTACACGGAAGAATCCCTTCTCACCCGCGACTACGAAAGCGGATTGCACAACCACTACAAACGTGCCGGATACTGGTCCCTCGAGCCTAAAGGCAGCAAGGGGGACTATCAGGAAGCCGTGGAAACCTGGGCCAACGAAGGCGGAGTTATTCCCGCCAAATGAAGTGGACGTATCGATGCTGATCGGGTCGCCCTGACGGGTTCAACTCGCCGGTATCCGAACCACCGTGCGCCCGCGGGTGACGCCTTCGCGCATCCGGCGCAGTGCGTCGGCGGCCTCCGAAAGCGGGATTTCGCGGGCCAGTTTGTCGAAACACCTCAGCCGCCACTCGCCAGCGAGAAGGCCCCAGATCTCGCGTTTCATCTCGATCGGACATTCCGCGCTGTCGATGCCGACGAGGCTGAGGCCTCGCAGGATAAAAGGAAAAACGTTGGTGTGCAGCTCGCTGCCAGTGATCATGCCGCAGAAGGTGATGATGCCACGGTGCTGCATGGAGCGTGTGAGAACCTCCAGCGTTTTACCGCCAATCGTTTCCACGGCGCCGGCCCAGCGTCCCTTCAGGAGGGGCTTCCCGCTGTCTTCCAGCAATGTCGCCGCGGCGATTCGCTCCGCTGCGCCGATCTCCTCCAGCCACTGCGCATTCTCCGGATTCCGACTGGCGGCCACCACGCGGAAACCGGCCGCCGCGAGCAGCGCAACCGCCACAGAGCCCACACCGCCCGTCGCACCCGTCACCAAAACGTCTCCCTTGTCCGGGGTCAGGCCAAACTGCCTCATGCGGTACAGACACTGCGCGGCGGTGAATCCAGCGGTGCCCAGCACCATGCAGTCCCGAAGGCTCAAAGCCGGCGGCCTCGGAATCACCCAGGCCGACGGCACACGGATGACCTGCGACAACCCACCGGAGGTGTTCATCCCCAGATCAAAGCCCACGACGATCACTTCCGTTCCCTTCGCAAACACGGGCGATTCCACGATCTCCCCCGCCGCATCCACCCCGGGCGTGTGCGGATACTGACGCGTAATCCCCTTGTTGCCGGAATAACTCAACGCATCCTTGTAGTTCAGCGACGACCAGTGCACGCGGATCAGGGTGTCATGCGTCGGCAACGACGACAACTCCCGCTCGACCAGGGCGGATTCAAACACACCCGGCGGGGACTCGGTGACGACCAACGCGCTGAATTTCATAGGTTTTTCTTTCGGATCAGGGGTTCCAGACGGCACAAAACAAGGGGGGGGGAATTTATTCGTTAATTTTTTATCGAATGCGGTTGACCCCATGCGTCGTTTCAGTTATTTGTTTCATTATGCATCCGACATGGTTTATTAAAGATTTTTCTTCCGTTCTCCACCTCGCAACGTTTGGAAAACTGGGCATTTTTTTGCTCGGGGTTTTGGTCAGTTTTGCACTCATGACCTTTCTGGCAAAACGGATTACCCTTCCCTCCTCTTCGCTGCCCCCGGCAGCAGATGACGATGAGCTTCTTGCGGCCGCCGTGGCGGCGGCCCGTCACCTTCACGAAAACAACTCTTAAACAGGCTCCCCCATGAAAAAAGCTGATTTTATGCTGACCGCGTTCCGCGACGGATTCCAATCCGCATACGGTGCCCGCGTGTACACCAAAGACTTTATCCCCGCCGTTGAGGCCGCGCGCGACGCGGGCATCCGCTACTTCGAAGCCGGCGGTGGCGCCCGTTTCCAGTCGCTCTATTTCTACTGCAATGAAGACGCGTTTGACATGATGGACCAGTTCCGCGCCGCCGCCGGTCCGGACGCGGTCCTGCAAACCCTCGCCCGCGGCGTCAACGTCGTCGCCCTCGAGTCCCAGCCCTCCGACATCATCGATTTGCACGCCAAAATGTTCAAGAAACACGGCATTGACGTGATTCGCAACTTCGACGCGCTCAACGACGCGCACAACCTGATCGACTCCGCCCGTTCCATCCACGCGCACGGCCTCAAACACCAGGTCTGCGTGACCCTGATGTCGCTCCCCCCCGGCTGCACGGGCGCCCACGACCCGGACTTCTACGAACGTTCCTTGCGCGACATTCTCGACGCGGGCCTCCCCTACGATTCCGTTTGTTTTAAAGACGCCAGCGGCACCACCACGCCCGCCTTCGTCCACGAAACCATTCGCCGCGCCCGCAAACTCTTGCCCGAGGGCACCTACATCCATTTCCACACCCACGACACGGCGGGAATCGGCGTGATCTGCAACCAGGCCGCCCTCGAGGCCGGCGCCGACGCGATCGACCTCTCCCTCGCACCCTGCTCCGGCGGAACCTGTCAGCCGGACGTGCTGACGATGTGGCACGCACTGCGGCACACCGACTTCGCGCTCGACATCGACGTCGAGAAAATCCGTGTGGCGACCGACGTGTTCAAGGACTGCATGAAGGACTACTTCCTGCCCCCGGAAGCCCTCACCGTGGAGCCCATGATTCCCTGGTGCCCGATGCCCGGCGGCGCTCTCACCGCCAACACCCAGATGCTGCGCGACAACGGCATCATGAACCGCTACCCCGAAATCCTCCGCGCCATGGGCGAAGTGGTCTGCAAGGGCGGCTTCGGCACCTCCGTGACCCCCGTATCGCAGTTCTATTTCCAGCAGGCGTTCTCCAACGTCATGCAGGGCCCCTGGAAACAAATCGCCGAGCCCTTCGGACGCATGGTCCTGGGCTACTTCGGCAAAACACCCGTTCCGCCCGATCCGGAAGTCGTCAAACTCGCCTCCGAACAGCTCAAGCTGCCGCCGACCTCCGAGAACCCGATTCTGCGCCTGAATGCGGACCCCAAACTGGGCATCAAGCCCGTGAAAGCAGAGCTTGAAAAACATCAGCTGCCCACCACGGACGAAAACATTTTCATCGTGGCCAGTTGCGGCGCCAAGGGCATTTCGTTCCTCAAAGGCGAAGCGAAAACGTCCGTGCGCAAAAATGCGCCCACCCCCGCGACTCCGGCACCGGCTCCCGCAGCGGCCCCGGCTCCCGCTCCGGCGGCCCGACCCGCCCCCAGCCCCACGGGCAGCTACACGGTCACCGTTTCCGGCAAGACCTACCACGTGGACATCGACGGCGGCACTGCCTTCGTTTGCGGAAAGACTTTCACGGTGGAGGCCAACAAGGCCAACCCGCTTCCGCCGGCCACATCGGGGCAGCAGGAAGTCAAACTTCTCTCCCAGGCCGATGGCGTCGTCTATCAGGTCAAAGCCAGGGTGGGCCAGAAGGTTTCCGCCGGCGACACGCTGATGGTGCTCGAATCCATGAAAATGGAAATGGCGGTCAAAGTCCCGCAGGACGGCGTGATCCGCGAAATCAGCGTGAAGGTGGGCAACCCCGTCATTTCGGGTCAGTTGATCGCCGTGTTGGCGGTGAACTAAGGCGTCAGGATCCACTTAGAACCTGTGCCAGAGCTGCCGCATCGACGGCGCTCCGGGCGGCGGTGGCACGCCCGGGATCGCGCAACTGTTTCGCAACTGCGGCCAGGGCCTGCAGATGCGCCTCCGGACTCTGTCCGCGTGGTGAAATCAGCGCCAGCACCGCGCGGGGCGGCGTTTTGAATTCGAAAAACGGATGCCGGGGCCGTCCCATGCCCACCAACAGAACAGGCTGCCCGCGTGTCCCACAATGCGCGTGGATTAGAAAAATACCTGGAGTCACTTCCACCGGATGGTGACGGGCGGAAATCATCAACTGCCCGCAGGCGTCCCCGCTCATCCCCTCCTCTTCGCCAAGTCCGCGGCGCACGAGGTGGAGAATCGCGGCGGGGCCTTCGATGTCCGGCGGAAAGTCCACGGCGTGAATTTCGGGGCGGCTGGCGTCTTCCGAGGGAAGGAACGCGACCGCCCCCTCGTTTCCGTCCTCCGGAAGAGCTGGATACGCGACCACAAAATTGACCTGCGGAAAACGTTCCGCGATGATGTCGGGAAGGCGGTCCAGAGACGGTGTCCACAGAACGGAATTGCGGCGTTCCTGCGGGAGGAAAATCATGCCGCTGGCCTGCACATCGGCGAACATCCGCGTTCGGGCCAGGCTCCAGTTGTCATCCACAAACATCTGCGTGACGCATCCGGGGCCGGTTTTCTCGATCACGGCCCGAAGGCGCGGAGCGGCCTCGCCGGAGAG
>CAZCFM010000172.1:0-2034 GCA_964497855.1 uncultured Verrucomicrobiota bacterium | reverse complement strand
CGGACAATGGCCAGCGGATAGAGCGCGCCGGGGCGCTGGTTGTCCCGCAGTAGAAGCCCAAAATCCATCAGTCTGGAGGCGGAACTTGGATTGGCCACGGAGAGCAAAATGCGCTGTTCGCGCCCGGGGACGGCGTTCCCCGCGAGCGAACGGCGGGCCATCACGCGTCCGTATTTCTCGACCGTCCAGGCCCCGAGGATCACGGAAACCAGAATCATGGCGATGGCGCCGTTCAGGGCCGCCTCGTCCAGAATTCCGGCTTTGTAGCCCACCAGCGCCGCCGCCAGAGTGGCCGCCGCCTGGACAACACTCAGACCGAACATCACCATCCACTCCTCTCGACGGTAATGGAACAACACGCCCCCCATCCACGCGGCAATGAATTTCGTGAGCACGACTGTGCCCGCCATCATGCCGATGAATTTCCAGGTCCGCACATCGCCCAGCAATGCCGCGGGGTCGACCAACATGCCGACCGAGATCAGAAAGAAGGGAATAAACAAGGTGTTTCCCGCGAAGACCAGACGGTTCATCAGCGGACTGTGTTCGGGAATCAGCCGGTTGAAGGCCGCGCCCGCAAGAAAAGCTCCGATAATCGGCTCCATGCGCGCAAAATTGGACACGTAGGCACAGGCGCAGGTCACCCCCAGCACAAACATAAACTGTGAGCCGCCGGACTCCGTGAAGTTCTGAAAAAACCACTTCGCCAAACGTGGCAGCCCCCACCATATCCACGCAAACAGAGCAAACAGTCCACCGACTAGCCCCAGCCAGAAGCCGGGACTCATGTCGCTTCCCCGGGCAGATTCCAGCACAACCGCCAACACCAGGAGGGAAAGCACGTTGGTGATGATCGTTCCGCCCACGGTGATGGTGACCGCTTCGGAACGGTGAATGCCGAGACGACTGGCCGCCGGGTACGTCAGCAACGTGTGGGAGGCGAACATGCTCCCGATCAACAGGGAAGGAATCCACGACAGCTCAAGCGTGTACATGACGGCGAAGGTGCCCACAACCTGCGGGACCAGAAACGTGATGAACCCGAAGGTGATGCTTTTTCGTCGCGTGCGGGAAAATTCATACAGGTCAATTTCCAGGCCGGAGAGAAACATGATGTACACCAGCCCCACCTGGCCAAAAAGGGTGATGGCGCTGCTGCGTTGAAGAAGGCCCAGCCCGTTTTCCCCCAGCAACGCCCCCGCCAGCATCAACAAAACAATGTCCGGAATCCGCAGGCGACCCGCCAGTAGCGGCGCCAGCAGAATCACCATCGAAAGAACCGTGAAAATCAGGATGTTGTCGGAGATGGGGTCCATGGTCGGATTGTGTCCCAAAATCGGAGATTTGCAATAATCGATGTCGGTCACTTGATTTCGGCATATGGAGACCGTACAAAACCGTCATGCACCTCCTCACCGAAGACCACATTCTGATTTTCCTCCTGCAAGTGGCCATTCTCCTGGGCCTGGCCCGGGCATTGGGCGAAGTGTTCCGCCGCTGGGGACAGCCCACCATTGGTGCTGAAATTCTCGTGGGCGTGCTCCTGGGACCCACCGTGTTCGGACGTCTCGCCCCCGGACTGCAAAGGGCCCTCTTCCCCGTCGACCCCGCCCAGCAAAAAATGCTCGGTACCGTCGCGTGGCTCGGAATCCTGTTCTTCCTGCTCAAGGCGGGGCTCGAAACCAACTTCGCCACCGCCTGGCGTCAGCGCAAACAAGCTCTCACCATCTCCATGACGGATTTGATCCTTCCCATGATCATCGCTTTCGTGCCCACGTGGTTCCTGCCCGAATCCTACATGGGCGGCGCGGGCAATCGGATGCTTTTTTCGCTGTTTATTGCCGTGATCATGACCATCAGCGCGCTGCCGGTGACCGCGCGTGTGCTCCAGGACTTGAAAATCTACCGCACCGATTTGGGCCTGCTCATCATGTCGGCCCTCACCATTAACGATGTCGCTGGCTGGATCGTGTTTGCGCTGATCCTTGGCACCGTCACCGAAGCGGGAATGTCGCTTCAGCATATGGTGTTTGT
>CAZCFM010000171.1:0-6431 GCA_964497855.1 uncultured Verrucomicrobiota bacterium | reverse complement strand
CGGAGACCTGTTGGCCGCTGAGGATGAAGAGGTGTATCGGAGATGATCCTTCCCGCTTGTGAATGGATCACATGTGACAGCGATTTCGCGCGTTTCCCCGGTTTGCGCTGGCGGCATCCGCTGGGGCCTCTGGCGCAGCGAAACGGATGATACGCTGCCACCGTTGTGTTGGATTGACAGGGCGGGGTGGGCTGGGTAGCGAAAGCGCATGAAAATTCTCATCCTCACGTCTTCGGGCGAAGCGCTTAACAGCATCCGTCCCGAGGCGGAAATTTTTATCGGCCTGCAACGGGCGGGCGACGATGTGACGCTGATGACCCGGCGTTCGAATGTCTATTGGGATCGTTTCCACGCGGCGGGGCTGACGCTGCTGGACTGGGAGCCGCGCCGTCGTTTGGGTTGGAAGGACATCTCGTTTTTGCGCCGCACTCTGCGGGAGGGCGGCTTCGATGTTGTGTACCTCTTCAACAACAAAGCCATCTGCAACGCCGCGTTCGCCGCGATCGGTCTACCGCCCGTGCTGGTGGCCTACCGCGGGCAGACGGGCAATATTTATTGGTACGATCCGAGTGCCTACCTCACGATTCTTCATCCGCGCATCGACGCCGTCTCCTGTGTCGCCAACGCCGTGCGCGACGATCTCCGCCGTCACACCCGGCGGCCACAGCGGGTGGTGACGATTTACAAAGGCCACGATCTGGCCTGGTACAACGAAACACCCGCCGACCTTTCGTTTCTGGGTCTTCCCCCTGACGCCTTCACCGTCATTTGCACGGCGAACAATCGTCCGCGCAAAGGAGTGCCCGTGTTGGTGGAGGCGATGCGTTTGTTGCCCCCGGACGCCAATATTCATCTGTTGCTGGTGGGGAAGGGGATGGACGAGCCGAACCTCGACAAACAGATTCGCGGCAGTCCCGCCGCCGGACGCATTCACCGGCTCGGTTTCCGCAACGATGCC
Source organism: uncultured Verrucomicrobiota bacterium (assembly GCA_964497855.1). Taxonomy (GTDB): domain Bacteria; phylum Verrucomicrobiota; class Kiritimatiellia; order SS1-B-03-39; family UBA6053; genus CAYLNG01. The sequence continues at coordinate 5,473 of CAZCFM010000171.1, read as the reverse complement.
CCCGCATTGACCGCCGCCTGTTCCTGCAGCGTGCTTCCCGCGCTCAAGCGCGAAGGCCTTCCCAAGTCCGTCATCGAATCCATGGCCTACGCGGTTCCGCCGATAGTGACCGACACCGGGGGCAGCGCCGAACTCGTCGAGGACTCCGTCAGTGGTTTTGTGATTCCGCCGAACGATCCACAAGCGATCGCCGAGCGGATCACGCGGCTTTGGCGGGACCCCGCCCGCGCGGCGGTGATGGGCCAACGCGCCCGTGAACGCATCGACACCCACTTCAACGTCCATCACAGCATCGAAAAAACCCGAACTTTTTTTCAAGAATGGGTTTCAACTCGCCAAAAAGCGTAATACGTTTACTCGTCACTCGTCACTCGTCACTCGTCACTTCTTCTCTCCCCTCTGACCTCTAACCTCTACCCTCTAACCTCTCCTATGGCCCGCAACTTCAACGTCGAACGCAACAAAGAGCCCTTGTATTGGGCCATTGGCCTCCTGATTCTTTCCGCTTGGTGTTTCCGGGACGGCTGGTTTCCACCCGCATCTAAAATCGAAAAATATCCGGAGGTGCCGGCCAATTTCTGGTCTCTGGCCCTGGACTACGAGTTTTACCGCTTCAACCGCGTCACGGCACTTCTCACGGGCATTGCTGGCATTGTGATGCTGGTGATCCATCGCGTCGTCAACCGCACCTAAGGGTAATGTATGATTGTCGTCCTCAGACTGAACCCCACGGCGGAGCAGGCCTGGGTGCGCAAGGGGAGGGCGTGACTGCGTTTGCCTGGCATTTTTTCCGCTGTGAGATCCCGGACGACTGGGAGCTTCTCCGCTACGGGCTCGATCCCCGCATTGGCGAACTCGCCTTTGCCACCCGGGCCGGATGGCAGGCCCGTTTTGCATGGAAAGCGGCGCGCACGGTTTCGGCTCCTCTCGAATGGCAGCTTCTTCCTGGCGATCAGGGCCAGCGTTTTGAGCGTGGAGTGCCGGACCTTGGTCTTCATCTGACCTGGACCTTTGAGGGCGCGTCACCGGAAGAGCGGGCGTCGATTCTTGCCTCCACCCGACTTTGGAGCGGTGGAGAGAGACAGATGACTCTGCACGGCATTGTTGCGTCCTACCCGGAACGTTTTGTTCCGGTGAAGGTGGCGGTGCATCCGGCCAACGTCATGCTGGTGCTCGAAGCGCCGGAGCGCAGTCGGCGCGTGTGGCGCCGCTGGGGCCTTCCCGATGCGGTGTTGCGGGGGCAGACCCGCCGGGAATTCCTGCGGCGTCTGTTGCAGGCCGAAGGATTGCGGCTGGAAAAGATGACGACGGAAGATGGGGCCGATGTGATCGAAACCTCCGCGCCAGGGCTGAATCCACTGGCCCGCCTGCTGTTCCGTCGCGCGCGGGGCCGGGCCCGAATATGGACGGAAGACGAAGGGTCCCGTCTCTGCACCTGCGAGGAATTGGGTCACGAAACAGTGGAGACCGCGTCATGAAAGAGCCCGTTTCGTCTCTGCCCGAGCCGGGTCCGGCCCTGGAGTCCATCCTGTCGCTGATCCCGTGGAAAAGCGCCGAGTGTCAGGTGCTGCGTGAAGACGAACGCGGAATGCGTCTGGAATGGACGGCGGGAGCGAGGCCCTTTCGCTTTGAACTGGATCCACTGGGTGCTGAGGTTTGGCGCAGTGTGGATGGACAGCGCAGTCTGGCGGAACTGGTGGAGACCTTTGCCGGAAAAAACCGTCTGCGTTTTTTTGAATCCGCCGCCCTCTGGATTGCCTACACCCGCACCCTGGCGCAGCGCAATTTGATTCTCTTCCGCCAGCCCTCCTCTCCACCACCATGAAACGACTCATTCCCATCTGGTTCGACATCGACGGAACCCTGCTGCACACCCGCGCCGGGCACGCGGCCTTCCGGAATGCGCTCTACGAAACCTTCGGATGGGAGGCCCGGCTGGAGGAAGTCGTTTTCGCGGGCAACACCGACCTGCGCGTGCTGCTTGACCTTGCCCATCGCCACGAAGGAACCTCCACCCGCGCCCTCGCGCAGCAGGCCGGATTCTTTGCGCGCATGGCGGCACATCTCGATGCCGGGCTCCAGTTGGAAAAGCCCGAACTCGTTCCCGGCGCAGGGGAGCTTTTGCGCGTGCTCCACGATCACCCCGACGTGGTCCTCGGCCTGATCACCGGCAATGCCCGCGACTGTGCGTTCCACAAACTGCGCCACGCCGGACTCGATCTGCCCTTTTCGCACGGAGGTTTTGGCGACGAGGATCCGGATCGGAACGTTCTCGCCCAGCGTGCCCGTGAACAACTGTGCCTGCATCTGCCCGAGCCCTGCGACCTCGCCGACGGATGGGTCATCGGCGACACCCCGCGCGACGTGGCTGCGGCCAAAACCATCGGCGCCCGCTGCCTCGGCGTCGCCAGTGGGGCCTACACTGCGGAGGTCCTTGTCGAAGCCGGTGCCGACCACGTCGTGTCAGAACTCCGGCCCAGCACAGAACTCCTCGACCTGCTGCTGGGGTGATCTGAAAAATGTTCCCTGATCTACTTCCGTTTGTGGCGGAGGGTGGAGAGGGTGAGGAGGGCTTGGCGGTGGAGGGGCGGGGAGGTGTTGCGCCAGAGGGCGGGGCTGTTGTAGAGACGGGCGCGGTCGGGGTGGGGGCCGCGGAGGTTCATGCAGACGTGGAACCAGCGTTCGAGGATTTCGGCGTGCAGGGCCTGGGGTGGGCAGAAGGGATGTGCATCGTTGTGCGCGAGGAGGGAGGCAAGCCAGTCGTGGGCGGTGGAGACGTCGTCGGCGCGGACGCGGGCCATGCCGATGTCGCGGTGGAGGCGGGATTGTGCATCGTCACAGGGGACACCGAGGCTGCGGAATTGATTCTGGATGACGCGGCAGGCTTGTTCGTCCATGTTGCTCCAGTCGGAGCCGGTCATGCTGTGGGCGTGGACGCGGTAGTCGAGCAGGACCTTGGGCAGGTTGGCGCAGGGGTGGGTGTGGACGATGCGGGACCAGAGTTCGTAGTCCTCGGTGGGGTAGTAGTCCCCATCGTAGCGGAGCTGTTCCTGGCGGAAAGATTGGGTGCGGAAAACGACGCTGGGGTGGGCGAAGGGGCAGTTGAAGAGGGAGAAGGCGCGGATGGACTCCCAGGATCGGGGATAGGTTTCGCGGGCCTTGCGTCGGTCGCCGAAGTGCCGGGTCCAGGTGCCACAGATTAAAATTTCGGGGTGTTGTTCGAGGAAGGCGACCTGGCGGGCGAGGCGGGTGGGGTGGGCGATATCGTCGGCGTCCATGCGGGCGATGAGCGGGGCGTGGGCTTCGTCGATGCCCCGGTTGAGGGCGCCGGCGAGGCGGAGGCGCGCGGGGTTGCGGAGGACGCGCAGGCGGGAGTCGTTGACAGAGGAGAGGATGGCGGTGGTGGCGTCGCTGGAGCCGTCGTCGATGACGAGGAGTTCGAAGTCGCGGAAGGTCTGGGCGAAGAGGGACGCGAGGGTGGGTCCGAGGGTGGCGGCGGCGTTGAAAACGGGAAGGAGAATGGTGACGGCAGGCATGGGGATCAGGTTTTCAGGTCTGCGAAGATGCGGGCATGGTCATCGAGCCAGGCGCGGGTGTCGAGGTGGTCGGTGGCGTGGCGGCGGGCGGCGAGGCGGGCGGAGGGGTAGCGGGACCAGAGGTCAGCGGTGGCGGTGGCGAGGGCTTCGGGAGAGGGCGGGTGGTCGTGTTCGTAGTCTTCGGGGGCGGGCACGGAGGCACCGGCGTCAGCGGGAATGAGTTCGGGGAGTCCGCCGGAAGCGGAGTGGACGACGGGAAGTCCGCAGGCCATGGCCTCGACGACGAGGCGGGGGCAGGGGTCGTTGTATTTGGTGTGGAGCAGGAGGTGGGCGCGGCGAAAAAGGGCGGGGGCCTCACGCTGGGTGTAAGTGGGGAGGTGTTCGACGCGGTCGGTGATACCGAGTTCGGCGGAGAGGGCGTCGACCCAGGCTCGGGCGGCGGCGGGATCGGTCCAAGTGTGGCGTCCGGCGAGAAGGAGGGAGGCACCGGGGAGCTGTGTGCGGAGGGCGGCGAGGCAGCGGAGGGCGGTTTCGACGCGGTAGCGGAATTGGTGGGTGCCGGCGAGCAGGAGCAGGGGGCCGCCGGGGGGAGGCGTTTCGGCGGGGCTGAACACGCGGGTGTCGACGGGGTTGTGCAGGATCGTTGCAGGGCCTTTGCCGGGACCGAGAAAACGCAGGGCGTTGTGTTGGCAGAAGGCGCTTTGGTAGATGACGAAATCGGAGCGGGCGTGGGCGTGGGCGAGAGGGCGGTTGGAGCGCTCCCAGCCGGGTCCGTGCCAGCCGGGGTAGGCGACGCCGTTTTGATTGAGGACGAAGAGCCCGCCGGCGCGTTGGCAGGCGCGGATTTGTTCGGCGGCGTCGTGGGGCAGGGCTGAACTGACGAGGTAGAGCAGGGTGGGGGCGGCGCGCTGGGAGGGGAAACGCGAGACGAGGTCCTGGCATTTGACGAGTCCGCCGCCCACGAATTCGTCATTCCCCGGAACGACATCGATGCCATAATCGAGCGAAATGCCGGAGCGCCGCGAAGCTCCCCGCCAGCGGCGGGCGGCTGACCACCGGCTGCGCAGGCGGATCAGGGCGATGTGAAGACGGGTGAGAGGGGTCATTCTTTCTGCTTTGGGTTTTGTGCGGCCTCTTTTAGTTGCTCGTCCGTGAGGTTTTTCCATCCAAGGGAGCGGGGTGTGGGCATTTGCCATGTCGTGGGCACATCCAATATTTTAAGGGGAGTGCAAGCGGCGATCCAGTTGAAATGTTTATCCAAACTGAAGAGGGGAATATCCGAATCGATTGCGTTTTGGGCGATGAGAAGATCAGGGATTCCAATACCATTAAACCCTTTTTGCAGACAGCAGGTCTGGTAGGTTTCCAGGCGGAGCCAATGGGGAGAGAGGGGGATGCAGGGGATGGCCCTAAGCAGGTGGATTAGTTTAAACTGGTTGCGGACATGTAGTGCAGGAATCAGTTCGCAAAGAATGAGCTCATTGACAACCACGCGGCCTTCCTCCAAAAGGCTGTCCAGCCGGGTGGATGGAGAGGTGACTCCCCGGAAAAAGGCGATCCATACCGAACTGTCAACCAAGACGCTCATCCACGTTTTCTGGAGGTGTTCAGGTCGATGTCCAGGTCGAGGGTGCCTTTGAATTTTCGGAGTTCATTCATTTTGCTCTGGCGAACGTAGGCCTCCAGCGCACTCACGATGACAGCCGTTTTCGTCTTGTGATGAGTCAAAGCCATGGCTTCAGCGAGCAAGGGTTCGGGTAAGTCAAGGGTTGTTCTCATTTTTCACCTGTATGCATGATTGCGATTTGCGCATGCATATTACATGCACTTGTGCGTGGATCAAGTCTGAAGAGGAAGGGCGACAAAATCTTGGAAGAGCCGCGCCCAGAGGGGATCGAGTTGGGGGTAATCGAGGGCTTCGGCGGTTTTCCGAGCTT
>CAZCFM010000170.1:0-6488 GCA_964497855.1 uncultured Verrucomicrobiota bacterium | reverse complement strand
TTGCACGCAGCTCGCTGGAATGCTTGCTGAACTGCGATGCAAACGCGACGTGAGGGAGCTTCACTTTTTGGCGTTCACCAACGCATCCACAGCCTCGCGGACTTCGGGGCCGTTAGGGTTGACGCGGGATTTGAAGCGACGGACAAGTTTGCCTTCGCCGTCGATCAGGAATTTCTCAAAGTTCCACCCAATGTCCCCCTTGAAATCGGGATTGTCGGCCGTGGTCAGAAACGCGAAGAGAGGATGGATGTCCTCGCCTTTCACGGAGACCTTGGACATGATCGGGAAACCCACACCAAATTTTTCACTGCAGAATGTCGCAATCTCCGCGTTGCTGCCCGGCTCCTGGTTCATGAAATTGTTGGCCGGGAAGGCCACGACGACCAGGCCTTTCTCTGCATATGCCTTTTGCAGTTCGACCAAATCGGCATACTGACGCGTGAGGCCGCACTTCGAGGCCGTATTGACGACGAGCAGGGTTTTCCCTTTGTACGACGACAAATCCAACTCTTCTCCGGCGATGTTGGATACTTTAAATCCGTGAAGGGTTTGCGCCGAAAGGGTAAGCGCAAAGCAGGTCGTGGCAAGAATGGCAAAAAAAGTCTTCATGGGCAGGGTTTCCTTGTGGATGGATATGGGGGCAACATACACAATACGATACAGGACTCGAAACCTTACATTCGCCAACGTGTAAACGAAGGAATCGAACCGAGGCTTGCGTGTAGGGATCTCACACGCGGAAGAGGGCACCCATCTTTTTGCCGAGCAGAAGGCTGCTGCCGACGAGGGTGACGGCAAGGAAAACCATGGCCCAGACCCCGAGGGCGGCAGCGATGTATTTGCCCGTTCCCAGAAGCTGGAACAGTTCGTAAATGGTTTTGGTGATGGGATAAAACTCCTCGCGCTGCGCGAGCATGAGGCTGTCGGACACTTCCAACATGCTGAAGGCGAAGGCCAGCAGCGCCCCGGCAATCAAATTGGCGGTGATGAGCGGGAGCGTGACGCGTCGCAGGCTGACCAGCGGGGCCGCACCCAGGTTGGCGGCGGCTTCTTCGAGTCCGGCGCTGGTTTGCTGAAGGCCGGCGACGGCGGAGCGCACCATGTAGGGCAGACGCCGAATGCTGTAGGCAAGCACCAGGAAAAGCGTGGGATTGGTTTTGACGTCGAAGAGGTGCTGGAGGGCCGCGTTTTCGCGAACGGTTTCGGTGTTGCTGATCCAGGCGCTGAGGGCGAGATATCCGGAGGCCATGACGAGACCGGGGACGGCCAGCGGGAGCATTGCGAGTCCGTCGAGAACACCGCGCAGTTTGATGGTGGAACGGACGACGACAAAGGCGATGGCCACGCCAAAAAACAAATTGGCGGTGACCGCGAGCAGGGAGAAAAAAAGACTGTTGCGGATGCTGCCGACGGTCATGGAGTGCCCAAGGGCCTCCGTGTAGTTGGCTGTGGTCCAGACTTCGGGAAGCACCGAGCGGTACCAGCCACCGGGGGCGCTGAAACTGGTGAGGACGACGCCAATATGCGGAAGCAGGGCGAAGAAAATAATGGTGACAAAGGGAAGGGCGGCGAGAGCCCCGCGCCATCCGCGGAGAGGCGTTTCGACAAAGGTGGTCGCTGCTTTTCCCTGCATCGCGTGGGCGCTTCCTCCAAAAAAGGTTTTGCTGAGGGTGTAGAGGAGCACGCTGACGCTGAGCATCACGAAGACGAGGGCGAAGGGAAAGGGGTTTCCGCCGATTTCCTTGAGGGCGTCATAGACTTGCACCGAGGCGCAACGGGTGAAGTTGAGAATGAGCGGAGTGCCGAGTTCGGTGAAGGACCAGATGAAGACGATGGTGCCGCCGGCGAAAAGTCCGGGGGTCATCAGCGGAAGGGTGATGCGCCGGAATTTGGTCCATCCGGTGGCTCCGAGATTTTCGGCGGCTTCCTCCATGGCATGGTCGATGTTGGCGAGGGCGGCGGCGACATTCAGGTAGAGTACCGGGTAGAGTGAAAGGGCCTGCAGGAGCATGACACCCCAGATTTGACCGCGTCCGAGCCAGTCGAACTGCGAGCCGAAGAGGACGTTGATGACGCCGTACTGTCCGAGCATTTGCTGGAAGCCGATGGCGCCTACAAAAGGAGGCAGGATCATGGGCACGAGCAGGAGGGCGTTGAGGGCGGGTTTTCCGGGAAACCGGAAGCGGTTGGATATCCAGGCCAGCGGCAGGGAGATGCAGAGGGCGAGCAGGGTGGTGCCGCTGGCGATGCGCAGGCTGTTGCCAAGTCCTTCCATGTAGATGGGATTCTGGAAAACGCCGGCGATGTACACGAAAGTGACGCGTCCGGTGTCGGGATCGAAAAATCCGTTGCGGATGACCATGCCGAGGGGCAGCAGAAACCCGACGCCGAGGAGGGCGAAGGACAACGCAAAGACAATCCAGGCCGAGGTTTTACGCATCACGGTTCTCCGCAAGGGTCCGGGCGAGGCGGTACTGTTCGCGGAAAAACAGAATCCACTCGCGCATGAAGGTCATTTGGTTTTCCGCGCCGTAGCGGGAGTCGAGGGCCGTGTGCCAGTCGAGCCCCGGGGGCATGGCGAGCAGGGCCTCCATGGCCTGGGGATTTTTCCCGGGACCGCCGGCGTTCTGGATGGCGGCCCAGGCGGCGCGAAGTTCGTCGCCGGCATCGAGAGCCATGGCGCGAATGAGGTGGCGCTGGATGCCGAAGTGGCGACCGGTCCATCGTCCGGTATAGGTGAAGTGCTCGGCAAGACGGTAGGCGTCGATGGCGGGGTCGGCGAGGTCGTCGGAACACTGTGGCAGATGGGCGAGGTGGGCGGCCTGGATTCCGGGATCGTCGGAGGGATAGAAATCGCGGCGGATGGGGAGGCGGCGCAGGGCGAACTTTTCGGGTCCGCCGGGAGTGCCGGGCCGATAATTCCAGAGGCGCTGGCCTTCTTCGCTGAGCGCAAAGTGGATGAAGCGGACGGCCACTTCGCGGTTGGGCGCGCCGCGAAGGAGGCTGATGGGGTCGGCGCTGACGCTGGAGCCGCCGACGGGGGTGACGTAGAACATCTTCTCTTTGCCGTCGGCCCCGCGGCTGGTTTCGGCCTGATAGCGTCCGTAAAAATCGATGGCGAGGCCGACGGCGGCGTTGCCGGTGCTGACGTCGATGGGCACCTTGGAGGCGCTGTCGGTGAAGTAGCGGGCGTTGGCACCGATGAGGCGGACGAGGCGGATGCCTTCGAGCCAGCCGACGGCGATGGCGGCTTCGTATTCGGGCGGGGCCTCGGCGGGATTTTTTTCGAAGCGGGCCACGGCGTCGGCATCGAATCCGGCGGCGCGCACGGCCTCGATGCACTGCTGATGAATCATCATTTCGAAGGCCTTGGCGATGCTGCCGCTCTTGGTGGGGTCGGCGATGCCGAGTTGTCCGATGTAGCGGGGATCGGCGAGATCGCGCCACTGGCTGGGCGGGGTTTCGACGCCGAGGTCGCGAAGGCGGTCGGGGTTGTAGACGATGCCGAAGGTGCTGAGGGCGGTGCCGAAGAAGGCAGGGGCGCGCCAGATTTCGCCGCTGAGGCCGAGGGGGATGAGGTCGATGCCTTCCGAGGTTCGGAAGAGGGAGTCGGCGTCGTTTCCGAAGTTCGGAGGAACGGTGAGTCCCTGGCGGAAGACGCGGGAGTGGTCGTATTCGCCGCCGCCGAAGAACAGGTCGATGCCGGTGCCGAAGGCGTTGGGGTCGTCGGTGGAGCGGAGGAGGGCGCGGAGTTCCTGGAGGGCTTCGTTGCCGGGTTTGGCGCTGAAGCGGTGGGCGGTGGAGGCCTCGGTGCCGCCCTGGGGCCATTCCTTGCCTTCGCGGAGCCACCAGGCGCGGAAGGAGGCCTGCATTTCGGAAGTGAGGTAGCGGGCGATTTCGGTGGTGCCGCCGATGACACGCCAGTCGATTTTCACGGGGCTGCCGTGGTGTTCTTCGTGCCAGCGGCTGAAGGCGCTGGCGAATTCGTGGCGGATGGCTTCGTTGTGGGGGGAGATGGCGACGATGACGGGGTCCCCTTCCCTCCAGGCCCCGGCGGGCGGGGGGCGGCGGAAAATGAAAGGCAGCGCGATGACGACGGCGGCAGTGAGGAGAACCATCCAGGACTTCATGCGTGGGCGCTCCGGAGGACGACGACGTCGCGGGGGTCGGCCCAGAAGGTGGAACGTTCGGCGCTGTCGCGGGCGACGATGCGGGGGTTGAGGTCGAAGACCTTGAGGTTGCGTCCGTACTCGCCGCCGATGTGGACTTGGTGCTGGGCGACTTCGCCGAGGTATACGGTGTCGTGAACGAGGCCTTCGGCGACGTTGATGATATCGGCGGGGGGCTTGCCGAGTTGAAGGACTTCGGGGCGGAGGGAGACGGTGATGTCGTCGCCGGGCTTGAAGTCGCCCATGACGGTGGAGGAGACCCACTCGCCGAGTTCGGAGCGGAAAGTGAGGCTGGAGCCGGAGCGGGCGGTGACCACGGCGTCGATGAAGTTCGATTCGCCGATAAACCCGGCGGTGAAGACGCTGTTGGGACGGAGGTAGACTTCGCGGGGGGGGCCGCACTGTTCGATGATGCCGTTGTTGAGGATGGCGAGGCGGTCGGCGATGGAGAGGGCCTCTTTTTGGTCGTGGGTGACGTAGACGGCGGTGAGGCCAGACTCTTTGCAGATGCGGCGGATTTCGGTGCGCATTTCGAGGCGGAGTTTGGCGTCGAGGTTGGAGAGGGGTTCGTCGAGGAGCAGGCACTGGGGGTGGATGACGAGGGCGCGGGCGAGGGCGACGCGCTGCTGCTGTCCGCCGGAAAGCTGATTGGGTTTGTGCTGGGCGCGGTCGGTCATGCGGACCATGGCGAGGGCGTCGGCGACGCGGCGGCCGATTTCGCTTTTGGGGAGTTTGCGCATTTCGAGGCCGAAGGCGACGTTCTGTGCGACGCTCATGTGGGGCCAGAGGGCGTAGCTTTGGAAGACCATGCCGGTGTCGCGGAGGTGGGGCGCGAGGCGGGTGACGTCGCGGTCGCCGATGTGGATGCTGCCGCTTTCGGGGGTATGAAAACCGGCGATGCAGCGCAGGAGGGTGGTTTTTCCGCAGCCGCTGGGCCCGAGCAGGAAAAACAGTTCACCCGGCTCGATGTTGAGGGTGATGTGGTCAACGGCCCGTGTGGGTCCAAAGGTTTTGACGAGATCGCGGATAGAGAGGGAAACAGCCATATGAAAAACTCCTTACGATTGGAAATTGCCCTTGAAGTTGGCATTGGTCAACCCTCTTTGCGCATTCTCATCGAAAACTTGCAGAATCGTTCTGCTTGATTCCTGTAGAATTTCTGGCATCTGCGGGGAATGGACACACATAAACCCAAAGCGGCTTTTTTTATCGGCAACGTGGAAACCTTCAAAAGTGTTTGGCCGGAGGATCGGCGGAAGGCGATTGAAGCCCGTTGCGATGTACTCCCGATCTGGATCACGGTCAAAAATGCCGAGGAGAATCTGGACGCGCTCGCAGACGTGGAATACGTCTTCAGCACCTGGGGAATACCGCAGTTGCCGGAAGAATTGATTGTGAAAATGACACGCCTGAAAGCCGTTTTTTATGCGGCGGGTTCGGTGCAGCACTTCGCCCGATCCTACCTCAAACACGGCGTTCGCGTTTTCAGCGCCTGGGTGGCGAATGGCATCCCTGTGGCGGAGTTTTCCCTGGCCCAGATCCTTCTGAGCTGCAAAGGCTACTTTCGCAACACGGCGGACGCGCGCCTGAACGGAAAAACCTCCCACCACTCAAGCCACAAAGGACCCGGCATTTACGGAAATTCGGTGGCCTTGATCGGTTTTGGCGTGATTGCCCGAAAACTGGCGGACCTGCTGCGGGGCTTTCACATGCAGGTGCTGGTGGTGGATCCGTATGTGACGGACGAAGTGATTCGCTCCCACGGTGCCCATCGCGCGACGCTGGAGGAGGCCTTTGCCCAAGCCTACGTGGTTTCCAATCACCTGCCCAATCTTCCCGCCACCGTCGGCCTGTTAAAGGGCTCGCTTTTTGCCTCCATGCGGCCAAACGCAACCTTTATCAACACGGGTCGCGGCGCCCAGGTGGTGGAGAGCGAACTGATTGCCACCCTGCAGGCCCGCCCGGACCTGACGGCGCTGCTGGATGTGACCTTCCCGGAACCTCCCGAAGCAGATTCCCCCTTCTACACGCTCCCCAATGTCCAGCTCTCCACGCACATCGCCGGTTCCATTGGCAACGAGGTCGTGCGCATGGCTGACTACATGATTGAGGAATTCAACCTGGTGCGGGAAAACCAGCCCGTTCGCTTCGAAGTCAGCCTCGGCATGTTGGAAACAATGGCCTGAGGCCCATCAGGCCCGACGACGACGGCGGAAAATCCAGAGGGTCGCAAAGGGGATCAGCGCCAGCAGAATCGTCCCGGCCTCCGGGATCACAGTGGGGGGAATATTCAGGCTGAAGTTGTGGAACTCGAAGCCA
>CAZCFM010000169.1:0-6503 GCA_964497855.1 uncultured Verrucomicrobiota bacterium | reverse complement strand
TTGTCATATGGTTATCCTACACGCTTGTGAGCGTCGGGCAAGCGTTCTTTTCGCGCTGCAATGACCCGGATCACGGCCCCCGGTGCAGGCTTGACCGGGTGGGGTTCGTCCGCGTAGAGCGGGGACATGCAAAGCTTGTTGATTGCCGTTTTGTCCGCGATTGGGTTCCTGCTGGCCTACCACCTCTACGGGCGCTGGCTGGGCCGGCGCATTTTCCGTCTCTCCGGCGAGGCGCGCTGTCCCTCCCATGCGTTCCGGGACGACGCCGACTTCTGTCCCACCCATCCGGCCGTGGTGTTCGGACACCACTTCACCAGCATTGCGGGCACCGGACCCATCGTGGGTCCCGCCATTGCCATTCTCTGGGGCTGGCTTCCGGCCCTCGTCTGGGTGCTGCTCGGCAGCGTGTTCATCGGCGCCGTGCACGACTTCGGCTCCCTCGTGGTCAGCCTTCGCAACAATGGCCAGACGGTGGGCGACATCGCCGGACGCATGTTGAACCCCCGCGTCCGCCTGCTGTTCCTGTTGGTCCTGTTCATGGCGCTGACGATCGTGCTGGCCATCTTCGGCCTCGTGATCGCGGCCGTGTTCCGCCAGTATCCCTCTTCGATCATGCCCTGCACCCTGCAAATTCCCATCGCCGTGGCGATCGGATATCTGATCCACCGGAAAGGCGGCAAATTGCTGATTCCTTCGCTGGTGGCCCTTACGCTGATGTACGTGACCGTGGTGTACGGCAATGTCGGTTTTCTCGCCCAGGCCAACGCTTGGCTGGCGGCGCTGCCCATCGCCACCTGGGTGTTGCTGCTGCTGATCTACTCCTACATCGCGTCCGTGCTGCCGGTCTGGATTCTCCTGCAGCCCCGCGACTATATCAACTCCCTGCAACTGCTCTCCGCTCTTGGACTGGTGCTGCTGGGTCTGGTCGCGGCGGCCCTTTTCGGCGGCGCGGCAGGTCCCGACGGCGTCCGACAAACCCTTGAAATATCTGCCCCGGCGGTAAACTGGAACCCCATAGGTGCGCCTCCTATCTTCCCCTTCCTCTTCGTCACCGTCGCCTGCGGTGCGGTCAGCGGCTTCCACTGCCTCGTGAGCAGCGGCACCAGCAGCAAACAGCTCGGAAACGAAACCGAGGCCCGCCTGATCGGCTTCGGCAGCATGTTGACCGAAGGCTTTCTGGCGGTGCTGGTGATTCTGGCCTGCGCGGCGGGTCTGGGACTGGGCGTGGCGGACAAAGCGGGCGTGTGGCAGGTCGGCGAAGCGGCCTGGCTCACCCGCTACAGCTCCTGGGCGGCGGCGGATGGCCTCGGCGCGAAAGTCGGCGCGTTTGTGGACGGTTCCGCGAATTTCCTCGCCGCCATCGGCATCGGTCGCGACACCGCCATCGCCCTCATGGGCGTGCTCGTGGCCTCCTTCGCCGCCACAACGCTCGACACCGCCTGCCGCCTACAACGCTACGTGATCGAAGAACTGGCCGGAATTGTTTCCCCCAAAAGCCCGGCGGGAAAACTCCTTCGCCCCCTCCGCAACAAACACGGCGCGACGATTTTTGCCGTCCTGGCTGCGCTCTACATCGCCATGATTCCCCCGCAGGGACAGGTCTTTTCCTGGGCGAGCGCCGGACGGGGCGGACAAATTCTCTGGCCTCTGTTTGGCGCAACCAACCAGCTTTTAGGCGGCATGGCCTTCCTCGTGATCGCCTTTTACCTCTGGCGGCGTCGGCAGCCGCTGGGATTTCTGCTCCTCCCCATGGTTTTTATGCTCGTCATGCCGCTCTGGGCCATGACCTCGCAGATTTTCGTGGGCGACGGGATCTTGCCCGGATGGTGGCAGCAGAAAAATTTCCTCCTGGCCGGCATCGGGATTGTGTCCATTTTGCTGGAGATCTGGATGATCGTCGAAGCCCTGCTTCTCCTGCCCAAAACCCGGGGCGTCCTGGAAACCCCGGCCCCTCCGCCGGCCCACGCCCGCGAGCTGCTGGACGTCGCCGGGCTCTGATCAGGGCTGGAGCACGCGCACGGGCACGCGCAAGGTTTCAAAGCCCTTGGCGTTGGTGTGAATCAGCAGTTCCTGTCGATGCATGTCGGCAGAGGGAATCATGTCCTTGATTTCGATGCGCCAGCCAAATTCTCCCGTGTCGCTGATGAGAACGTTCACGTCGCGCCCCGGCCACTCGACGGAGGTCACTTCCAGGGGTTTCTCCAGACGGGCTGTGCCGCGGACCATGAGAAAACGGCTGATCGGCTGGGGTTTGTCGGGCACCACCAGGCTCAACTGGCCCGGACTGACCGAGACATCCTTGCTGATTTGCCACATCACCAGCACCCGGGTGGAGGCCAAATCCTCCTCCGAGGTTTCTATGATCAGGACATCCGTAAAATGCCCTTCCCCTTGTTGTGCCCTCGGGTTGACGATGACCTCGGCGGAGAGTCCGTCGCCCGCAGCGACGACCTTTGTATCGACCCGTTGATTGTTGGTGGTGATCTTCTTGATCGTGAAAGCCCTCCCGGTGGTGCTTTCCATGCGTATAACACCGCTGGGCAGCGCCGTCGGGTCCACGATCTGGAAGTTCAACGTGCGCGGCTCGATGCGGATGCTGGGCTGGGCCTCCCCGGTGACGCTGAGGGTAAAGGCCGGCTGTTGGGGATCGTTGGTGTTGAGGGTCACATTCTGGCGCTGGGTGCCACTGCGTCCCGCCAGGTCGACGCGGACAGTCACTTCAGCGCTGTCGCCGGGAAGAATCTCCTCCTTGCTCAGTTTGGGCACGGTGCAGCCGCAGGAACTGCGCACGCGGTGAATGCGCAGGAGCTGGTTCCCCCGGTTTTCGAGGACGAAGCTGTGCTCCACCACCTCGCCCGTGCGCTTTTCCCCAAAATTGTACTCAGGGGTGGCTGAAAAAATCACGGGCTGGGCCTGAGCCGGATAAAACGGGGTCAGGAGCAATAGCTGTATAACAAGGATGTGTCGTAGGTTCATGATTCGTGTCGTGTTATGCTTGAGTAATGAGGATGAGCAGGTAGGAGGAAGGGCACTTGAACCCAAAATTTTCCGCATGAATCCCAATATACATATCCCCGGTTACACGTTTGTCAGCAAAATTGCTGACGGAGGCATGGCGACGGTCTGGAAAGCCCGCCAGGACAAGCTGGACCGTGTCGTGGCCATCAAGGTCCTCCTCAAGCAGGTGGACGGGGCCAACGAGGACTACAACCGCTTTATTTACGAGGCCCGCGCCGCCGCCAGCCTGATTCATCCGAACATCGTGCAGGTGATCGACGCCGGAGAGCGCGACCGATTTCTCTACTACGTCATGGAATACGTTCCCGGCCCCACCGCCGGCGATGTCGTTTCCTCCGGCACCCCCATGCCCGAGCCGCAGGTCCTGCAGGTGGCCCTCGAAGTCGCCGAAGCCCTCGATTACGCCTGGCGCGACCACAAGGTTGTGCACTGCGACATCAAACCCGACAACCTGCTCCTGCACCGCAACGGACGCACCAAAATCGCCGACCTCGGTCTTGCCCAGGTTCTCGGCAAAGAGGGCGTGGCCGTCGAAGCGGACATGACCATCGGCACGCCGAACTATTTCCCCCCGGAACAGGCTCTGGTGGAGGATGGCCTTGACTGCCGCGCGGACATGTACGCCCTCGGCGCCACCATGTGGCATCTCGCCACCGGCAAAGTGCCCTTTGGCGAACTCGCCCCCGACGAAGTCGCTTCGATGCAGGTGCACGGGCAAATCGTGAATCCCAAGGATCTCAACCCCGGCCTGAGCTGGGGCTTCTGCTGCCTGGTCGAACGCCTCATGGCCAAGGACCCGCTGCACCGCTACGACGACTGGTCCGGCGTGATGGCCGACATCCTCGCGGTGAAAGAAGGGCGCATGATCAAGGTCCCGCCCGCCTCCAATATCCGCAGCACCGTCGCCCACACCAACGCCCCCAAAGAAAAATCCAAAGCCATCCAGGTCGGTTCCGGCCCGATTCGACGCACTCAGGGCACCCGCCGCCGCGGCGGGGTGCAGCGCACGCGCGGTTCGGCGCCCCCCGCCGCCATTCACCGCCAGCCGGGTGCGCGTCCCGCCGTCTCGGTCAGCGCGGAACAAGCCGCCGCCGTGTACGCGCGCCGCAAGCCTCTGCACCACAGCAACAGCATCTGGCCCCTCGTCACGGCCGTCGCGCTGATTGTCCTGTTCCTCTACGCCTTCACCGCCCTCCGCCTCAAAGGATGACACGATGCGCCTCCTCATTCTCGGCGGGGGTACGGCAGCCATCAGCGCGGCACGCGCCGTAGCCGAACGCGGCGGAAATGCGGTCATCGTTCACGAAGGCCTGCCCCTCGGCGGCTGCTGCCTGAACGTCGGCTGCGTTCCCTCCAAATACCTCATCCGCGCCGCCGAACAGGTCCAGCACTGCCACCACGCCCGCTTCCCCGGCATCCGCCCCCTCGGCGCGGACATCGACAGCGCCGCGCTCTTCCAGGACATGCGCGGTCTCATCGCCGAATTGCGCCGCCGCAACTACGAGGACTCCCTGCCCCACACCCCCGGCATCCGCCTCCTGCGCGGCTGGGGACGCCTGCACGACGCGCACAGCATCGAAGTCAACGGCGAACGCATCGAAGGCGACGCCATCCTCATCGCCACCGGCTCGCGCACGGATGTCGAAGGATTCCAGCACCTGCCCCCGGAACGCCTGTTGTCCAACGAGAACTTTTTCGCACAGGAAAAACTGCCCGCCTCCGTGATCGTGCTCGGCGGCGGTTACATCGCCGTCGAACTGGCCCAGATGCTCAACCGTCTCGGCGTGCGGACCACGCTCCTGCAACGCAGTGCGCACCTTCTCTCAAACCAGTCGCCCTCCCTCGGTGAAACCCTCGGCGACTTCCTGCGCGGCGAAGGCGTCGACCTGCACTGCCACAGCCAGATTCTCGAGTGTGTCGCCGATGCCGATGGGGTGAGCGTCCGCGCCACGCTTCACGGCACGCCCCGCGAGTTCCGCGCGGAAAAACTGCTGCTGGCCCGCGGACGCTGCGGCAACACGGACACACTTGGACTCGAAGCCCTCGGCATTTCCTGCGACAAACGCGGCTTTGTGCGGGTGGATGAATCCCTGCAAAGCGACTGCCCCGGCGTCTACGCCGCCGGCGACGTGCTGGGCGGCAACATGCTCGTCTACACCGCCTCCGCCGAAGCCGAACGCGTGGTCGAACGCCTCTACGGCGGCCATCCCGTCGAGCCGCCTCCCGAAGACGTGCCCTGGGTGATGTTCAGCGATCCGCAGGTCGCCGGCGTGGGACTCGACGCCGAACAGGCCCGCGCCCGCGGCATTCCTGTCGAGGTGGCCGAACTGCCTGTCAACCGCTGGCCCCGCTTCAGCAGTGCCCGCGAACATCGAGGGTTCCTCCGCCTGTTCCGCGATCCACGCAGCGACACGCTGCTCGGCGCCCGCGCCCTCTGCCCAGAGGGCGGCGACCTGATGTCGGAACTCTCCCTGATCCTCCAGCACCGCATCCCGCTCCGCGAGGTGGCCTCCCGCCTCGTGCCCTACCTCACGCTCAGCGAGGGCATCCAGCGCTGCGCCGCCCGCTTTCCGCACTCCACCCCCTGACCCGCACCCCGCCATGCACTCCGCCCAGCTCTTCGCCGCCCAACGTTCCCCCGCCGCCGTCCAATTGCTGAAGCTCCTCCTCGACGATGGACAATCCCATCTCTTCGCGAACTGGGATCCCCCCGGCCAAAACGACGACGCTAAAAGCGCGTTTTTCGACCAACTCGAACGCGTCCATGCGAATTATCCCGGCGGCATCCCCGCCTACACGGCCAACGCCCGCCGCCTGCTCGCCCAGGCCCGCGACCAAGTCAATCCCTTCGAGGGATTCACACCGCAGCAGCCCGACACCGTGGACCTCTCCGCTTTTGACGCCGAATACGACCGCATCGAAGCCCTCGGGGCCGACGCCTTTTCCCGCACCGGCGTCGTGCTCGTCGCCGGCGGCCTCGGCGAACGCCTTGGATACTCCGGCATCAAACTCGCCATCCCCGTGGAAGTCCTCGAAGGCTGGAGCTACCTCCGCCACTACGCCGCGAACCTGCTCGCGATGGAGGCCCGCATGGCCGCGCCGCGTCCCGTCCCCTTTGTGATCATGACCTCCGGCGACACGCACGACAAAACCCTCGCGGAACTCGATGCCAACGCCTGGTTCGGCCTGCGCCGCGATCAGGTCCATATCCTCCGCCAGGAACTCGTGCCCGCCCTCGTCAACAACGACGCGCAGCTCAGTCTCGAAGCCCCCTGCCGCCTTGAACTCAAACCCCACGGCCACGGCGACGTGCACATGCTCCTGCACCAAAGCGGCGTCGCCGCCGCCCTCCAGGCCCGGGGCATCGAACACCTCGTCTTTATCCAGGACACCAACGGACAGGTCTTCAACGCCCTGCCCGCCGCCGTCGGCGTCTCGATCGACCGCGGCTTCGATTTCAACTCCCTCGCCGTCAACCGCGTCCC
>CAZCFM010000168.1:0-6518 GCA_964497855.1 uncultured Verrucomicrobiota bacterium | reverse complement strand
TTGAACGTGCGATACAAACCGCTCTTTATGGTCGTCAAACTGAGGTCTGGGTTCAGGCCTTGTTTTTGGACAGAAGGTCGATGAAATGGTCCAGCCAGGTGATTTGGGCCTGGACCATGTGGATTTCGTGATCGAGCAGGAGCCATTCGGCGTAGGGTTTGCCTTCCTCCTGCTCGTAGCTGTCGAGTTTTTGCTGAAGTTTCTTCAAGTGGCGGAGAGCATCCTGTTTGCGTTTGCGGGCCATGCGTTTCCGTTCCTCCCGGGGCAGATATGAGCACATGCCGATGAAAACGTGTTCGCTGAATTCGGTGCGGGTGAAATTGGATTCCTCCTCGAGAAGCTCCTGGTAACGCTGTTTTCCGGCCTCGGTGATTTGAAACACCGTGGAGGGGGGGTAGTTGCCGTTTTTCACCGAACGGGACAGGAGGCAGCCCTGTTCCTCCAGTTTGCCGAGGGCGCGGTAAATGGTGGCCGGACTGACGGGGAGGTGTTTGTGGATGCGCCATTTTTTGAGGCGCTGCTTGAGGTTGTAGCCGTTGAGTTCGTCCTCCATGAGGCAGAAGAGGCTGATAATGCAGGTGCGGCGCCATTCTTCGGTGGGATTGCGGGTGGCCATGCGGGAGGTCCTTTCCGTTGCGGAGTGTGGTTTTGTGAGAACTAGTTCGCGCAAAAAACGCGGTTTTTCTCTTATATATTCAACAATCGATGCCTGTTTTCGCCTGATTCCTAACAATAATTTCCTTGGTGGGCAAGTGAATTATAGGATATACTAGTTAGTAAAGGATCATTCGTCCGTTCTATCCGTCAACCCTGCATCCCCATGGAGTCCATCATGCAACGTTCCAAAGCTGTCCCGGTCCTGATTCAGTTGAGTTTCAGTGTGGCCCTGAGCGTTGCGGGTCCCGGGGCGTGGGCGGAAGAGCCGATGAGCAGCGGGAAGATCATTCAGGATGTGCGGGTGTTGAGTCCGGAGTGGATTTGTGTGGTGGTGGATCCGACGGCGGAAACCCTGGCGCGGCGGGAGGAAATGTTCGGGGTGGATTTTGCGAAGGATCTGGACGATTACCGGAACCAGCGGGGGAACAGTTCCTGGTTTTTCGAGAAGTCGGCGACGTACCGGACGATGATGGCGATGAAGGCGTATCAGTATCCGTTGTTTGTGCGGATGCAGGCGGCCTCGTTCTGGACGGTGAACGGGGCAGCTCCGGCAGAGGTGAGTGTGTGGGCGCATTCGGTGGATGCGTTTCCAGCCGTTTCGGCGGATGAGAGTCCCACTCACGAGCTGTATTCTCCGATTTCGCGTTTGGCGCACATGGTCTATCTGAAGCTGAATCAGCCGCTGCGCAGCGGCGAGGCGCTGGAGGTGACGAGTGGGGATGGGCGTCGATTTTCGTTGGCATACGACGATGCGCAAACGGTGAGCTGGAGCATCAAGGTGAATCAATCGGCCTATGATGTGAAGGCTGTGGAAAAGAAGGCGTATGTGGGGATGTGGATTCCGGGGCTGGGGGCGGCGGATTTTTCGGGACTGGAGGGCCGGACCTTTGCGCTGCGGCGGGTGGAGGATGGCCGCGTGGCGGGTGAGCCGGTGTTTGAGGGGACGATCAAGCTGCGGCGTCTGGCTGCCGATCAGGAGGTGCGACGGGATGGGGGAGCAAATCTGACCGGAGAGGATGTGTATGAACTCGATTTTTCGGGAATGAAGGAGGCGGGGACCTTTGTGGTTCAGATTCCGGGGCTGGGTCGTTCCTGGCCCTTCAAGGTGACGCCAGATGGCTATGGAGAGGCCTTTTACACGCTGATGAAAGGTCTGTTCATTCAGCGTTCGGGAACGGCGCTGTCGAAGCCGCACACAGGTTGGGAGCGGCCGGCCTGTTTCCTGGAGACGCGGCCGGGCCAGTATGTGGCGGAGAGCGAGTCCTGGTATCTGCAGCGCTACCGAACGGAGGAGCTTCCGGCCCGCTTCGGGTTTCGGGATGCGTCGGGCAAGCAGGTTCCGCTTTCGGCCTTCACGCTGATCGGGAACTCCGATCCCGAGGCGGCTCCGATTCCGGGACTGTGGGGAGGCTGGCATGATGCGGCGGACTTCGACCGGCGCTACCACCACTACAATGTGGTGTGGGACTTGTTGGCGTTGGTGGATGTGCGGGCGGGCCAGTTCCCGGACGCGCAGTTGAACATGCCGGAATCGGGGAACGGGGTGCCGGATCTGCTGGACGAGGCGGAATGGGGGCTGGAGGTATGGCGGAGGAGTCAGCGGCCGGACGGGGCGGTGTCGAGCTGGATAGAGCAGGAGAGCCATCCCCATTCGGGAAACGATCTGGGGAGTGCTTTTTCGGAGGGGGACAAAAAGATGCCGTTTTTCGCATCGATTCCAGATCGGACGGGCACGTTTGCCTACGCGGCGAGTGCGGCCTGGCTGGGGCGACTGCTGCGTCCCTACGCGCCCGAGCGGTCGCGGGAATGGATTGCCTCGGCAGAGAGGGCTTTTGCCTGGGCGGAGAGTGGGGAATCGGTGATGCGGGATCTACGTTTCACGATTGAGCGGCCGATGCGGGACCGTGGGTTGCAGGGGCAGACCATCCGTTTTGACGAGGATCCGGAGATAAGCACAGAGGACCGGGCCTTCACGCAATCGGCCCTGGCGGCGGCGAATTTGTATCTCGCAACCCGGAATCCGCGCTATGTGGAGTCGTGGAAGAAATCCGGCTTTGTGGACAGTCTTTCGCTCCATGCGCATCGCGTCAATCCGAGCCAACTGGTGTCGGTGCTGAAGGAGGCGGGTCTGCCCGCGGAGGATGTGGCCTCGATACAGAATGAGATTCTGAAACAGGCGGACAGCATTCTGGACGCGCAGGCGGCGCATCCATACCGCATGTACTGGTTGGCGCCGGAGGCGGGCTGGTATCACGCCATGGCATGGGGGAACATTCATAACAAGACCCGCAGTTTGTCGATTGCCTATCTGATCACGGGAGAGGAGCGCCACCGGACGGCCCTGCAGCACGCGGCGAATTTTTTTCTGGGGACCAATCCGCAGGGGACGTCGATGATCACCGGCATAGGATCGGTGTTTCCGGTCGTGCTGCAGCATATTCACTCCATGAACGATGGCATCGCGGAGCCGACGCCGGGGATTGCTCCGTTCTGGCTGACCTACGGAGTGAACCTGACGCCCTTTTATGTGGCGGACAACGGGCATCCCAGCGTAAATGCCTTTTATGAACCGACGGCGATGGCCTTTATTCCGGAGCAGTTGGGACGGACGGAGATCCAGCGGGATTTGGACGCTGCAGAGAAGACGGGGAACTGGGTGCGGGAGAACAGCGCCGCGATCCGGGAGGCGGTCTGGAAAAACTATCCGGTGCTGCGGCGCCGGGCAATTCATCCCACGCACGTGGTGGATCAGAACGAATTCACAGTGAACGAAACGATTTCCCCGCTGGCGCTGATGTTCGGGGCCTTGACCGCCGACGGGTGGATGCCCTCGCAGGAACAACTCAAACGGGAACCGATTCGAAGCATGGATCAGCTTCCGGACTGTTTGTCCGAAACGGGTGTGCGGCAGGCCGCCGCCCTGGGCCGCGCCCTGAAAGATGTGGAATTCTCGCACATCTATTCCTCGCCTCTGGGACGGGCCTTGCAGACGGCCCAAGCGCTGCGGGGGGAGCGTCCGCTGAGCATTGAAGTGGAGCCGTGGTTGGAGGAGTGGAGGCCCGCGCATGTGATGGCCGGGAGTGATGCGACCCGTTTTGAAACCATGATGGCCCGGGCGGCGGAGCTGCCGCAGGAGCAGACCTGGAAGACGGAGGCGGGGGAGAGCCTGATGCAGATGGCGGACCGGATCATTCCCGGCATGCAGGTCCTGCTGGCGCGTCACGGAGCGCGGGCCGGTCATGGCGGCTATGTGTTTGCGAATCCCGACAATGCGGACAGGATCGCGCTGGTCGCGCACGGCGGTTCGCTGAATGTGCTGATGAAATTTCTGCTGGACCTTCCGCTGAAACCGGGCGCCTGTTTCCACTTCAAGGAAACCGGTGTGGCGCTGCTTGGGTTTCATCGGGTGGTGGATGTCTGGTATCCGCATCTGCACATTCCTCCTCCCCTTTTTCCTTTGGAGTCAACATGAACGCGACCTCTTCCAAACGAGCATTTACCCTGATTGAATTGCTGGTGGTGATCGCCATCATCGCACTGTTGGCCGCAGTGATTGTGCCCTCCGTTTCCAAAGCCCTGACCCAGGCGCAGAAAGTAAACTGCAGCAGCAACCTGCGTCAAATCGGCATTGCCCTCACGGGGTATATGGTGGCCCACCAGGCAATCTATCCGGTCTGTGTAACCTCGGATTTCCGGGGAGGGGAGAATGGGATGGTGGACCATCTCAAGGACTTTCTTCCCTTCACGACCCTGAATGATGCTGCGGGAAACCCGACCACGTGGGTGGACCCCAAAAACAGCTGTCCGCTGTACTATTCCAAAAACCGGGCCTATGGAAAAAGCGCCGGCTACGGCTCCTATGCGTACCGCCATGCCTTCCAAGGCAATGTGAATGCGCCCCCTACGCAGGCGAGGCTGGGTGGATGGGGGCCGGACAGCCTGATGGCCGACCGAAGCGCCGGAGTCTGGTCGATTTCCCACTGGTCGGGTTCAGAGTATGGGATTGTGTGGGACAATGGCTGGGAGGACAGCACTCCGAATACGAAGGCGCACGACTACGACGGGATTCCGGGGCACGCTCCCTGGTTTCATGTCTTGTTTGTGGATGGACACATCGGAACGCACCGCTGGGTACACCGGGGAGGCGTGATCCCGCCGGGAAGCACCACGAACGTGCCGCCGGAGTTTCGGTCGGATGGCTACAAACTGGAACCCTGACATGAACATCGTCCTGTTGATGGATTCGACGATCGAGGCGATGCCGGGTGTGGGGCGCTACTTGGTTGGAGTGGCGGCAGAACCCTCCTTCAACCTTCCAGATTCCGCTGTGGCCCGGGCAAAGCAGTCGCGGGCGATCTCGTTGAGGAGAAGGGCTTCGGCGTAGCGGTCGGATTCCTCGCGCAGGGTGCCGTCGGGTCCGGGGAAGACGCGGGCGTAGTAGATGGAGGCCCGCAGCAGTTCCGGCGCGAAAACCAGCAGGTCGCCGGGGGCCGCGTGGCGGAGGAATCCCGCCATGGCGAGGGTCCACATGCGGCGGAAGTCGGCGAGGTAGTCGACGCTGCCGACGGCGAGGCGGGGGCGCTGCCGGCGTTCGCCCACGTGGATTTGCATGCTGCCGGGGGAGGCGATGCGACCGTGCATGAAGCCGGTGCGATCAAAGATCGGTGCCATGAAGTCGAGTTTCATGTCGAGTCCGCCGTACACCATTTCCTGACCGCAGTAATAGTGGCTGTAGTCGGCGTTGAGGAGGAGGGCGGGGTGGCGACGGAGGAGCTGAACGGTGCGCCACATGTCCTGGGTGAGGGTGGCGCGGTGGGTTTCCACGAAGGCGGGCAGGCGGTGGCGTTCCGAGGCTTCCAGCACCGCGCCAACCAGCGCGTCCATCTCGGCGTCGTTTTCGATGCCCCAGGCCAGATGCAGGGTGATGCAGGCGTCGCCCAGATCCCTGTGGCGCTGGAAAACGTCTTCCACGTCCCCGGGGCGGTTGATGCGGTCCAGCCCGCAGAAGGGCAGAATGCCGGAGCGCGGGGACAGGTCCGTGACCTGCACGCCCTCGAAGCCGTCTTCTTTGAGTTTGTGCAGGGCCTCGTCGCCCTGAAGCCCCGGCCATGCGCTGTCCGCCGGCAGGTCCTGCAGATTGTCGAGGTTGAGGTAGACGCGGAGTTTGGGGGCGTCGTGAGAGCCGTCGTTCAGATAGTGTGACATTATACGTATCCTGTTGGGTTGTGAATAGTCACCAAATGACCTGATGAATGTTGCTGCGGGTGATGTTTCCATCGCG
Organism: uncultured Verrucomicrobiota bacterium; assembly: GCA_964497855.1. Taxonomy (GTDB): domain Bacteria; phylum Verrucomicrobiota; class Kiritimatiellia; order SS1-B-03-39; family UBA6053; genus CAYLNG01. The sequence goes on along the minus strand of CAZCFM010000168.1, from coordinate 580 downwards.
CGTGACGAGGGGCAGCTTCATGCACAGCGCCGTGGCGACGATGACACGGTCGAAGGGATCGGCCTGGGGCAGGTCGAGTTCAAAAGCCTTGGCGCTGATCTGGGCATTCACCGGAACGACCAAAAAAAGGGTTTCGATTTTTCGAAGATACTCCGTCACGCCCATGTTCAGGCTGATTCGTTTTTTGTGGACCAAGATACTGATTTCCAAGAGGGTCATGTCGGATATCACGACTTCCTTTGTCTGGGCCGTCTCCATCAGTTTCCGGGCCTGGGATCCAAGGCGGGTGTCGTTTTCCAGAACCCAAACGACCGCATGGGTGTCCAGAACGGCTGTCACAGGCGCACATCCCACTCATCCGGTTCCACAGAGGGCCGGTCCAGATCGTCCGCACTGAAACGCAGCATGCCTTGAAGTGCCCCAAGAAGAGGTTTGGGTTCTTCCTGCCGGGCGGTGATTTCCAAATCCCCTTCCCGGGTTTGAATAATCACCGTCTCACCCGACAAAGCCGCCCGGCGGATTTTCGGGAATTCACGTAACAAGGTGCTGACGTTTGCGATCATACAAATAATTTGTCATA
>CAZCFM010000167.1:1674-6615 GCA_964497855.1 uncultured Verrucomicrobiota bacterium | reverse complement strand
AAGTTGCACATTTCCATTGAGCCCGGGGGCAACAGTCGCTAGGGGTGTCGCATGAACGAGCCCCTGTTGGAACTGTTGCGTGCCAGCGCCCCGGAATGGGTCAGCGGCGAAGTGTTGCGCCGGAGCGACGGCGTGAGCCGGGTGATGATCTCCAAGCGTATTCGGCGTCTGGTGGAGGAGGGCTATGTGATTGAGTCCAGTCCGCGCAAGGGGTATCGACTGGTGTTTGAACCGGATATCCCCACGGCTGCGCGGATGTTGCCTTTGCTACAGGGCACACGTTTTGCTGTGGGAGAGTGGCAGTGGACGGAGCGCAGTTCGTCGACGAACGACGATGTGCGTCGGATGGCGCTGGCGGGCGCACCTGAGGGCAGTGTTGCGGTGGCGGATGTGCAAGAGGCCGGGCGTGGGCGACGGGGCCGGGCCTGGTTTGGCGCGCCAGGGGCCTCACTTGCGTTTTCGCTGTTGTTGCGTCCTCCGATTGAACCCCGGCGAAGCACGCTGCTTCCGCTGCTGGCTGCGGTCGGAGTCCACAGTGCCCTGCAAAAACTGGGCTTACGCGAAGTCGGCATCAAATGGCCCAATGATATTCTGGCTGGGGATCGCAAACTCTGTGGCATCCTCTGCGAGATGAGTCTGGACATGGACCGCATCGAGAGCGCGGCGATGGGCATCGGACTCAACGTCAACACGCTGCCGGGGGATTTCCCGACGGACATTCGAGGAATCGCCTGTTCGCTGGCGATGGTCTCGGGCCGTCGATGGAACCGCTGCGAGGTGCTGGCTGTGATCCTGCGGGAGCTGGATGTCCTGCTGGAGGAGGCTTGGAACAAGGGCTTTGAGGAGATGTTGCAGCGCTGGCGGGCTGGATCGGTGACGCTGGGACGGCGCATTGAAGTCGTGCGCGGCGACGGGAGTCTTTTGGAGGGCGTGGCCGAGGACATCGGGCCGGAGGGGGCGCTGCTTTTACGCGACGATGCCGGGCTACGGCATACGCTTCACAGCGGAGAGGTGAGCCTGGGGAAACGACTCAGGGGGTCACCCACTCCGTGAGGCTGGCAGCCAGACGCAGGGGAAGGGTGGCCTCGATGTAGGCTGCGTCGTCCTCGTAGCGGCACTCGTTGATGCGCGCCTGCTGGTGCAGGAGGGCCACGAGGTCCCCGCGGGTATGAGGGATGCGCAGGCGGAGGTGCGCGACCTGTCCGGCGAGAAGGTCGGCCATGCGGTCGCAGAGGGTGTCGAGGCCCTCGCCGGTGACGGTGGAAATGAACACGGCGTCGGGATGGTGGCGCATGGCGGTCACCCGGGCGGTATTGTCAGGGAGGCGGTCGATTTTGTTGAAAACGGTGAGGATGCGTTTCTGGTCGGCGCCGAGTTCCTTGAGGACATCGAGAGTAGTGTGGTGGAATTCCTCGACCTGGGGTGCGGAAATGTCGAGCACATGCACGAGAAAATCCGCGAGGACAGCTTCTTCGAGGGTTGCTTTAAAGGCTTCAACGAGACGGTGCGGCAGACGGCGGACAAAACCGACGGTGTCGGTGAGCAGCAGGGGGCGACCGTTGGGGAGGTCGATGCGGCGGGTGGTGGTGTCGAGGGTAGCGAAAAGTTTATCGGCCACATAGACGTCGGTTCCGGAGAGGACGCGGAGCAGGGAGCTTTTGCCTGCGTTGGTGTAGCCGACGATGGCGGCGTGGGGGAGGGGAACGCGTCCCCGCTCTTTGCGCTGGGTGGCGCGGTGCTCGCGGACATCGGTCAGTTCTTTTTTGAGGGCGGCGATTTTGACGCGCACCATGCGTCGGTCGAGTTCGATCTGCATTTCGCCTTCGCCGCGCTGGGCCGCGCCGCCGCCGGAACCGCCACCGCCGCCGCCCTGTCGTCCCAGGTGCCCCCAGGCGCGTTTCAAGCGGGGAAGGTTGTATTCCATGCGGGCCAATTCGACCTGCAATTTGGCCTCGCGGGTTTGGGCGCGCATGCCGAAAATATCCAGGATCACCTCTTGGCGGTCGAGCGTGGTCTTGCCGGTCAGCGATTCCCAGTTGCGTTGTTGGGCCGGGCTGAGTTCGTTGTCGAACACCAGGCAATCGGCCTCCAGATCGGCCATGCGCGACTGGATTTCCTCTGCCTTGCCGTTGCCCACGAGGAGGCGGGCCTGCCACTCGCGGACTTCGACGATTTCGCTGCCGATGACGGAGATGCCCAGGGTTTTGACCAGTTCGCTCAGCTCCTGCAAGAGGTCTTCGGCTTCTGCCAGCGAAGAGCCCCGTTCGCAGGCGGCGACCAGGTAGGCTTTTTCAACCATGCGGGGACGTTCTCGTACATCAATCATAAGCTTTTCCGGGGTTGCATTTCATGGAATTACACGTAGTCTGCGCCAATTCCAACACCAATCCCCAAGGAAACGTCATGACCGCATCTTTGAACGAAACGGAAACCCCCATCATCGCCAAAACCCGCGAACTCTGCGAAGCCCTGCTGAGTCAGGACAGTTACCGCCGTCTCAAAGCCCAGCTCGACGCGTTCACTGCGGATGAAAGCGCGCAACTCCTGTATCAGAACCTCAGCGAAAAACAGGCCAGCCTGGTGCGCAAACAGGAAGAGACCGGCGATCTGACGGAGGAGGAAATCCGCGATTTTGAAGATGACCGCGAGCGTCTGCTGATGGACCCCGTTGCTGGTGGATTTGTCGAGGCGCAGCAGGGCTTCGAAGAGCTGCGGGACACGATTGTGCGCTATGTGACCAAAACCTTTGAGCTGGGGCGTGTTCCCAGCGCCTCGGAAGTGGCCCCGAAAAAAGGCGGCTGCTGTGGCGGCGGCTGCGGATGCGGCAGTGGTGGTTGTTCCTGATTTCATATGCCTGAACGCTCGAAATAAGGATTTCCCCATGAATGAAAATGTGCAGTTTTTGAAAGAACATCCTGTGTTTAACCGCCTGAGTGAGCCGTACCTGAAACAGCTCGCCGCGCACATGGACGTCGTCAGCATCTCTCCCGGCGAAGTGCTTTTCCGGGAAGGCGAGGCCGCCGAGCAGTTTTTCATCGTCATGGAAGGCACGGTGGATCTCTTCGCCCACCTTGAAGGCGATCAGGACCAGTGGATTCAGATGATTGATGTTGGTGAAGTGATCGGATGGTCCTGGCTGGTGGCTCCCTACAAGTGGACCTTCAGCGCCCGCAGCCGTGAAGGTGCGATGCTGATGCGCTTCGATGCCGTGGCCATCCGCGAACTCTGCGACCGCGATCCGGCGTTCGGGTACGGCACCATGAAACAAATTTGCTCCCTGATGTTGGAGCGTTTGACCAAAGTTCGTTCCCAGATGCTGACCCGCATCCAGGATATCCAGAAAAAGGCATGACCGCCTCTGCTGGCGCTGTCGGTCCGATGCGGGAAGTCTGCAATGCGTTGCAAGGCTATGTGCACTCGGTTGAAACCGGGGGAACGCTGGATGGTCCGGGCATCCGTTTTGTGCTGTTCCTGAATGGTTGTCCCCTGCGCTGCCAGTACTGCCACAATCCCGACACCTGGCTGCTGCGCCACGGGACCTTGCGCGGCGTGGAGGAGATCCTCGCGGAAATCCGGGGATACGCGGATTTCCTGAAGCGCGCCAAGGGTGGGGTGACGCTCAGTGGAGGCGAGCCCCTGATGCAGCCCCGCTTCGTGGAATCGATCCTTCGTGGCGCGAAGGAAATGGGCCTTCACACGGTGCTCGACACCTCCGGCCATCTGCACGAACACGCGCCGGATTCGCTGTTGGATGCCGTCGATCTCGTTCTTCTGGACATCAAGTCCGGCGATGAAGAGACGCATCGGCGGGTGACCGGAAAGCCCTTGCAACCCACCCTCGATTTCGCGGCGCGCCTGCAGCGAATGCACAAACCCATGTGGGCACGTTTCGTGTTGGTGCCTGGACTCACCGACGCGGAGGACAATGTCCGCAATGTGGCGAAAATCATTGCGGGTCTGAACACGGTGCAACGTGTGGAAATTTTACCCTTTCACCAGTTGGCCAGTTTCAAATACGAACAACTGGGCATTCGATATCCCTTGCAGGATAAGGCGCCCGCCGATCCCCGCGATGTGGTGATGGCCTGGCGGATTTTCAGCGAGGAAGGTGTTTTTGGTACGCGATGAGTCCTCAGAGATCCGGGGGAATGGACTCCAAGGCCTTTTCCCATTCTTCACGGCGTTCCTCGGGAAAGCCATCCTCTGACATGATCTCTTTGAAGGTTGGGGCAAGGATGTGCAGGAGATCCTGCATGATACTCCGCGTTGCGACTCGCTGTTGCGAGACAGGTGAATAGGCGCGCCGAAACAGTTCGGAGACCAGGCGTTTCCGTGCGCTGTCATCGATCGTGTTTTTCTCCGGCGACGGGGTCAGGGTGTAAATTTTCACATCATCAAAGTCCGCCGAACCTTCATAGGTATAGAAGCCGATTCTGCGTCCTTCGAGGCGCTGGGCCATGTCTTCTGGAAGCGTAAGCGCGGATTTCCGCATCTCTTCACCATCGATCCAGGTTCGCAAGGAGGATCCTTGTTTCTCCACGCGGACCTGATGCCATTTGCCAGAGGTGATGCGGGCCCCGTCGTCATAGTTGGGGATACCTTCCCGCGGGCTGTTCAGAATATTCCAAAAACTGCGAGTGTTCCGATATCCTCCAAATTGGTAGACCATGCCTTTTGACCACGGCAGGTTGTTGTCCTGGGCGGTTCCATGCAGGATTACGGAAAGATCACAGGGGGTTTCAGAATCGGAGCGTGCTTTGTATTCCACGGCCACATCCTTCGGCCAGTCATAACGTAGCATGGCCACGGACTGTTGGGCGCCGCTGATGCTCAAGACGCCATTGGTGATGGTCAGATTGTTAGCAGTGAAGTTTTCGCGGCGTCGTGCTGCGATGCCCGGGGCTGCAAAGTATTCGTACCACTCGCCTTTGTTTTCGCCCT
>CAZCFM010000167.1:0-1574 GCA_964497855.1 uncultured Verrucomicrobiota bacterium | reverse complement strand
GGGCGAACTTCACTGCGGGGCGGAAATTTCCACTGGAAGGGTCCCGCCAGAACACCGTCACGGTAGGGAAAGGGTTTGAGTTCCGCAGCGTTTTTGCCGAAATCATGCCCTTTAGGGACTCTTATTGCATACATGTCCGCGATGAAGGCCGAAAGCAGATCCACATTTTGGCCGCGATTCGCCGAAGCGATTTCGGCGAGGGCCATCGCGTAGGGCAACTGACGGCTTTGTATGCGCAGATAGGACGTATTGGCCCAGGTTCGAGCCTGAGTTTGACCACCGGGTAACGCCTCAGATTTTGTCTGGAGAGTGAAGATGGGGAGAGTGGAAAAGGCTTCTTTCTTCTGAGCAGGCAGCATTCCCGTTTCTTCCGGGGGATCTTCAAGAAGAATACTTAGAACACGTTCACCAAGAGAGGGGTGGGCCTGGACAAAATCCAGCGGTGATTTCGCCGTGGCTCCCCGGCCATACAACACCCAGGGGACCTTGGTGAGTTCGGGTCGATTGAGGGCCTCGCCCAGTGTGGAGAGGATCATGTCCAAGATGCGGGGCGTTGGGGCAACCGCAAGCTTCAGGCTGAAGAGCGCCAGATTGTTTTTGCGGGCAAGGTCCTGGGGTTCAGGGCGCAACACGCTGCTGCCGTCGTCAAAAATCACAAGGAGACCCTTCACGGTTTGGGTGTCTTTGGAAATCCAGAGGGCCGCATTTTGTTCGGTGTCGAGGTGGTCGGCGATGAAGGTCCAGGCGATGATTCCCGACTCCAGTTGGCGCAGGGAAACGGGTGGCAAGGGAGAGTCCTCAGCCCGGAGACAGGGAAATACGAAAAAGAGCAAGAGAGAAAGGTATTTTAATGTCCGCATGCCTGGATTCTAAACGGGAATGAGTCTTAGGCAAGGAGGGATTTTCGGAATTCAGTGGCCTGTGCGCGGATGGAATGGCGATGTGGATATCAACCAGAATCGGGGTTTTCCCGCGACGTCGCAAAAACAACGCAGGGTCCAGCCGAGACGCTGGGCCTGTGTTTGAAAAAAGGCGCTCTGTTCGTCGCCGCTTTCGAGGAGGATTTTTCCGCCGGGGGCGAGAACGCGTGAGGCCTGTTCCAGAAGTTTGCGCATGAGTTCGGTGCCTTCCTCTTCGGCAAAAAGGGCGAGGTGGGGCTCGTGGGCGAGCACCCAGGGGTCCATGCGCGGGTGTTCGTGGTGTCCGATGTAGGGCAGGTTGGCGATGATCAGGTCCCAGTGGGCGTCGGGCTCGGAGAGAAGCAGGTCCGCCTGACGGAAGGGGATGTCCAGGCCCAGGGCGGCGGCATTGGCGCGCGCGACGTCGAGGGCACCGGGGGAGATGTCGATGCCTTCGACAGGGCAGTCGGGGCGGGCGCGTTTGATGGCGATGGCGATGCAACCGCTGCCAGTGCCGACGTCCAATACGCGCGCGGAGGGCGGGAGGGCGTGGCGGAGGGCGAGATCGACGAGTTCTTCGGTTTCAGGGCGCGGGATGAGCACGCGGGAATCCACCAGAAGGTCGAAATCGCGGAAGGGCGCGCGTCCGCACACGTATTGAACGGGTTCGCCCTG
>CAZCFM010000166.1:0-6704 GCA_964497855.1 uncultured Verrucomicrobiota bacterium | reverse complement strand
TCTGATATGCATAACCCCTTTGGGGTTTTCAATAGGTTCCAGAATCCCTTAAGTTAGTGCCATTCACTCCAGACCTCAGTTTGAAGAGCCAAATTGCCGAAACGGATCGCAGATTCAAATGCGTTCTTTTCAGAATCAAATTCCGATTCCGTAAGGGATGTGAAAACAGTTGCCGAATATAAGGGCTGGGTTTGCCCCACGCCCTGCGCAGGTTTTCCGATAACGGCACAGGTCCTCTCCTTCGTGTGAGAGCCCCCGCAGCTTGCTGCGGGGTGAACGGTCTTTCGTTTGGCAGACCCTTCACCCCGCAGCGAGCTGCGGGGGCTCTTCACAAAATGGAGGGGCAGCTTCCGGTCGCGGAAAACTTCCGCGCGGCGCGGGACAAGCCCGACCGCGGCGGCATGTACTTACGAACGAAGTCCAAAAGCATCCCGCATGAGTCCTTTTCAACATCACCTGGGACTGTCGCTACGCGACAAAAAGACATTTGAATTTGCGATCCTTTTCGGCATATCGGCCCTTCAAACTGAGGTCTGGATCCCAGAGCCTGAACGAATTTTTAGCAATTCCTCTATTGACCCCGCCGGAATCCGCGGGCAGGATACGCGTCCAAGAGGTCCGGCTATGGATTCTGTTCTCGAAAAAAACGTTGTTTTGGTTCTCAACCGGTATTGGCAGGCGGTCAACTCCACCACGCCCGCTCATGCTTTCTGCCAAATGGCCGCCGGAAATGCCCTCGGACTCGACATCCACAGCCACAGCCAAATGTCCCCGGTCGCCTGGGAGGACTGGATTCAACTGCCCGTCCGCGACAACGATTTGTCCGTCGGCGTCGTGCGCGGCGCCCTGCGCGTCCCCACCGTCATTCTGACCGTCCACTACAACCGCGTGCCGCTGCGCCGTCCCAAATTCTCCTACCGCGCCATTCGCGAACGCGACGGCGGACGCTGCCAGTACACCGGACGCGATCTCCGTCCCGAGGAAGGCAACATCGATCACATCCTGCCCCGCTCCCGCGGCGGAAAAACCTCCTGGGCCAACTGCGTCCTGAGCTGCAAACGCGTGAATAACGAAAAAGGCGACCGCACGCCCGTGGAGGCCGGCCTCCGCCTGCTCAAAAAACCCGACACGCCCAAAATCCTTCCCTCCACCCTCTTCCTGCGCAACACCCACGGCATCGCCGACTGGGAACCCTTCCTTATTCGCTCGGAGGGGTGACCGGCGGCAGGCGCTGCAACACCTCCGGCAGCGCGGGAATGTCTTCTTTGGCCTCAAAGCCGCTCAAAAACTGCAGGTGATGAAAGGGCAACACCAGGCGATCCTCCACGCCCTCCAGACGGGCGCTCTCCAGGGTCACCGCGCCGTCGCCCCTGCCGCTCTGAAACGACAGCATGATGTCGATCCGCTCCAGCGTGATCCGCCGCAGCGCCTCGCCGATGCCCCAGGGATTTTCTCCGGCCTCCAATTCGGCCTTGAGTTTTTCCAACACCGGCGCATCCACAATGCCGCGCGAGCCCGCCAGAATGCTGTAGGTCACCTCCGGGTTGCGGTTGCAGCGCGCCAACTCCTCCATCAGCAGCGACCCGGGCAACAAATCCAGGCCCGCCCGACCCATGCCGTCCCCAAACAAATCCGGCACCGCGTTCTCGCCGAACACGATCTTCATCGTATGATCCCCCACCTCCACAAACCCCCGCAACGCGGCCATATGCGAGCCTTGGAACGGCGGCACACACGCAATCAGCCGCCGCACCCCCGGCACGGCCAGCGCCTCGTGTTCCAGCATGTATTGGCTGATCAATCCGCCCATCGACACGGTCACCAGCGACAGATTCTGCCGACGATCCTCCGGCAACGCCCGCAGCGCCTTGGACAGCCGTTCCGCATTCCGCCGGATCGCGTCGTCGTTCGGATACTCGAAAAAATAGACATCGTAGCCCTTCGCCGCGAGCACCCCGCAGGCCCCTGCGAAAAAGCGTTTGGTACTGTCAAGCCCGTGCAACAGCACCACCGGCGGCCCCTTCGACTCCGGCGTGAGCGAATGCAACACCGCCTCGCGCACGATGCCAAAAAACGAACAGAAGGCCTCCTCGAACTGGTCCAGCTTCCCCTCGATTTTCCGAAGGTCGGACGTCACCACCACCGCGTCTTCCGAGATTCGGAGAGTGACCCCAAACTCCCGCAGCAGGCTGTTCCACCCGAGAACCGTCAAATTGGCAAGCCCGCGATCCACGGGAATTTTTTGGTTGGGAAAGGTCTCCGGAAGATCCACGCCCGACCCGGCGGCGACCAGAATCTGTTGCAGCACATCGCGGGTGTGAATCGTTTTGTCGACGAGCGGAACGTTGTAGCTTCGCAACACCGGATCCGCCTCCTGCCCGCGCAGGGGCGGACGCACACTCAGGCCCGCGAGCAGCATCAGCAGCAGCAGCGTTCCTCCGTGGCGGGCGCGACGGAAGGTTTCGCGGCGCGACGTCGTCACCGGCGGCGGCTCCACGTTCGCGGACGGGGGCGGCGTGCGGGGCTGTTGCGCTGTGCGGATAGGCTTCGTCGTCGCGGCCGCTGCCTTGCGGGGCGTCGCCCGGGGCGCCCATTCGGGCACAGCGCCGTTGAGCCGCGTCATCAGCGCTTCCACCAGAAAGAGCGGCAGCAGCACCAGCAACACCAGCGGACGAATCCCCTGCGGACTGCGGCGCACGGGGCTTTCCCACACGCCCTCCAGATCGATGCGGTCCACCCCGCCACTGAGCGCCGACATCTGCCGCAACTGACGCGGCATGTCCGGATCGAAGCGCCACTCCGCGCCGGAACGCCCACTCACCGGGCCAAACGGAATCGTCTGTGCGCCCACCCGAAGCGCCCCGCGCAGTTGCTCCCCGGCGGCGATCTCCAGCTCGGTTTCAAAACGACCGGGTCCCTGTCGACGCCAGTGCTGCGGACGCGGCTCGCCGCCCAGCGACGACACCGTGGTCAACAACGGCGGCTGGAACGCAAAGGTCTGCATCCATTCGTCATCCGCGTACAGTTCCAAGCGCAGGCTTTCGCCGATGCGGCTGCTGCGGAGCGCAAGACCAGAGGGCAGTTCGGGACGCGCAACCCAGCGCAAGAGCGTGCGCGAAAAATCGCCAACCTGCGACCACGCGCGCAGGGTTTGCGAATAGTCGCCCGACACGGGAAAGGACACGGCCGCCACGCGCCCCGCGCCGCGCTGCCAGTGCGACAACAGCGGGGCATCGTATTCATCGCCACTCCGCAGCGAAACCGCCGCGCCCTCGCGCGCATAACTCAAATTGTAGCCGTCCACCGTTGCGGGCCACTTCAGGGTTTCATCCGACACCTCGCGCCAGCCCGGATTCTCGAGCACGGGCACCGGATCGGTCAGAAACGCCGAGCGGCTGACACTCACGGTCTCCTGCGCGAACACCGCCGGCAGCGTCGCCGCGTCCTCGCAGAAAAAAATCCGCCCGCCTCCCCGCGCCGCCGTGTCCTTCAGAAAGTCCGCGTCCGAATCCGCCTCCGTGCCCAGCGCGATCACACTGACGGTGGCCCCGCTTCCGACCATTTTCTCCAGCAGTTTCGGCACGCCTTCCGGCTCTTCCGAGTCCGCCGCATCCGAAAACAAAATCACATGCCGCTGTCCCTGCTTCGCTTTATCGAGTTCCTTCCACGCCGCCGCCAGACCCGTGTGGACATAAATACCGCCTCCGCTGCTGCGAATGCTGCGCACCACGGACAGCAGTTGTCCGCGATTTTTGCCCACGGCACTCAGCGGCACAATCTCGTGCGCCGCCGTATCCACCGCGAACACCGTCACCGCGTCCATTTCCCCCAGCAATTCGATGCCCCGCGCCGCGCCCGCATTCGCAAGATCCATCTTCGTTTTTCCGCCCACGCTGGCCGTCATGCTTCCCGAACGGTCCATCACAATCGCCATCGCCACCGCCAGCTTGCGGTCTTCCTGTTTCAACTCCATCGACACGGGCAGCAGCGGGTCCAACGGCGACTCGAAATAACCGCCGGAACCAAAGGATCCCTTGCCCCCGAACATCACCAGTCCCCCGCCCTGCTCATTGACGTAGAACGGCAGCGCCGCGAGAAAATCGCTGTGCAGGAGATTCGCAGGAAGGTTGTTCAGCAACACCGCCGCCACGCCGCTCAGCGATCCCGCACGCAACCGTCCGGGTTCCGTGACCAACTCCACCTCGAAACCGCTGACGCGCAACAGGTCCGCCAAAGGGTCATCCGCAAACGCACTGAGCAGAAGCACCCGCTGCGTGCCCCGCGCTTCGACGACGCTCGACTGACGATTGTTGCCCGTCCAGGTATCGCCCTCCATGTCGATGCGCACTTCGTATTCCGCCGACCCGGCCTGCGGAATCTGATCCGTCCAGCGCAGCCGCGCTCGCCCGCGCAGCAGGCTCGTGCTGCCTTCGTTTTGCAGCTCGCCGTCGCGGTACAGGCGATACACCACGCCCGCGTCTTCGGGACCCCGCAGCAGCGCCTCGACCACAAAAGGCTCGCCCGCGCGCACCTGCACCGGGGCCTGCAGCATCTCGACCGCCGCATCCGCCGAGGGCGGCGGCATCAGCAGGCGAAGGTCCAGCGGCACGCCTTCGCGGACCAGACGTTCCGACGCCACATCCAGCGGATCGGTCGCGTAGCCATCGCTCAACAGCAGCAGACGGTTGTTGCGCTCCGGATCGCGGCGCGACAGCGCGTAGTGCAGCGCCACGGAACAGCGCGTCGCATCGCGGCGTCCGCTCAACACGGCGGAGGAAAGCGGGTCGCGGAGGATCGCGTCGTGGGCAAAATCCACGTAGTGAAGCCGGTCGTGCCGACCCTTTGACTGTTCGAGCAGCGACTGGATTTCCGGAAGCCGCGGCGCGACTGTGTCATCGGCCGACAACGAACGGTCCACGAGCACCCACAGATCGACGCCAGGAGTCGCCCGCTTGAAGTGCGGATTCAGCCAGGCCAGCAGCAGCAGGACGGCGGCGAGCAGGCGCAAGGGTCGCAGAAGTTCCGCGCGAGGCAGCATCCACAGCGCCGTCAGCCAGACTGGAATCAGCAGAAAGGCTTCGGGATGGGACACGTGAATCACAAAAACAACTCCATCGCCGGATTGTTGGTTTCCTCAACGTAGCCGTAGCCCAGCTCGCGCAAAAAGGTTTCAAACGCCGCGTGCGCCCCCTCCGGGACCAACAGGCCGGCAAAGACCCGCCCGATGTCCGCCCCGTGATTGCGGTAATGGAAGAGCGTGATGTCGCAGCCCGGCGGCAGGGAGTCGAGAAAACGCGCCAGGGCGGCGGGACGTTCCGGAAATTGAAAACGGAAAAAGCGTTCCGGACCCGCCAGCGCCGAACGCCCGCCGACGATGTGACGCAGGTGCAGTTTGGCGAATTCGTTGCCCGTGAGATTCAGCGTGGGCAGACCCGCCGCGCGCAGGGATTCTTCGAGCGCTTTCGCTTCGGCGCGGTCGCGCACATTGACCCCGGCGAAGACCTGGGCCACGCGGGAATCGGCGTGACGGTAATTAAATTCGGTGATGCTGCGGTCCCCGAGAATCTGGCAGAACGCGCGGAAACTACCTGGACGTTCCGGAATGGACACCGCCAGCAGGGCCTCGCGCTCCTCGCCCAGTTCCGCGCGCTCGGCGACGTGGCGCAGTCGGTCGAAATTCATGTTCGCGCCGCAGGTCATCGCCACCAGGGCGGGTTTCCCCTCCGGATGCGCCTTGCGCCAGGCCTTGAGCCCGGCCACCGCCAGCGCGCCCGCCGGCTCGAGAATCGAACGCGTGTCCTCGTACACATCCTTGATCGCCGCGCAAATCTCGTCCGTCGTCACCAACACCATTTCGTCCACCACCTCCTGACAAATTGCGAAGGTCAGCTCTCCCACTTTTTTCACCGCCACCCCGTCCGCAAAGAGCCCCACCTCCTTCAAGGTCACCCGCTGCCCGGCTTTCAGCGACTCGGTCATGCTGGCCGCGTCTTCCGGTTCAACGCCGATGACGCGGATCTTCGGATGCAGCGCTTTGAGATAGGCCCCGACGCCGGAGATCAGCCCCCCGCCGCCGATGGGCACAAACACCGCGTCGATGTGCTCGTCGTGCTGACGCAGCAGCTCCATGGCGATCGTCCCCTGTCCGGCGATCACGTCCGGATCATCGTAGGGATGCACATAGACCCAGCCTTCCGCCGCCGCCAGACGATAGGCCTCGCTCTGCGCCTCGTCGTAACTGTCCCCGTGCAGCAGCACCTCCCCGCCCAGGTTTTTGACGGCCTCGACTTTGATCGACGGCGTCGTGCGCGGCATCACGATTTTGGAGCGGGCCCCCAGCGCCTTCGCCGAGAGCGCCACCCCCTGCGCGTGGTTGCCGGCCGACGCACAGATCACGCCCCGCGCCAATTCCGCCGCCGAGAGCTGCCGAATCCGGTTATAGGCGCCGCGGATTTTGAACGAAAACACCGGCTGCAAATCCTCCCGTTTGTAGAACACCGATGCCCCCAGACGGCGGCTCAGACGCGGGGCCGGGTCCAGCGGGGTTTCGCGGGCGACATCATAGACCCGCGCCCGCAGTATGCGGTCCAGGGTTTCTTGGAGAAGAGGGGATCGGGTGTTCACAGGGTGCCTTTGAAAACCGCATCCTAAAAACTCCCCCGCGAAATACAAGGCCACACTGTTTCCGGTTGACTTTACATCGG
>CAZCFM010000165.1:0-6773 GCA_964497855.1 uncultured Verrucomicrobiota bacterium | reverse complement strand
CAAATCATTTTCCGCTTTTCCGCCCCAAAACCCTTCCAAGATCAGGAAGTCTGAACCTCAAACAAACCCAGGACCCCGGCCTAAAATCCAAAATCCTAACCCTCGACCACCAAATCACCGATCTGGATCAGCTCATCGCCGCGAAAGAAGCGGAAATGAATGCGATCGTGGCGGGGCTGTATGGGGTGGAGCTATAGGTTGAACGTAGGAAGAGCCCTGAGTTCCCGATGAGACGGGTGTTTGTCTAAAGCCTCGTTAAAGAGTTTAACGCTCTTCGATCTTCGTGCCCCACCCACATAGAATCCATAATCTAGCAACAAAACCACATGTGATTCACCGGCTCTTTTAGGAGTGATTGATTTGTTAATCACATGTAGAAAACGCAAATCAATCAACTCTCGTATCAAATCAAAATTAGGGCTTTTGTTGTTTTCTTTCACTAGAAAAGCATTAATGTGCCAAACCGTTTTACATGAATTTTCAATTTGGTTCAAAACAGCATCTCTTTGTTCATCTTTTCCACCATCGATCGTCATCATGCGTCGTTTTTCAGCATTTGAATCAACACAGGCCGAGTTTATCATACCAACAGCAATTCGACCTTTATTAAGCGTTCTTGCCTGAGATATAGCATGTAACAATAGGCTTATGGCGTCTCGTGGAACTCCGGCACTAGCCCACACCAATCTAGAAAGCACATCATGACTATTGCATATAACGGATATCCCAGGAATCCCGGCGTACTTCGCATGGCGGTTCAATATTGCTGTGATATGGTTTAATGACTCTTGAGGTTGGGTTAAATTATAGTCTAGTTCAATGCGATGTAAGTCATGGCCAACCTGCATTCCAGTTTGCGAATTGGCATCAAACGTCTTAACAAATATTGTTACTGCGGAAAGCTTTAAAGCGGTTTTTGTCCCTCTTGTTGTGGCGTATAGCTTCGAAAGCACCGCGGGCTGTTTGTCATGGGGTATGATATGAAAGTCATCTAACAAAATAAAACCTTGCCTGTTATCAGATTCAATTAACCTTCTGACAGAAAATACGTCAAAGCATTGACTTAATGGCTCTCCTTTTGTTCTGTCTTCACAAATCCGTCGAAACATATCTTTAACTATATCATCCTCCTCAGAATTCAAATAGGCTTGGCAATCAATCCAAGTGCAAATCCCGCCAATTTTTTCAAGCTGTTTTTTAGCAAATAGAAGGAGACTGCTTTTGCCAGCACCTCTTCTTCCTGTAATTAGGTGATTACCACTGCCATTTACCTGTTCTTCAGCACCGCTTTGGGACCTTGTATAAAGCATTTCAAAATCTAAACCATATGTATGCTGATTAACAGTTAGCGATTGCGATAAATTTCTTTGAAGTAATCCCAATTCGGAACTTTGAAACACATTTGAAGGTTTCTTCTTTCTTAGGGTAATTTTTATTTGGTTGACATCATCATCTCTGTTGTGAGTTTGATTTATTTCATTAGCGATTTTATAAAGTCTCTCGGACGTTTCCCATACATCCAGAACGATGATAACAGATGAAGCGTGTTTTTTTTCCTCTGCTGGCAAATCTGACAATCCGCTCTTGCTGAAAAATTCTTCCAGCATAATTTTCGCTTTTGCGCTCATGGTTGATTCCTTTTTTGTTTAATCCATAATTCAGCTTCACGAAGAAAATCTTCGGCTAATTCTATTGTGTCGTTAGGGTGCATTGCTAGGTTGGAAATTTTTGTTGTATGATCATAATCACAGAGATTTCTATCTTCTCGAACCATCTGTAGCAAATTCTGGAAACGTTCTTTTGAGGCGAAGTCTTTTGGAAGATCACCAACTTTCTTGTGATCGGTAGAATCTGTGGAATACGCCCCTGAATCCTCCAAGCGGATCGCCCTGCTAATGTTATATATACCATAATAAGCTCTGCTAACTTTATTTCTCCATTGTTGAGAAGGTAGCCTTTTGGCGAAATGTATAAATTTCTTTCCGAGATTAACAAGCTGATCAATATTATTTTGTATTTCGGAATTAAGCGCACTTGTAGCTGAAGGGCCTATAAGTTGCTCGATGTTTTTTATCACCCTGCGTATGTTTCCAGTCGCTTCAAGTATGTGCGGTTCGTTTGGCATTTTATTCTGCACCACATATTTTGACAAAAAGGTTCGGTTTCATCCCTCGTTTCTTTGAGTTTTGAAAGGGGGCGATTGACGCATGCCATACGGCAGAAGCCTGCCAATGTGTTGGACCGGAATCGGGAATCGTCAGATGGGGAGGGGGATTCATGGGGGGGAGGTTGAGGGTTGTAGGTTGAGGGTTGTAGGTTGAGGGTTGTAGGTTGTGGGTTGAGGGTTGAGGGTTGCAGGGAGAAAATCAGTCCCCAAGGGAAAGTCAATGGGAATGTGGGGGGGGAAGAGGATACAGGATACCCTTCGACGGGCTCAGGGCAGGCGGGATATGGGATACCCTTCGACAAGCTCAGGGCAGGCGGGATACGGGCTTTCATGCACGGCCTGGATTGTTTTTCCCTTCAAACGTTTTGCTCCAAAAACGCGTGGATGCGGTCGGTTTCCTCGTAGGAGCAAAAGAGGTCGCAGACGTTTTCACCGATGGCGCGGCTGGCGCCGTCGATGTCCTGGAGGTAGGGATCGTAGATCATGGCGGGTTGGAGCCCGGGGTTTTTGTGGCGGATATCCGTCCAGCGCCAGCCCCACACCTCCATAAAATCGAGCACCCGCCCCTGTCGGTGAATCAATTGGAAGGCTTTGGGGCGGACGGACTCCACCAGATAATCGACCCGAATGTGGGGGCGGGCGAGACCATCCACAAACGCTCCTTTTTGGGCCTCCACCCCGTGGTCGCGGAAAATGGTCCGCATCCGCTCGTCCACCTTGTCCGGAGTCTCCGCTCTGGTGTCGTGCAGCAGACCCAGATGGGCCACCTCGACCAGCGCCTCGCCAAAACAGTGAATCGTTTCCCCGTCGGGGATGCCCTCCACCCAGCGGAACAGCTCGAAACCGTCCCGCTCCAAGCCCCAATCCCGCAGGATCGCGTCCAAGCGTTCGCGGGTCTGCCCTTTTTCAAAGGACTGTCCCGTCGCGTGAAGCCGGCCAATCACCTTGCCCCGGTCGCTGAGTTTGACCCCGGAGGGCAAATGGGTCTCGATCTCGAAATCCACCTGCCACCCGTCCGGAAACACGGAAGGCAGCGAAACCGCGAATCCGCCGCGGGTGGCTTCAATCCGCAACAGCTCCGCCCAACAGGCGGTCAGGCGGTCGCGAAGGTTTTCGATGGAGAGTTGTTTGCTGAAGGTGGTCACACTAACACGGGCTCCCAGTTTAAGTCAATCTTCCAATGGTCCGCCACTTTGCGGGTGAAATCCTCGAACTCATGCGGTTCGAAGTCAGGGAGCGGGCGATGATCGTTATACGCCGGATCGTTGGTGGGTCGGTTCGGATCGATGACGTTTTCATGCCACCCCTTCGGAATCGACTTTTTGGTCTTCAAGTTTTTTCGTCCGGTCGCATCATACCCGATTCCCCGGATTCGCTGCTTCTCCAGCATCAGGGTTGC
This sequence comes from uncultured Verrucomicrobiota bacterium, assembly GCA_964497855.1. Classification (GTDB taxonomy): domain Bacteria; phylum Verrucomicrobiota; class Kiritimatiellia; order SS1-B-03-39; family UBA6053; genus CAYLNG01. The sequence continues at coordinate 3,207 of CAZCFM010000165.1, read as the reverse complement.
ATCATAGGACGTGACAATGCTTGAAACACCCGCCTTGCCGTAAAACTCCAAATCCAGCAAAGGGCCGTCCAACAAGTCCAAATCCACACGAAAAGAAAGACCCTCCGTTCCCTTCTTTTGGGGCGGGAACACCTGTTGACCCTCCCGAACGGTTTTGGGCAGAGAGGCGATTTCATGGATGCGGGCTGGTGGATATCGGAAGTTCACACATGTCTCCAATTTTCGTGATATGAAACCAAAAGAACCTTCTCATTTCAGATTTGGCTGGGTTGGATATGTTGCCTGTACAGGGTTGCCGCGTGATTACGCCTTGCATCTTAAAACGGGGGTTTCGCCATGTTGCTGGAATGAAACCAGCCGCCATGGGAAAGTCAAGCGGGACTCCGGCCAAATCTCAGGTCCGGATCAGCCCGTGCTTGTCGGACGCCTCCGAACCTGTCAGAGTGACCCCATGCAAGAAACCGTATTGTTGACCTGTGCCAAAGGCATCGCCCCTGTCCTCGCCGCCGAAGTCCTCGCCCTCGGCCTGCCCGTGCTGGCAGAGGAAACCGCCCTCGTGGAAACCCGCGCCGACCTCGCCGGCCAGGTGCGCCTGCTCCTCCATCTCCGCTCCGCCCACCGCGTGCTCGTGCCCGTGGCCGACGTCCGCGCCCCCCATCCCAACCACCTCTACGACACCCTCGTCGAAGTCCCCTGGGAACAGCACCTCGGCCCCGACGCCTACTTGCGCGTGCACGGACACGTCGACACCCCCTTCATCCGCGACCAGCGTTTCGCCTTCCTCAAAGTCAAAGACGCCGTCATGGACCGCCTCCGCTCCGTCTACCGCCGCCGTCCCGACTCCGGCCCCGACGACCAGGGCGCGAGCCTCTACCTGCACTGGGTCGGCGACCACGCCCGGGTCTGCCTCGACCTAGCCGGCGCCCCGCTCTCCCGCCGCGGCTACCGTCCCGCCGGCGGACAGGCCCCCCTCCAGGAAGCCCTCGCCGCCGCCATGCTTCTCGCCAGCGGTTGGGACCCCGCCACGCCCCTCGCCAATCCCATGTGCGGCAGCGGCACCCTCGCCATCGAAGCCGCCCTGCTCGCCCGCAACCAAGCCCCTGGCCTCTCCCGCGGCAACTTCGGCCTCTTCCACCTCAAACGTTTCGACCCCGCCCTTTGGCGACGCGAAGTCCGCGCCGCTCAGGACGCCATCCGCCACGACCTCCCCTCGCCCCCCATCGTCGCCAGCGATTCGGACCCTGCCGTGCTCGACATCGCCCGCGAAAACGCCGCCCGCGCCGGCGTCGCCGAGCACATTCAGTTCCAGCACTGCGATTTCCGCGACACCACCCTCCCGCCCGGTCCCGCATGGATCGCCCTCAACCCGCCCTACGGCCTTCGCATGAACGAAGACGCCGACCTCGGCGCCCTCTACGCCGGCATCGGAACCTGGCTCAAAGGACTCAACACCGGAGGACACGCCCTCGTCATTACCGGCAACCTGCCCCTCGCCAAACGCTTCGGACTCAAGCTGACCTCACGCCACACCCTCTACAACGGCCCCATCGAGTGCCGGCTGTTGAAATTCCCGCTCTTCCGAGACTCGGAAGCAGCCTCTCCCGCGCTTTCCGACCCTCGGAACCCGTGAACGCCCTCCCGCCCACGCTCCAGGCCAAACTTCAGGCCCTGCCCGCCAAGCCGGGCGTGTATTTGATGCGCGACCGCAACGGGACGGTCGTGTACGTCGGCAAAGCGAAGTCCCTGCGCAACCGCGTGCGCAATTATTTTCAGCAGGCCACGCTGCGCCGCGCCGATCCGAAAATCCGCGGGCTCATCCACAGCATCACCGACCTGGATGTGATCGTGGTGCACAACGAAGCTGAGGCCATTCTCACGGAAGGACGCCTCATCAAGGAATACCACCCGCACTACAACACGCTGTTCAAGGACGACAAACGCTTCATCCTCCTGCGCATCCACCTCGGCGATCCCTTCCCCGCGTTCAGCATCGCCCGCCTGCGCAAGCCTGACGGTGCGACCTACCTCGGTCCCTACGTGTCCTCCACCGGGGCCCGCGCCGCCATGGAATTTGTCGAACAGCACTTCGGCCTCCGCCGCTGTCGTCCGCGCGAGCCCGGACCCGAACAGCACCGCCACTGTCTCGCCGACATCCTCAGTTTCTGCTCCGCGCCCTGCATCCTGCGCATCACTGCCGAAGCCTACCGCGAACGCGCCGCCGAGGCCGTGGCTTTTCTGCGCGGCGAACGCCCGCAAATCCTGAAGGCCCTCCAGGAGCAAATGGAATCCGCCGCCGCCGCGCTCGACTTCGAAAAAGCCGCCCATCTGCGAGACACCCTTCTTCAGCTCCGCCGCACCATCCGCCAGCGCGCCAGCGGCACGGGCGATCTCGAACGCCACCGCGAGAACGCCCTCGCCGGACTCGCCGAACTCAAAGAGGCGCTGCATCTGCCCACCCTCCCGCGCGTCATCGAAACCTTCGACATCTCCAACACCGGCGGGCAGCAGGCCGTCGCCTCCATGGTCTGCGCGGTGGACGGACAGCCCAACCGCTCCCGCTACATGCGATTCAAAATGAAATTCACGACGGGACCCGACGATCCGGCGATGATTGCCGAAGCCGCCAGCCGCCGCTACGCGCGTCTGATCGCGGAAAACCGTCCGCTGCCCGACCTCGTCGTCTTCGACGGCGGCATCACCCAGCTCCGCGCCGGACGCCACGCCCTCGACGCGCTCGGACTTGAAAAACTCCCCGCCGTCGGACTCGCCAAACGTTTCGAGGAAATTGTCTGGGACCTGGAAAACAAAGAACCGCCCCTGCGCCTGCCCCTCGATTCCGCCGGACTCAAAGTGCTGCGCGGCATTCGCGACGAGGCGCACCGCTTCGCCCTCACCTATCACCGCTCCCTGCGCGACCGCCGCATCCGCGAGTCGCTGCTCGACGACATCCCCGGCATCGGCGAAAAGCGCAAACAAATCCTCCTCACCCACTTCGGCTCCGTGCAGCGCCTCCGCAAAGCCAGTGAAACCGAGATCGCCCAGGCCCCCGGCATCGGCCCCGCCTTCGCCCGCCTCGTGTGGGAAATCCTGCATACAAAGGACAAGAATTTACAAAAATCGGATTAAAACTCGACACATCTACAGTCCAAGGCGGCGGCATTTCAGTTCAGCACCAACGGTGCGACCGCATTCCAGCCCCGCGCACCG
>CAZCFM010000164.1:0-6840 GCA_964497855.1 uncultured Verrucomicrobiota bacterium | reverse complement strand
GGCTCGGACCTTCGGCCCGAAATGGCTCAGAAAGATGTGTATACTCGTCAGGATTTCAATCCACGGAAATGAAGGCACAAGAAAGCATTTTCATCGCGTAGCGACGATTGACGGACATGGAGATTACAATCCCGGCTGGAGCGGGGGGCTGCGGTCCCGCGAGCGATATGTCCCTTTATTCAGAGGGGGTTGCCTCCCACGTGAGCCGCGTTTAACGCGGCAACGTGGGACGCTACAGCTCAGGCATTGGACTCGAGGAAACCTTCGAGTTTGCGCAGGCGGGTGGGGTGCCGCATTTTCCGCAGCGCCTTGGCCTCAATCTGACGAATACGTTCGCGCGTCACATTGAACTTGCGGCCCACTTCCTCCAAGGTGTGTCCGTAGCCGTCGCTCAATCCAAAACGCATATTCAGCACATCCTGCTCGCGTTCGCTCAATGTGGTGAGGACTTCCTGCAAACGCTCTTTGAGAAGGCTGTGACCCGTGCGGTCCGAAGGACTGTCCGCGCCCTTGTCCTCAATAAAATCACCAAAACTGGTGTCTTCACTGTCGCCGACGGGAGACTGGAGGGAGATGGGTTGTTGCGCAATTTTGAGGATCGCGCGAACGCGGTCCACAGGCATGGTCATCTCTTCGGAAAGCTCTTCGGGCGTCGGTTCGCGCCCCAGTTCCTGCACAAGCTGCTTCTGCATGCGCATCAGCTTGTTGATGGTTTCAATCATGTGGACAGGAATGCGAATGGTGCGGGCCTGATCGGCGATCGAGCGGGTGATGGCCTGCCGAATCCACCAGGTGGCGTAGGTGCTGAACTTGTAGCCGCGGCGGTATTCAAATTTCTCCACCGCTTTCATCAGTCCCATGTTGCCTTCCTGAATCAAATCCAGGAAGGAGAGGCCGCGGTTCGTGTATTTTTTGGCGATGCTGATCACCAGACGCAGATTGGATTCCACCATCTCGGTCTTTGCGCGAAGGGCCTTGCGCATCCAGTGCCGGAGGTTGTCGTAGTGCGCCAGAAACTCCGGACCATCCATGCGCATCAGCTCTTCGATTTCCCCCATGCGGGCTGCCAGATCCAAGGCCGTCTTGCTTTTGGGATTGGACAAACGGTTCAGCTTGCGTTTGAGCTCGATGTACTCCCGGTGGTACTTGTTGGCCGTTTCCACCAGATCTTCGATGGCTTTTTGTTTCAGGAAAAGTTTTTCATATCCCTTCGCCAGTTTCTCGCGGGCCTGTTCCGTCGCTTCTGCGGCTTTGGCTTTGTCGGCCACTTTCGATTTCAGGGATTCATGAAAGCGGGATCCCAGCGTTTCATAACATTTCTCAATGTTGCCCAGAATGCGCGGCAGATTTTTGAAATATTTGTCGCGGCTTTCCACGTTCTTGTCGTTGATAATACGATCAAAGCGTTCCTGCTGGGACTCCAGACGTTTCACCAGATCGGTGTAGGCCTCGCGGGAACAGCCCATACGATTGAAAAAGGAACAGGTGGCAATTTCCGCTTCTTCAATTCGCTTGGAAATCTCCACTTCCTGATCACGGGAGAGCAGGGGAACCTGTCCCATGGATTTTAAGTACATGCGGACGGGATCGTCCAGCACATCCATCTTCTCCGCCGCTTTTTCTTTTTCCTCGTGCTGACGGCGCTGGCGAAAGGAATCCACCTCCGAAGGCTCCAGCACCGTGATGCCCATACCTTTCAGCGTGATGATGGTGCTGTCCAATTCTTCGGCTTCATCGCCCTTGCCCGGCAAGTGCGCGACCACATCCTCGACCAGAACATAGCCCTCATCCCGTCCTTGTTGGATCAATGGAGCCAGACGCTTGTCCCAGCCGATGGCCTTTCCTTTTTTGGCCGGAGCTTCAGCGTCCTCGTCATCATCGTCATCGAAACCGGAAGCCAGTTGAGGACGGAACGTGGGTTTGGCTGCTTTGGACGGAGCGGGGGAAGGGGATTGCGGCGCGGACGTTTTTACCGAAGGCGTTTTGTCCGTGGCTGTTTTGACGGAGGCCGCTTTATCCGAAGGCGACTTGGCGGGAGCCGCTTTACCGGAATCATTTTTGACAGAAGACGCTTTGGGGGAAGCTTCTTTGGCCGACGTCGTTTTGGCCGCAGGCTTCAGAGGGGGCTTCGCAGTTTTTTCGGGAGCGCTCGGCTCAGAAACCGGGCCTTTTGCCTTGATGGAAGGTGTCGCAGGCTTCGTCTTGGTTTCAGGCCCCTTATTCCCTCCAGCTTTTTTATCCGGTCCGCTTTTCTTTTCCGCGTGGGGTGGGGATGCTTTCTTCTGAACCAACGCTGTTTTAGTCACCACACTGTTTTTTTCTTTGTCCTTGGCGGCAGGGAGAGCTTTTCCAGGTGCAGCATGAGCAGCCTTCGGAGGAACTATTTTGCTGTTTTTAGACGGCGCTGACCCCTTCGTTTTGGAGACGGTGGCTGTCTTTTTGGGTGAAGGTTTCGGAGTGGGTTTCTTCGGTGTGGATGCCATGTGGTGGACCTGGTGGAGTACCTAAAATAACAGAGAGTTCATTGAAAAGGGCCTATAATTATACTCACACTTTCCCCTTCTGTCAAGAGCTGTGCGGTTCTCAAAAATTCAATGCGGCAACGTTACAGGCGGATTTCGATGCCCTGTTGGCGGAGGTATTCTTTGGCCTGGCGGATGGTGAAGGTGCCAAAATGGAAAATACTGGCGGCGAGGACCGCGTCGGCTTTTCCGAGGGTAAGGGCTTCGGCCAGATGCTGGAGCGTCCCGGCACCTCCGGAGGCAATGACGGGAACGGATACGGCTTCGGCCACGGCGCGGGTGAGGGGAATGTCGTAGCCGTCTTTGGTGCCGTCGGCATCCATGCTGGTCAGCAGAATTTCGCCTGCCCCCCGTCGCACGACTTCACGCGCCCAGGCAACGGCGTCGAGTTCCGTTGGATGCCGCCCCCCGTGGGTGTAGACGGTCCATCCGCCCCGCTCGTTGCGGCGGGCATCGATGGCCACCACGATGCACTGGCAGCCGTAAAATGCCGCGGATTCGTCGATGATGTTCGGGTCCTGAATGGCGGCGGTGTTGATCGAGACCTTGTCGGCCCCGGCATTGAGCATGCGCCGCACATCGGCGGAACTGCGAATACCGCCCCCGACGGTCATGGGCATAAACACCTGTTTTCCGACGCGTTGCACGAGATCCACAACGGTATCGCGGCGCTCATGGGAAGCCGTGATGTCGAGAAAGGTCAATTCGTCGGCTCCCTGTGCCTCGTAGGCGCGGGCCTGTTCGACGGGGTCGCCGGCGTCGATGAGGTCAACAAAATTTACACCTTTGACGACACGTCCGTCGCGGATATCGAGGCAGGGGATGATTCGTTTGGCAAGCATGCGATTCGGGATGTCGGGGTGAACCGTGCAGGGTTGCACGAATTGTAGAATCTTGTAAATAAACAACTTACAAGGTTTGAAAAAATGGTGGGCCCGGTGGGACTTGAACCCACGACCTTAGGATTATGAGTCCCCTGCTCTGACCGACTGAGCTACAGGCCCGTGGAGGGTTTCCTTAACCGGACGGGGCGGGATTGCAAGCCCGGAGGCGCTGCAGCTTCGACGGAAACGTGGGGCGATTCCATCACCTCCCTCCGGCTTACCGACAACCCTTGCAAGAAACCGATTGACCACCGCGCTTTGTTTGCATACGGAGACCAAACCTGCGCGGGGCGAGGCCAATCATGGTTTTCGCCCCCTTTGACTGTAAACAAACCGAAAGGCAACCCTGCGATGGCAACCCGAGTGCTGATAGGCGGACAATGGGGCGATGAAGGAAAAGGAAAAATTGTTGACGTTCTGACCGAACAGGCCGGATGGATCGCCCGTTTTCAGGGCGGTAACAATGCCGGTCACACCGTGAAGGTCGGCGACCGCAAATACGTTCTGCATCTCATCCCCAGCGGTATTCTCCGCCCCGGCAAAATCTGCATCCTCGGCAACGGATGCGTGATTGATCCCAGCGGCTTCCTCAAAGAACTGGACGAAGTGCAGGCCGGCGGAATCGACACCCACGGGCGTCTCTGGATTTCCGACCGCGCCCAGCTCGCCATGCCCTACCACAAAGCGATGGACGGCGCCCGCGAAAGCAGCGACAAGGCGGATCTCGTCAAAATCGGCACCACCCGCCGCGGTATCGGACCGGCTTACGCCGACAAAATGCAGCGCACGGGTCTGCGCGCCGGCGACATGCTTGAAAAGGATTTTGAAGAACGCCTGCGCGTCAATGTCCGCGAACACAACCGCATACTGGAACTCAACGGCCAGCCCACTCTCGATCCCGACGCCGTGGCCCTCGAAGTCCTCGCCGCCGCGGAGCGCATGAAGCCGATGATCACCGACACGACTCTCCTGCTCAACCAGGCCGTGTTGAAAGGCGAAGAAGTGCTGTTTGAGGGGGCCCAGGGCACGATGCTCGACATCGACCACGGCAGCTATCCCTACGTGACTTCCAGCAACACAACCTCCGGCGGCGCCACCACCGGAACCGGCGTCCCGCCCAACCGCATCAACGACGTGATCGGCGTCGTCAAGGCCTACACCACGCGCGTCGGCGAGGGGCCGTTTCCCACCGAATGTTTCGACAACAATGGCAAAGAAATGGCCCGCGTCGGCGACGAATTCGGGGCCACCACTGGACGCCCCCGCCGCTGTGGCTGGTTCGACGCCGTCGTCGCCCGCTATGCCGTCATGGTCAACGGCGTCAACTGGTGGGCGATCACCAAACTCGACGTGCTGGACGGTTTTGACCGCATCAAAATCTGTGTGGCCTACGATCTGGACGGACAGCGCATCGAGTATTTGCCCGCGCACATCCGCCGTTTTGGGGCCTGCAAGCCGATCTACGAGGAAATGCCCGGATGGAAGTGCTCCACCCACGCGATTCGCCGCTGGGAAGATCTTCCGGAAGCCTGCCGCAACTACATCCGCCGCCTGGAGGAGCTGACCTGCGCCCCCGCCGGCTTTGTGTCGGTCGGCCCCAAACGCGACGAAACCATTCTCACCCCCGCAGCGCCGGCGGATTTGCGCGCCTGAGTGCCATGACTCCCCGTGTACCCCGACATGTGGCGATCATCATGGACGGCAATGGACGCTGGGCCAAGCAACGCGGTTTGCCGCGCCTGAAAGGACACGAAGCCGGGGCCGAATCCGTGCGCGCGGTGATGAAAGCCGCCCGCGATCACGGGGTGGAAATCCTCACCCTCTACGCCTTCAGCGTGGAGAACTGGAAACGTCCCGAGGATGAAGTCAAGGGGTTGATGTCCCTGCTTCCGCGCATGCTCAGCAAACACGAAAAGATTCTGCACGAGAACCAGACCCGGCTCCGTGCCATTGGCCGCATTGACGGGCTTCCCCGCGACACGCGCAAGGAACTGCTGCGGGTGATGGACAGCACCGCCGCCCACACGAAACACCAGCTCGTGCTTGCTCTCAACTACGGCGGACGTGCGGAACTCGCCGATGCCGTCCGCGACATTGCCCGCAAGGCCGCCCGCGGCGAGATCGATCCCGAAACCGTGAACGAGGAGCTGATCACCGCCCATCTCTACGCGCCCGATCTGCCCGACCCGGATTTGATGGTACGCACCAGCAATGAAAACCGCCTGAGCAATTTTCTGCTCTGGCAGTTGTCCTATGCCGAATTCTACTTTGCCCCGGAACTCTGGCCGGATTTCCGCGAAGAGGCCTTTGCCCGTGCGCTGGAGGTGTACGCACAACGTCAACGACGCTTCGGAGGCGTGGAGCCATGCTGAAGTTCCGCATCATCAGCGGCACGCTGTTTCTCTCGGCCGTCGCCGCGCTGTACCTCTGGGCACCCACCTGGGCCGCGGGACTGTTCATCTTCTGGCTCTGCGTGCTAGCCGTTTTCGAAACGGTGGACCTTCTCGATCAAGCCGGCTACCCCGCGCTGAAATGGACCAGTCTTTGCCTCTCGCTCCTCTGGCTTGCCGCCGCCTGGTTCGCGGCCTCCTCCAGCACCTCCCTGGCCCATCTCAACTGGATCATGCCCGGCATTTCCGCCTGGATGATATTCCTCGGCTGCCTCTTCCGCAGCGACCAAACCCTGACCCTGCCCAAGTTGACGGGTTCCTTCTTCACGGTCGCCTACATTCCGGGGCTCATGCAGTTTCTCGTCATGCTCCTCTTCCTCAAGCGCGGTGAGCTGGATGGACGCGAACTCCTGCTCTACGGAATTCTCGTGATCAAATGTACCGACATCGGGGCCTTTTTTATCGGCAGCGCGATCGGCAAACACAAACTGATTCCCCGCATCAGTCCGGCCAAATCCTGGGAGGGCGTGCTGGGAGGGGTGGGCGTGGCCATGGGCGTCAGTTGCCTGCTCGTCGCCCTCTTCGGCTTCAGCATCAGCGGCATTCCCTTCACGCTGCGCGATGGCTTGATTCTCGGCTTCCTGCTAGGCGTGTCCGGCGTGCTCGGGGACCTGGTCGAATCCATGCTCAAACGCGCCGCCGCCGTAAAAGACAGCGGACGCTGGATCAAAGGCATGGGCGGAATCCTCGATGTGCTCGACAGCCTCCTGTTCGCCGCCCCCGTGCTGTATCTCTACGTCGAATGGCTCCTGAAACGGGGCTGAGGTCCCTACGATGCTCTCCCTGTTTGAAAAAAACGTCATCCACCGTCCAGTGCCTGCGGATGCTGTTGATGCAGCGCCGCGGCGTTCCGCTGGATGATTCCATGACCCGGGAACCCTTCGGATCCGGTCACTTCCGTTTCACGGACGACGGACGCCACATTGTCGCGCCGGGAGAGGACAGGGAACTGGGCACGGAGGACGATTTCCGCTGGGAGCTGCC
>CAZCFM010000163.1:3055-6917 GCA_964497855.1 uncultured Verrucomicrobiota bacterium | reverse complement strand
GCCCCAACGCCGCCATCCACGCTCGCCGAGCCTCCCACCGCGACATAGAGTTTCCGCACGCCGTGCTCCAGCGCATCTGCCATCAGCTCCCCCACCCCACGCGTCGTGGCCCGCAGCGGGTCCCGCAGCTCCGGGGGAAGCAGGGTCAATCCCGCACACTGCGCCATTTCGATGAGTCCTTCGCTCCTGTCCGGCCACCACAACCACTCGGCGAGTTGTCGCTGACCGGGAAGCACTCCGCAGACCTCCCGTGTCACGCGTTTCCCGCCCCGATGTGCCGCCACCCGATCCAGCGTGCCTTCCCCGCCGTCGGCCATGGGACAGAGGCGGATTTCGGCGTCCGGCAGAACCTCCCGCAGTCCCTCCGCCACCGCCGCACAGGCATCGGAGGCAGAAAGCGACCCCTTCCACGAATCAAGCGCAATAACAATTTTCACCCCAGCCACCCCTTTTCGCGCAACAAGGGCACCAACACCGGTTCCACTTCCGCGCGGATGGCGGGATTGGGATAGCCCACCCAGCTCATCGCCGTTTGCGTGTCCATCGGACCGTCAAAGGGCGACCCGTCGGGCAAGGTCAGGATCACACCGGCCTCCTCGGCCACCAGAGCGCCCGCAAGGTCGTAGGGATGGCAGACGTGGCCGATACGAAGCGTGGCGAACGCGGGCGACGCATACAGAATGCCCCGCAGATCGGCTTGAAAACGATCGCGTCCGCACAACAACTCCACCAACTGACCGCCCGTGGAAGGGTACTGGTCTTCAAACGACAAAATCTCGCCCGGTCTCGCATCCGGAAACAGACGCGCAATCATCTCTTCCTCCACCGCCGCGATCTGGTCGCGTCCCGGCGGACAAAATCGCACCATCTGCACAAAGCCGCCACGAATGCTGGGGCCGGACCAGGGCCGGGGCTTCCATTCGCGTGGCGGGGCCTCCTGCACGAGACTGCTGCGCAGGGCGGTCATCCCCTGCCCTCGCACCGCGAGAAAATCGTCCGCCACCGCCGCCCGGCTGCTGGGCAGTTCGCACATGACCGCGCAGGCGATGTCCGACAGCCGGGTCTGGGCACCGCGGTTTGGCGCAACGCCCGCGAGAAACCAGGCGCTGCGTTTGTCCATCATGATCGGGCGGGTGCCGTCGATGGGGTCCACCAACAGACGCCAGCGGCACGCGGACTCCGCCCATCCTGCGGGATGAACCGTGGTCTCCGTTTCGCCAATGCCTTCGGCCACGAGCACGATGCCGCCGAGGGCTTCCGCATGTTGGCCCAAGAGGCGCAGCAACTCCGTCTCCACCGCATGGTCGATGGCGTAAATCACATCCGACGCCGCCTGCGCCCCTTCGCGGATGCGCTCCTCCAGCGGAACCTGCGTCAGTTGTTGGGTAACCACGGCCCGCGCAACGCGGCCCAGTTCGCAGAGCAAAAAAAGAAAAGGGTGCTGTAATTCCATGCAATCTCCCTAGAAGAGCGCCTGCGGGAAACAAGCCCAAAGGCGGCGACCTCCCATTTCGTCATTGAATTCCGGATACGTTCCCTCAAAACAGACCCATGTCTCCACACGCCGACATCTTCTGGGGATTTCCGGCCTGCAAACTGCTCGGAATTCTCGCCGTGCTCGCCCTGGGCTTCTGGCCGCTGACCACCCGCGTCTTCCGCCACGAACGCGATCGCGGTGCCGGACTGGCCTTTGCCGGCGGCCTTTTTGCGTTTCTGCTCCTTGCGCAAATCGCCTGGCGCTTTGGTCTCGGCAGCTCCCACGGCGTTTACCTCTGGGGACTCGTCGCCCTCGCCTCCTCCGCCCTCTGGCGCTGGCTTCCACCCACGCAACCCTCGCCCGGGACCGCCGCCCGCATACGCAGCGCCGCGCTTGTCGGGGCCCTCCTCTTCTCCACCGCCTTCGCATTCTGGACCCTCCTTCGCAGCGCGGATCCGGGCGTCACCCACACCGAACAACCCATGGACCTGATGTGGATGCGCGCGGCCATGGCTTCCGACGGCCCGCCCCTCCGCGACGCCTGGTTCTCCGGCGCTCCAGCCACTTATTACAGCGACGGACACCAGATGCTCGCCTTTCTGGCCCTGCTCGCCGGCGAACCCGCGCAGGTGGCCGTCAATCTCGGTCAGATCACCTGGTTCGCCCTCTGCGTCCTGCTCGCCTATCACGCCGGACTCCGCCTCTCCGGCGGCCTCAAACGCGCCGGGGCCCTTGCCGTCCTCCTCCTGCTCTTCGTCTCCACGCCGCAAGGGGCCCTCGACGCCTGGAACCCCGGCGGGCGTTTCTGGTGGTGGTGGGGCGCGTCCCGCGTGCTCGCCGACGGCCCAGTCGAACTGATCACCGAATTCCCCTTTTTCAGCTTCTGGCTGGGCGACAACCACGCCCACCTTCTCGGACTTCCCATCCTGCTGCTGTCCCTCTGCGTCTGCCCAACGCTCTGCCGACTCCGGCGTCTCCCCGTGCTCACCCTCCTGCCCTGCGCCCTCGCCATCATCTGGAGCTGGCGGATTCACTCCTGGCAAACGCCCCTGGCCCTGGCCCTTCCTCTGTGCGCCCTGCTCTGCCGGAGCCGACTTCGACTGCGGGATTTTATTCCCTTCGCGATGGCCATGCTCGTTGTCCTCCCCTTGCTTCTACCCTCCCTGCCCGGCGGAATGTTCCAGGGCATCGCCCTCAATCGCCACGGACACAGCTCGGCACTGGATATTCTCAACGTCTTCGGTTTTTTTGCTCCGGGACTTCTGTTCATCGCTTTCTCCCGCCCTTCCCGCTTTGTGTTCGCGCTGCTGCTCCTGGCCGCAGGCATGATCGCCGCCTGCGAAATTGTCGTGGTGAAGGACCTCTTTCAATCCCGCATGAATACGGTTTTTAAAGCATATTATCAGGCATGGATGCTCCTTGCCGTCGTTTCGGCTGTCGGCTGGGCAAAAGCCCTGCGACATTCCCGCCTCCGCTTTGTGGCACTCGCAACCCTGGTCCTGCCCGTCGCGGGACTTCTCTACTCCGCACGTCTCAGCGGCGAAGCCTTCGCGGCCCGGCGGCGTTCCCTCGATGCCTGGAGTGTGCTGCCCTCCGACACGCGCCACCTGCTCGCGGTTGCGGACCGCCTCATCCAGCCCGGCGACCTCATTGCCGAGGCCCCCGGCACCAGTTACGACGCCGACAGCAGCCTTCTCGGCACATGGACCGCCGGGGACACGATTCTGGGCTGGACCGGCCACCAGCAGCAGTGGCGTCCCGGACAACTCCATCCCGATCCCTCCATCGCCTACCGACTTCCCGACGTAGAACGGAGCGGGGTCAGGTGGATTCTTCTCGGCCCCCGCGAACAAGACCTCTACGCCCCGCCCCCGGAATGGCTCCAATGGATGGACCGCCACGGGGAACGAGTCGTCGATGCGGGCCGCTACCGCCTGTGGAGGCTGCGCTAGAAGGTCAGACCTTCTCGCCGGGATGGCGGCGCATCAGTTCGGGAATGGCCCATTCGCGGCCGGTGTCGCGGAGGTGCTGAAGGTAGGGGGCCATCCGGTCGCGCGCGTGGTAGGGTCCGCCTTCCCGCAGCACCGTCCAGAGAGGGTCCACCGCCGTGATCGAACTGTGCATCTGCGTGTCGTGCCAGTCCATCAGACGCGCCGCGCCCTCGCGGCACAGCTCCGGATGAGTTGAGGCCAGGTCGTGCTTCTCGTGAGGATCGTTCTCGATGTTGTAGAGCATCTCTTTCGGGAACAGGTGATAGCCGTCGTGGTAGGTCCGCATGTAGAGCCAGGGACCAAATCGCACCGAACGCTGGCAGACATGCGCACACTGCGAAATCACCAACTGATCGCGCCCCGACTCCTCGCCACGGGTCAGACTTCCGGCGTA
>CAZCFM010000163.1:0-2955 GCA_964497855.1 uncultured Verrucomicrobiota bacterium | reverse complement strand
ACAATCCCGCCGATCTGGTCGTCCACATAGCGGATGGCCGTGTCGTAGCCGTCGAACATGCGGCGGAAATCTTCCGGCGTGCGCAGCGAACCCGGCTGACGCGGAAAACGCGGGTCTTCCTTGTCATCCATCATATTGATCTCCTGCGCCTTGTGCGGGCCGACCATTGTCAGATGCTCCTGCCAGACCTCGGGCGTGATCCACGCGGGCAGAGGATCGTTCGCGAAGGGGTTTCCGTAGGACGCCGGAGCGCGGTACGGCGTGTGGACATCCCAGTAGTTCAAATGGAGGAACCAGTTGTCGTCCGCCGCGTGCTCGTTCATCCACTTCATCACCAGCGGCGTGATCTCCTCCGCCGACTCCGCACCGCCCTGCCCGGTGTTGTGGATTTCATTGAAGCCCGCGTAGAATTGCCGCGCGGCATGGCGCTGTCCAAAAGGACTGATCATGGCCGTGTGGAGGCCGACGACCTGCATTTTTCGAGGCAGGCATTCATTTTCGATGCGGTCCCTGAAGCCCCGGTTGCGCCCCTCGACAAACAGGTCCGCCGCCGTGCCTCCGTGTCCGACCACCCCGCTGTGAATACCGAACATGCCGGTGTACAAGGCCGTCCGCGAGGGCAGACAGGGCGCGTCGCTGGTGTAGCAGTTGGTGAAACGAACCCCTTCCGACGCGAGGGCGTCGATCTGCGGAGAGGTGTTGCGGTGATAGCCATAACAGCCCAGATGGTCGGGACGCAGCGCGTCAATATCAATGTAGAGAATACGCATGTTGAAGCAGGGATTGAAGGGTTTTTACGGTGGTGGATACGGGTGGTGTCTCGGAAAAAGAAAAAGCCTCGGCGACGGCGAGGACCCCGAGATATTGGCCAGCGTGACGGACAAGCAGCGCACTGCGCCGGACCGCGTTGCTGTTGAAGGCCGTGTCCGCGGCCCAGCCCTTGCCCGCGGCCTCCGAAATCTGTTTGTGGACCTGAGCGGCGCTCCACTCCGTCCGCTGTCCATTGCGTCGGTAGCCCCAAAAAGACGCTTCGGGTTGCCCGGCCGCCGGATCAAAAGCGTAACCGAGCCTCGCCACCGCATCCAATTCCTCCCCCCAGCGCCGGACATAACCCGGACGCGCCACGACGCGAATCTCCCCCTCCGCCAAACGCTGATCCCGCAGCTCCATGCCTTCGGAAGTTCCCCGGTACCACTCCACCGTCCAGCCCGTCTCCTCCCGAACGCGTTCCATGAGAATCCGACGCATCGTCTCGCCCGCGTCTTCCAAGGGCGAAGCACTCACCAGCCGCATCTGGGCCTGCCAGCGCAGGTCCGGCAGGCGCCTCACGCAGCCAAGGTCCTCCAGCGTGCGCAGATGCCGCAACACCGAGCTTTTGGGCAACCCCAGCCCCCGGCTCAGGGCCTCCAGGGTCTCCCCCTCCCGCAACGCAGGTTCCTGCAACAAGCGAAGGCCTTGCGCCAGGGCGGGACTCGGTTGGGGGCTCGGAATTTTCATGTTTCACATATGGAATTTGTTTTACATGCGGAACGTACATTTCCACGGACCTCCCTGCAAGTCCAAAATGAATTCAGATAGTTGCGCTTTTGACTTTTCAGGCAGGGGCAATCCGTTATGGGAACAGAAATCTCACAGAAAAACGGAACATGACGGAACGGGACGCCTACATCGCTTTAAATCTTTTCGACGGTATTGGACCGGTGCGGGTTCGCGCCCTGCTGGATGCACTGGGATCGGCGTCGGCCATTCTGACGGCAGGTGTGGAGGAATTGACGGAAGCCCGCGGCGTGGGGCGCACTCTCGCCGAGAGCATCCGTTCGCAGGCGGGCGAAACGGACCCCCGCGAAGAGCTGCGCAAGGCAAAAGACCTGGGCGCACACATCGTTTCGTTTGTGGATGACGACTATCCGGCGGCACTGAAAAGCATTCATGACCCGCCCCTCGCCCTCTACGTCAAAGGCAACCTGCTCCCCGCCGACCAGCACGCGATCGGCATCGTCGGTTCCCGGAGCTGCACGCACTACGGGACCCAGGTCGCGGACCGCCTTAGTTTCCAACTCGCCAAACAGGGCTACACGGTGGTGAGCGGACTGGCGCGCGGCATCGACGCCGCCGCGCATCTCGGGGCCATCAAAGGCAAAGGACGCACCCTCGCGGTCATGGGAACCGGCATCGACCAGGTCTATCCCCCCGAGAACAAGGACCTCGCCGCCTCCATCGTCGAGAACGGTGCCCTGCTCACCGAATTCCCCATCGGCTTCAAGCCCACCCGCCAGTCCTTTCCGCAGCGGAACAGAATTATTTCAGGACTTTCGAAGGGCGTTCTGGTCGTGGAAGCCGCCAAAGGCTCCGGGGCCATGCAGACAGTGGACGAGGCCAACGCGCAGGGACGCCTTGTCTTCGCCGTACCGGGCCGCATCGACAATCCCAGCGCAGGCGGCTGCAATTTCCTCATCAAAAACGGGGCCAAACTCGTGGAGGATGTGGACGACATTCTCGACGAATTCGAATACCTCATCCCCCCCAATCCCGCCGGCCGCGAAGACCCCGAATTCGCAAAACCCAAGGTGCAGCTCAACGACAGCGAAACCCGCATTTTGGAGGTCCTTGGGCGGGAGGAAATGAGTCAGGACGAGATCATTCGCGCCAGCGGACTCGCGGCCTCCGTCGTGGCCACCTGCCTGCTCACTCTGGAAATGAAACGCCAGGTGCAAAGCCTGCCCGGCCGCAAAATCCGGCGGATCCAGTGAAAAGAACCCCGCATGAAGGGGGATTTGACAACAGGTCCCCATCATGACAAAATAACACCATGATTAAAACACAGGTCCAAATACCCGAGCAACTCTATCTGGCCGCAAAACGCGTGGCCAAGGATCGGGAATGGTCCTTGGCGGAGGTTATGCGGCGGGGGCTTGAACATGTGGTGACGATTTACCCCGCATTGGATGACGAAAC
>CAZCFM010000162.1:0-6972 GCA_964497855.1 uncultured Verrucomicrobiota bacterium | reverse complement strand
CTGGGCTCAAGCCCGACGCCCCCAAGCTGGCGGAATGTTTCAACCAGGCCGGCTACCACACGGCCTATTTCGGCAAGTGGCATCTTTCTGAACACTCCGGGGAGGGAGCTGTTCCCAAAGACCAACGCGGCGGTTTTCAGCAATGGCTCGGTGCCAACTGCGTGGAACTCATCAGTGGTCCTTACTCCGCCCGCCTCTGGGACAACGACGACAACGAGGTAAAACTACCCGGCTACCGCGTGGACGCCCAGACCGATGTCATGCTCGAGTACCTGCATGAACGCGCGAAAGACAAAAAGCCCTTCCTCTGTTTCCATTCCTATCTGGAGCCCCACCACCAGAACAGCCACGACGACTATCCCGCTCCCCACGGCTACGAGGAGCTATTCCGCCACGCGCCCCTTCCCCCCGACCTCCAGGCGCTGACTGGCACCGCCCCGCAGCACTGGCCCGGCTACTGCGGCATGATCAAACGTCTCGACGAGGCCCTCGGACGCACCATGGACCTCCTCGAGTCCACCGGTCTGGCCGACAACACCGTGGTTGTGTACCTCAGCGACCATGGCTGCCACTTCAAAACCCGCAACGAGGAGTACAAACGCTCGCCCCACGAAAGCTCCGTTCGCGTGCCCCTGGCGTTCTGGGGTCCCGGCTGGGACGGCGGCGGCGAACGCAACGACGCCGCCAGCCTTGTCGATCTCATGCCCACGCTGCTGGAAACCGCCGGCATTGCGATTCCCGAAGGCGTGCAGGGCCGTTCGCTCTGCGCTCTGCGCCACGGTGCGCCCGCCGACTGGCCCGAGGACACGTTGATCCAATTCGGCGATTCCTGGATGGCGCCGGGCCGCGCCCTGCGCTCCAACCGCTGGAAATACGCCGTCACCGCCGCCGAAGAGGACAAAGGGAAAGCCGCGGCGAACCTGTACCACGAGACCCACCTCTACGACCTGCGCAGCGACCCGCACGAACTCAACAACCTCGCCGGGCTCGCCTCCCACGCCGAACTCAGCCAACAACTCGCATCCCGCCTGCTGCAGCGCATGCACGACGCCGGCGAAGCCCCCGCAACGATACAGCCCGCCCCCGCCCGCCGCGCCGGCCAGCGACGGGTCGAGTATCCCTGAATCTGGGCGGGCCCTCCGGGGCCTTTGTCAGTGTCATCGCTCGGTGATGCGTCAAACGGAGGTCTGGTCTTCAGGGCGTGCGGTTGTATTCAACCCAGGATGCGCCACCTTTCCCATGGCCCGGCGAAAAAACGTTTTCGGGGACATCGCTGTTGACATTTTGCCATATGATTATATGGTTGAGCGATGTCAAACGCTGCGCCCAGCTTTGAGTGGGATTCCCTGAAAAACCAGTCAAACCAGTTGAAGCATGGTGTATCATTTGCACTGGCCCAGTTTGCATTCGCAGACCCCTGCCGTGTGATTTTGAAGGACATGGAACATGGGGGCGATGAAACCCGTTACTTCTGTCTGGGAAGGGTGGCGGAAGGAATTCTGACGGTTCGGTTCACCCACCGTGGAGAAACCATTCGAATTTTTGGCGCCGGATATTGGCGAAAAGGAAAAAAAATCTATGAAGAACAAAATCAAATACACTGACGGACCGATCGGGGATGTGATGGTGGTGAAGGATTTTCTTCCCCCGCCGTCCGAACTTGCATTCCGCGAGGAAACCATCAAGGTCACACTGCAGCTCAGCCGAGCCAGTGTCGAATACTTCAAAAAAGAGGCGCAGGTACACAACACGCCCTATCAACGCATGATTCGTCGGCTGCTCGACGAGTATGCGGAACACCATGCGCACTGAACCCGCCGGAGGTCGGGGCATCTGGGAAGTAGCGGCGTTCGGGAAGGGGACATGTCCACGAGGACGACTCCCTGCGCTACACGGGCATTGAAAGCCATCCGAGCCTGAGACAGATCGGGCTGTACGACACCGTGGTGGCGATGGAGGGGAAATGACTCGGATCTGGGCCCTCTTCGCGGGGAAAAGGCAAAGCAGAATCCACCCCGTCGTCCCCAGGAAAAATTTGCGGCCCGCCTCACCGTTTCCCGTTGACTTTGCACCCCGGACTGATTGTCTTCACCACATCAAACCCCCGGCACCCCCGACGCCGCCTACCTGCGCCGTCACCCGCGCCGGCAGGAAAACCAACCCCGACCCCCTGACCCAAAAAAAGCATGTCAAACAACAGGTTGAATGGGAAATCCCCAAGGATTCGCCGCGAACCTGTCGCTTATTCCGCCGCCGGCGCGGAAGCGGAAAAAACAACGTGTTGCTTATTATAGTGTTGTATGAAATGAGCACAAAAGACATCCACATATCGAAATGGCCAATAATCCTCTACTACTTGGGAGTTTTTATTTTGGTGCCCCACAGAACATGTCAATTTCCATTCCAGACAGAAGATTTCTGGTGGTTAGGAGTTATCCCTGCATCCATTGGTATGATAGGAATATTTTCCTCAGGTATACATGATGGCAGAAGAACCTCTTGGCTGATTTTTTTAGCGGGTATTCTTGGGGTAGCACTCTCATTCATACCATGGCGGCATGCGATTCTATGAAGACTACCATACAACAAAAAAATGGAGCGAACCCTCATACTTCGGCTCCGCTCATCTAAACGTTCGACAGAAAATCTATGTCCTCTCCAATTCATATACTACATATTGGTCTCGAAGGTGGAGGAGGTTGGCTCATGGGCGATCCAACCCATGGAAAGACTGTCTAATGGTTCACGGGCAGCCAGATGGATCTAGACGAGAACGACAATGAAAAGCGGTGTGAATTTAAGACAGATAAAACCGAAAATATTGAAGAGGCCCTTCCAAAAGGATGGCGCAATTTCTTTCCACTAGAGGTGCATCCTCAATACATTGAGTGCATTAGGGATCATTTTTATCGCTCCAGGCCATCGATAGGCCGCAATACAACTACATGGAAAGAAATACTTCACTCTGGGATCGACAATGAAAAGACATCCTTTTGAAAAAGGCGCATCATACCCGGTGTCACAAATTATTGACGTTGTGCTTGCCGATTTAGAATCTGGACGTTTTAGCCACATCCCCGAGAGGCTTGAACTGCTTGAGAAATTCAAGCCCTTCACGCATCTGACAGCAGTATTCATCCCTTTTGGTGGACCCTGGGGCAATTCTCCTCACAATCCAAATGCTTGGAAGCGAGAAGATGGAAGCGATCTTATTCCGGGATACAGGCAGCCTCGTCAACGCCGGACCTTCTCACAGAGCATGAGGAAAGCCGTAATGGAGAAGACAGCCGGAAGATGTTATAGCTGCGGACATAAATTTTCTGACGTTTCGGAAGTCTGGATTGAGCATATAGTTCCATTTTCTGCCGGAGGGAGCAACGAAATAGAAAATTTACTCCCCGGCTGTCCACTCTGCAACTACACACGACAGAATTTCACACCGCGCAAGATACAGAGAATTCTTTCCATCGGTTCAATCTTGATAAGAGAGATCGACAAAGGCTCTCTGATTGGGAAAGAAATTCTATCGTTTTTGAGGAATGAAGACACTAGGAGGAGAGAGCGGCGGAAACATAAGGAATACAGTTTCCTTGTTTACGAAAGTCAATCACCAGAAAGAGAAGCAGAACAAGACCCGTGGTGACAAAACCACTATCAGCGGTTCAGTTTCGATGATTTCACCTGACTACAACTCCAATCCCACGATCGACGTGCGCCCTCGCTGGCAGTGGTGCACGCGCCCGACGTAGTAAACGATGAAATCTGAAGCCGAAACCGTTTGGAAACTACCGAATCATACCTTAACACATACCCTGATCCTATGACGCACATAATCCGATCCACCATTCTTCTCTTCACCCTGTTAATTAACCGGATCACCGCTGCAGCCGACACCATCCTTTTCCACAACGGAAGGGAAATGGAATGTCACATTCTGGAATATTCCAAGGAGCGCTTCCGTATCCAGACGACAGAGGGGAAGATATATGAAGGTGAAGCTTCAAAAGTGAAGTCCATTCAGTTTGCGCATCCTCCTCCGGTTGAGGGGCCTTCGCCGGATAAGGAATTCGACTTTACAATTGAGGGGCTGAAATTCCCTTTCTGTGATACCGAAGAACAGAAGAAAGAGCTTTGCCGTTTTGCGATGGAAACATTCGACCGGTCCATCGAGAAAATCGTCTTTCATACTATGCATCCGGGAGGAGGATCTTATATTACCGTTCGATTCAAGAAAACACACTTAGGGGGGCCCTATTATGAGTCGTCATGGGCGTCTGTGCAGCACATCGACAATCCGCCCAACTGGGCTGAGAAGGACAGCGAAGGGAAAGTTCTTTGGGGTCCAAAGAAAAATCATGTGTTTTCGGGCCCCTGGTTCGCTGATAAACGGATAGAACATTCACTGATCGTGAAATACGAACTCAAAGAAACGGAAATATATTTAAATCCGCCTGGCAAAGAAGCATCGTATGATCAAATCCTATCCCTTCTGCTGGCCATCGAAGCGAAAGAGATTGTGATCCCCGAGCCGCGTCCAGCCATGATCGGAGAGGACGAAAAAGAACTCCCCATCAACATCAATGAGCTCTGGATCGGCAGTATGAATCTAAAAGATGGAAAACTTCAGGTGGAAATCATGACAGGAACCCACAGCGGGGAGACCTACATCTTCGAGTTGAGGGACGGAAAGTGGATTGTAATCAGTATAGGAAGGTGGGTCGCGTAATCCTGCTGCGAGCGATAGGAAAAAGAATTTACATACCACGGATGGACACCGATGAACACGGATAAAGACCCAGCAGAATATCCCCTAAAACCCAGTGAACTTCCTTTGTCGGTTCTGTGGTTTGTCCGTCACCCCACCCCAATCCCCTTCCGCATGGCGTCGGCGAGGTTTAGGCCCAGGCGGATGTGGGCGAAGGGTTCGGGGTGGAAAAGGTCGTGTTTCATTCGAACAGGTCGCCTTGCCGTGGAAGGTCCGGAGGCTGCCAGGGATCGAGCAGGCGGGGATGGTCGATGCCGACGCGGTTGAGGTCCGGGGAAACGGCATGGACCTCGAAATCCTCGGCGGAGATGGGCTCCACCATGCGCGGGAGTTCGGCCATGGGCGTCAGGGGATCGATCCAGGGCCTTACATCCTCTTCGCGCAACACGGCGGGCATGCGGGGGTGGATGCGTCGCACGAGGGCGTTGGCGCGGGTGGTGATGATGGCGCAACTGAGGACCATTCCGCCCTCGCGGTCGTGCCATTCCTCCCACAATCCGGCGAACACAAAGGGCTGTCCATCCCGTCGATGGAAGTACTGCGGCCGTTTCCGCTTGTCCGGGGCGCTTGTCCACTCGAACCAGCCATCCGCCGGGATCAGGCAGCGTTTGCGTCGGTAGGCGTTGCGGAAGGAGGCTTTGTCGGCAAGGGTTTCGGCGCGGGCGTTGATGAGGGGCGCGGAGGGCGAGGGGTCCTTGACCCAGGGAGGGAGGAGTCCCCAGGAGAGGATTTCCATGCGCAGGCCCGGATCGGCGACCCAGGCGGTGACCGGCTGGGTGGGTGCAATGTTGCGGCGCGGGGACAGGCGGGGGTCGACCGGAAAATCCGGGAAGACCTTTTTCAAGGCGTCAGCGTCTTTGGCAAGGGTGAAACGTCCGCACATGTGTGTTGGCAAGCCTAGCGGGAAATGCTAGGGAATCAAGTGCCTCTTTCCGCCCCGCCTTTCAGCTCCCTCCCCTCCCGTTCATGAATCATTTTTCCACCATTGTCACCGGCGCCGCCGGATTTATCGGCCGCAATCTTGTTGCAGAACTCAATGCCCGCGGCGAGAACGATCTCCTGCTCGTGGACGAATTGGGCAGCAGCGAAAAGTGGAAAAACCTGATTGGGTTGCAGTACGAGGACATCTGGGAGCCGGAAACCCTGCGCGAGGCGATTCGCGACGAGGTCCAGCCCGGCGCGGTCAAGGCCGTCATTCACCTCGGCGCCTGCAGTGCCACCACGGAAACGGATGCCGACTACCTTCTCGACAACAACTACCGCACGACCCGCGACCTCTGCGAGTGGTGCCTGGAGAACAACGTCCGCTTTGTCTACGCCTCCAGCGCGGCCACCTACGGCAACGGCGAGAAGGGCTATTCCGACGCGGACGGGGTCACGCCGACCCTCGGCCCTCTGAACATGTACGGCTACTCCAAACACATGTTCGATCTATGGGCGCTGAAGAACGGCCTGGCAAACCGCATCGCCGGCCTGAAATATTTCAACGTGTACGGCCCCTGGGAACAGCACAAGGGCGACATGCGCTCGGTCGTGCACAAAGCCTTTGAACAAATCCGCGACACGGGCAAGGTGAACCTCTTCCGCAGCCACCGGCCCGGCTACGAGGACGGCAAACAGCTCCGCGATTTTGTCTACGTGCGCGACGCGGTTGATCTGACCCTCTGGCTGGCGCGCAACGACGCCCCCTCGGGCATTTTTAATTGTGGCACCGGGCAGGCCCGCAGTTGGCTGGACCTCGTCAACGCAGTCTACGCCGCGATGGAGCGCGAGCCGGACATCAGCTTCATCGACATGCCGGCGCATCTGCGCGAAAAATACCAGTACTTCACCCAGGCCGAGATGGGCAAAATCCGGGAGGCGGGCTACACGCATTCCTTCACGCGTCTTGAGGACGGCGTGCGCGAAACAGTGCGGCACCTTATTGCTCAGGCGGGCTGATGGTTGTAGCCCCAACGGGGGCGTGGCAACCCAGCCAGGGGTGCAACCCCTGGAAGGCATAAACAAAAGAAGATCAGCGGTCTGAAGGACCGCCGCAATTCGCGGGCACATGCCGACGTGCCCGGCACAACGGGTATGCGGCGGTCCTACAGACCGCATCCTAATTCCGCCATGCTTTC
Organism: uncultured Verrucomicrobiota bacterium; assembly: GCA_964497855.1. Taxonomy (GTDB): domain Bacteria; phylum Verrucomicrobiota; class Kiritimatiellia; order SS1-B-03-39; family UBA6053; genus CAYLNG01. Next base: position 87 of record CAZCFM010000162.1, on the reverse strand, counting down.
CAGGGGTTGCACCCCTGGCTGGGTTGCGGACGCACCGATGGTGCTGGTGGTGATATTGTAACAGGTACAATATATACAGTACGGGAG
>CAZCFM010000161.1:2609-7022 GCA_964497855.1 uncultured Verrucomicrobiota bacterium | reverse complement strand
GCCGCCGCCGTGACCGCCGACAAGTTGCAGAACCGCGCGGGGGTCATCTACGTGGTGAATGGACAGGAGCCCTTCAGCGGCGCGGCGCAGGAGTTCTACGCCAACGGGCAGATGCGCTGGGAGGCCGTCGTCACCAAGGGCTACGTGACGGGCCTAAAGCGCTGGCACGAAAACGGGGTGCAGGAACTCACCTGCGGCTTTACTCAGGGCACCCTGGCAGACATCGAGACGGGGTGGAAGGGTCTGTTGTCGTCCCGCGCCTCGGTGCTGGACGGCGAGTTCGCCAGCTACGACGACGAGGCCCGCAAGCAGGCCATTGCCACCTTCCGCCGGGGCGAGTTGGTGGGGAATCTGCGGCACTTCCGGACGGATGGAACGGAGATTGTCGCTGGCCGCCTCCAAGAGCGGCTGGTGGCTGCGCTGGATTTGGTATTGCTGGAAGTACCCGCCGGGCGCTTCACAATGGGCTCACCGCTGTCGGAGGAGGGACGCGCCCAATACGAGGTTCATCACGAGGTGAATATCTCGCAGCCCTTTTGGCTGGGGAAGACGGAGCTGTCGCAGGCGCAGTGGCAGGCGGTGATGGGAAAAAAACCGGCGGGTTTTACGGGCGACCTGCGGCGTCCGGTGGAGCGGGTGTCCTGGGACGACGTCATGGCGTTCTGCAAGAAACTGACGGAGCGGGAGCGGGCGGCGGGGACGCTGCCCCCCGGCTACGAATACACGCTGCCGACGGAGGCGCAGTGGGAATACGCCTGCCGCGCGGGAACGACCGAGGCCTTTGCCGGAGAATTGGATGCGATGGCGTGGTATAGCGCGAACAGCGGCGGCAGCACCCACCCCGTGGCCACGAAAGAGCCCAACCACTGGGGTTTCCACGACATGCATGGCAACGTGTTGGAATGGTGCAAAGACGAGTATGGCGATTACCCGACTGGACCTGTGACCGATCCCCAGGGCGCCTCAGAGGGCTCGATCCGCGTGCGCCGCAGCGGGAGTTGGTACGACGCCGCCGTGAACTGTCGGTCGGCGAATCGCGGCAGGGGCGGCCCGGAGGCCCGGATCGACGCCCTGGGCTTCCGCCTCTGTCTTGCCCCCGTTCGACTATAGGCTGAGCTGAATCCGAACCCGAAGCGGGAGGAAGCACGTGAGCGAGCAAGCGAAGGTGCTATTGAACATTGATTCAAATCGTTAATCTTTAGACCTACAACACAAACTTCGGATCGCGATGCTGGACGTCGCGCCAACGCCCTAGTTGAAATTTCCTGGTGACCGCACAGGCCTGCCCCCGAAATCCTGAGCCGGACAGCGACCGGCACCGTGACCCAGAGGGTGGGGCGCGGTTTTTTTTACGTGGGGGACGGTGATGCACGATGGAGAACGAATGTAACCGTATTGGAAGTTCTATTGGAAGTTGGGCCGTTTTCGAGCCGATCCCGGGAAAGAAAAATCCCGCAAATCCTTGCGGATAAGCGGGATAAAGAGAGATGGTCAAATCTCAAAAGTGGTACACCCGAGAGGAGTCGAACCTCCACGCCCTTGCGGGCACAAGAACCTGAATCTTGCGTGTCTGCCAGTTCCACCACGGGTGCATGCAGAAGGGTTGACTGTTTAGGGGTTTTCGGGATTCTGTCAATCCCATAGCGGGGAAAAGAATCACAAAAACTCGCCCAAGCAGCAACTCCCAGAAAAGGTCCACTTATTTCGGAACGGTCTTTTTCCGGGGCTGGAAGAAGTGCGGGCTGTGGCCGTAGTACACTTCCGCGCTTTCCATCATCGTTTCCGACAGGGTCGGGTGCGGGTGGATGGTGAGGGACAGGTCTTCCACCGTCGCGCCCATCTCAATCGCCAGCGTGCCTTCGGCGATCAATTCGCCGGCGCCCGGTCCGCAGAGTCCGATGCCGAGAATCTGTTCGGTCTCGGGATGGGTGATGAGTTTGGTGACGCCGTCCGTGCGGTCGAGCGTCGTGGCGCGTCCGGAGGCCGCCCAGGGGAATTTGGAGATCTTGACGGCAATGCCCTGCGCTTTGGCTTCCATCTCGGTGATGCCCGCCCAGGCAATTTCCGGGTCGGTGAATACCACTGCCGGAATCGCGGCGGGATCGAAGATGGACCGTTTGCCCAGAATCGCCTGCACCGCGACTTTGCCTTCGTAGGTGGCTTTGTGCGCGAGCATCGGCTCTCCCGCCACGTCGCCAATCGCCCAGATGTGCGAGACGTGTGTGCGGCGCTGGGAATCGGTTTCGATCCATCCGCGTTCGTTGACTTTGACGCCGGTTTTTTCGAGGCCGAAGCCCTTGGAGCTCGGACGGCGTCCAATCGACACGAGCACGAGTTCGAACAACTCCTCGCTCTTCTCGCCCTTCTCGTTTTCAAACACCACTTTGACCGCGGCGCCCACATCCTCGACGCTGACGACTTTGGTTTTCATTTTGATCTCTTTGAAAACGCCCTTGAGACGTTTTTCGAGAGGCTGCACCAGATCGCGGTCGGCGCTGGGCAGCAGGTTCGCGGTCATTTCCACCACCGTGATCGCCGTGCCGAGGGCCGCATACACCGTCGCCATTTCCAGGCCGATGTAGCCGCCGCCGATGACGAGCATGTTTTTGGGTTTGAAGGGCAGCTCCAGCGCGCCGGTCGAATCCACCACGCGCGGCGAATCAATCGAGATGCCGGGAATCCGCGTGGGCTGCGATCCAGTGGCGATGATGCACTTCTCAAATTTCATTTCTTCGCTTTTGCCGTCGGCGCGAACCACCGTCAGGGTGTGGTCGTCGACGAAGGTGGCCGTGCCCTGAATGAAGTCCACGTTGCGCTGTTTGGACAACATTCCCAGTCCGCCGGTGAGTTTTTTCACCACGGAATCCTTGAAGGCGCGCAGCTTGTCGATGTCCACATCGATGGTTCCGAAATTCACGCCCCACTCGGAGGCCTCGCGGGATTCGTTGATGACTTTGGCCACGTGCAGCAGGGCTTTGGAGGGAATGCATCCCTTGAAGAGGCAGACGCCGCCGGGGTTCAGTTCTTTGTCGATGACCGTGACCTTCAGGCCCATGTCTGCGGCATAAAACGCGGCGGGGTAGCCGCCGGGGCCACCACCAATGACGACGAGTTCGCGGGGAGTTGTGCTCATAATTCTTCAGCCTTCGAGGGAGATAAGGAGGGGTTGTTCAATGGCTTCGACGATCCAGCGCAGGAAACGGGTTCCGTCCGCGCCGTCGATCAGGCGGTGGTCATACGAAAGAGACAGCGGCATCAACATGCGGGGCTCGAATTTTCCGTCGACCCACACCGGCTGTAAACTGGCGCGGCCCACGCCGAGGATGGCGACTTCCGGACCGTTGACGATGGGTGTGAAGTGTTTGCCGCCCAGACCGCCGAGGTTCGACAGCGTGATGCAGCCGCCCTGCAACAGTGCGGGACTGATCTTGCCGTCGCGCATTTTGGACGCGACATCGCCGAGGTCCTTGCTGATCTCGATCATGTTCTTGCCGTCGACGCCGCGGATGACCGGAACGACCAGTCCTTTGGGCGTGTCCACGGCGCAACCGACGTTGTAATACTTCTTGAAGATGATCTCGCCGGACGCGGTGTCGATGGAGGCGTTGAAATTCGGGAACGCCTTGAGCGCGGAGCCGAGAATTTTGATCAGCATCGCGGTCATGGTCAGCTTGGTGCCCGCTTTGTCGGCCTTCGGCTGGAAGGTTTTGCGAAGGGCCTCGAGGTCGGTCACGTCCGCGTCGTCAAACTGCGTGACATGCGGGATCGTGCTCCAGCAGTTGTCCATGTGCTCGACCGTCATCTTGCGGATCGTGCTCATCTTCTCGCGGGTCACCGCGCCAAACGCGGCGAAGTCCGGGAGCGGCACTTTCTTGACGGGCGCAGCGGCGGCGACAGCGGCGGGCGCGGTGGCACGCTGCTGGTGCAACTGTTTGGACCAGGCCTTGACGTCCTCCATGCTGAGGCGTCCGTTGGGACCCGAACCGGGAACCTGGGCAATGTCCACGCCGATTTCACGGGCGAATTTGCGCACGGACGGCGAGGCGGGAATCGGAGAATTCGCGGGACGCTCAGCGGCGGCCACCAGGGCGACGGGCTCGGGTTTTTCCAGAACTGCCGGAGCCGGACGGGAGGCCGCGGGCGCGGGAGCAGAGGCTTTTTCCGGTGCTGGAGCCGCCGGAGCCGAGGCTTCGCCACCCTTCAACACGCCAATCTCCTGACCCACCTTCACGGCGTCGCCTTCTTTCACCGAAAGGGAATCGATCACGCCATCCGCAGGCGATGGAAGTTCCGCCGTGGCTTTGCCGGTTTCAAGTTCGAGCAAAGTCTGTCCAGCCTTCACCGTGTCGCCGACTTTCACTGCGATGGAGACCACGGTTCCGCCCGCGACGCCTTCGCCCAGGGCGGGAACGG
>CAZCFM010000161.1:0-2509 GCA_964497855.1 uncultured Verrucomicrobiota bacterium | reverse complement strand
TCGGCGGGGGCGGCGGCTTCGCCGCTGGAGAGTTTGCCGACCACTTGGCCGACCTTGATTTCGTCGCCTTCACTCACGCTGTAGCTTTCGATCACGCCGGCGGCGGTCGCGGGCACTTCCACTGTGGCTTTGCCGGTTTCGAGTTCGAAGAGGCTTTGCCCCTCGGTCACCGTCGCGCCGACGGCGGCGGCGATGGAGATGATCTTTCCTTTTTCAATGCCTTCCCCGAGAGCGGGGACGATGATGTCGATGGCCATGGATCGTTCCTCCGGGTTCAGGCTTGAAGCGGGTTGAGTTTTTCCGAATCAATGCCCAGGTCCTTGATGGCCTGCGGCAGGATGTCGGCTTTGAGTTCGCCCTTCTTCACCAGCAGGGTGAGGGTGGCGAGAACCACGTACTTGTGGTCCACTTCGAAGAAGTCGCGCAGATTGGCGCGGCTTTCGCTGCGTCCGAATCCGTTGGTTCCGAGCGATTGCAGGGAGCCTGGCACCCAGCGCGCCAGCGTGTCGGACAGACACTTCATGTAGTCGCTGCTGGTGACGAACACATCGGGCTCGCCCTCGAACAGGGTCTGCACGTAGGGCTTCTTCGCGGCCTCGCCCGGATGCAGCAGGTTCCAGCGGTCGCATTCCAGCGCGTCGTCCGTGAGGGTCTTGTAACTGGTGACCGAATACACGTTGGTTTGCACTTTGTATTTCTCGGCGAGAATCCCGGAGGCCTTGACCACTTCGTTGAGAATCGTGCCGGATCCGAGCAGGTTGGCTTTGGCTTTGCCTTTGGCCGGGGCGGAGAACTTGTAGCAGCCGCGCAAGATGCCGTCGCGCACCGTGTCGCCTTTGGGCATGGGCGGCATGCGGTAGTTTTCGTTCATCGCGGTGATGTAGTAGAACACGTCCTTGCCTTCGTGGTACATCTCGCGGATGCCCTCTTCGATGATCACGGCCATTTCGTAGGCGTAGGCGGGGTCGTAGGCCTTGCAGTTCGGCACGGTCGAGGCGTACACGTGGCTGTGTCCGTCCTCGTGCTGGAGGCCTTCGCCGTTTAGCGTGGTGCGTCCGGCGGTGCCGCCGATGAGGAATCCCTTGCAACGGCTGTCCGCCGCCGCCCAGATCAAATCCGCCACGCGCTGGAAGCCGAACATCGAGTAAAACACGTAGAAGGGAATCATGTTCAGCTTGTGCACGGAGTAGCTTGTGCCCGCCGCCACCCAGCTGGAGGTCGCGCCGGCCTCGTTGATGCCTTCCTGCAGAAGCTGGCCGTTTTTGGCCTCCTTGTAATACATCAACTGGTCGCGGTCCACGGGCGTGTAGAGCTGGCCGGTCGGCGCGTAGATGCCGCACTGGCTGAAGAGCGACTCCATGCCAAAGGTGCGCGACTCGTCGGGAATGATCGGCACAATCAGCTCGCCGACGCCTTTGTCCTTGAGCAGCTTGCTGACGATGCGTCCGACCACCATCGTGGTCGAGGCTTCGCGGTCGCCCGTGCCCTCGTTGAACTCGGTGAACACATCGGCTTTGGGCAGTTCGATGGGCACGGTGATCGAGTTGCGGGCCGGCACATGGCCGCCAAGGGCCGCGCGGCGCTCGCGCAGATATTCCATTTCAACGCTCTTTTCCGGCGGACGATAAAACGGCGCTTTCGCCACTTCCTCGTCGCTGATCGGAATGCCGAAACGCGTGCGGAAGGACAACAGCTCGTCCTCGTTGAGCTTCTTCTGATTGTGGGCGATGTTTTTGCCCTCGCCAGCTTCGCCGAGGCCGTAGCCCTTGACGGTCTTGGCGATGATGATGGTCGGACGGCCCACTGTCTCCGTCGCCGACTTGTAGGCGTTGTACACCTTGGCCGGATCGTGCCCGCCGCGTTTGAGTTTCTTCAACTCGGAGTCGGCCATGTTCGCCACAAGCTTCTTCAGCGCGTCGTTTCCGCCGAAGAAATGCTCGCGCACGTAGGCCCCGTTGGAAATCGACAGCTTCTGGTACATGCCATCGACCGTGTTCTCGAACTGCTTGACCAGAGCCCCGCTTGTGTCGCGCGCCAGCAGAGTGTCCCATTCGGAGCCCCAGAGGCATTTGATCACGTTCCAGTTGGCGGAGCGGAAACGCGCTTCGGCCTCGCGGACGATGCTGCCGTTGCCGCGCACCGGACCGTCCAGGCGCTGCAGGTTGCAGTTCAACACAAACACGAGGTTGTCGAGCTGTTCGCGTCCGGCGATGCTGATGCAGCCGGTGGTTTCGGGCTCATCGAATTCGCCGTCGCCGATAAAACACCAGACTTTCTGGTCGGACTTGGGCTTCAGGCCGCGGTTTTCAAGGTATTTGATGAATCGGGCCTGATAGATCGCCATCAGCGGGCCGAGACCCATCGAAACGGTGGGGAATTTCCAGAAATCCTTCATCAGCCAGGGATGCGGATAGGAGCTGAGACCGCCGCCGGGAGCAAGTTCGCGGCGGAAATTGTTCAATTGCGCTTCGCTCAGGCGGCCTTCGACGAAGGCGCGGGCGTAGATGCC
>CAZCFM010000160.1:0-7115 GCA_964497855.1 uncultured Verrucomicrobiota bacterium | reverse complement strand
ATAGGAGCCCAAACATGAACACGAAAAACCTACAACGCTGCGTTATCGCTTCCCTCTTCGCCGTCTCGGCCCTCTCCGTCCATGCTGCCCCGATTGTGAGCTGGGGGAATTCCACGGGATATGTAACAGGAACCGCCAACTTCACCAACGTCAGCGGGCAAACCTCTGGAGATTACTGGCGAAACGGTGCCCCCGGTGAAGTGACACCGAACGCAGGGTACAGTGCCCCTTCTGGAAAAACAGAAGACATTTTCGCTGTTTTTCAACAGCAAACGGTTGCTGCGACCAAGACATTTGCAGCTTTAAATATTGCTGACGATGCCGCAGGGGATTTCATCCGGATGACAGGTCAAAACAACTCAACCCTCTCCGGCCTTATCTACTTCACCAAAACAGGGTTTTTGAATGGCTATAACAGCGGAACATTGAGCATGGGCCAGGTGGATGAGATGAGTTGGACTCTTGCAGGAAACAACTCGGCCGACACCACATCCATAAGGCTGGCGGTGCTCAATGGAACCCAATGGTATGTGTCCAGTGCGAACAGCACCTCGAATGCTGCGGGAACGGTTGCCTTTGACAATTTGGCTTCGACCACTTGGGGAACCTGGAACCCAAGCAGTTTCCCCTTGGATGCCGCTTTCGGCACATTCGGAACGCCCAGTTTAACCGATGTTCAAGCCTTCGGCATGTATTTCACCACAACACGAAGCTCACAAACCCGTCTGAATATCAGCGGCTTCGAAGTCATCGCCATTCCCGAGCCGGGCACCCTCGCTCTGGTGGGGATTGCGCCGGGATCGCTGCTGTTGTTCCGCCGCAAGCGCTAAGACCTTGGGCCTGGAAATCTCCCTTCCCCTGCTGACCGTATCCATCAGGCCCCCGTCCTTCGGGGGCCTTTTTTTACATCCTGTCCCCTGGAAATCCTCGTATGAACTATCGTTTCACTTTTCTGACCGAGCGTCTGATCCGCTGCGAATATTCCCCGGATGGCGTGTTTGTGGACGGACAGACGCAAACCGTGCTGTGCCGTGATCTGGACCCTCCGCACATCGCGGCCGCGGAGGAGAACGGGACCCGGATCTGGCGCAGCTCCGCCCTCACCCTCCGCCATGTGCCCGATGGACGGGGCTTCTCGGCCCGGACCCTGCGCATCGAGGCCGCCGACGGCTCCTTCGTCTGGTCCCACGGCACGCCCAATCCCGAAGACCTCCCCGGCACGCTCCGCACCCTGGACAACGCCAACGGCACCCTCAACATGCACAGCGGCGAACGCCACCGCTTCACGGGGAGCGTCATATCCCGCAAGGGCTGGACGCTGCTGGACGACAGCCGCACCCTGCTGCTGAAACCCGACGGCTTCCTCGCTCCCCGCCCCGGAGCCCGCGGCGGGGAGGACTTCTACTTTTTCGGCTACGGCCACGACTACCCGGCGGCCCTGCGCGACTACCACCGTCTGACCGGTCCCGCGCCGCTGCCGCCCAAATTCGCCCTCGGACTCTGGTGGAGCCGCTGGTGGCCCTACAAGGACCAGGACCTCCTGCGCATCGTCGAACAGTTCGAATCCGCAGGCGTCCCCCTCTCCATCTGCGTCGTGGACATGGACTGGCATGTGGTCTACAATCCCCACCACACCGGATGGACCGGCTACACCTGGAATCCGGCGTTTTTCCCGGACCCGGAGGGCTTCCTCTCCACCCTGCACGCCAAGGGCGCCCATGTCTGCATGAACCTGCACCCGCACGAGGGCGTGGCCCCGCACGAGGCGGCCTACGGGCGCATGTGCCGCCGTCTGGGCCGCGATCCCGCCGCCAAAGAAGTCATCCCCTTCGAACTCGCCAACGAGGACTTTCTCCGCGCCTACTTCGAAGAGCTGCATCATCCCCTGGAAGCGCAGGGCGTTGATTTCTGGTGGATGGACTGGCAGCAGGGCGAGCGCTGGGACCTGCCGGACGTGGACCCCCTCTGGTACCTCAACCATCTTCACGCGCGCGACCTGGCCCGCGGCGGACACAAACGCCCCCTCGTCTTCTCCCGCTGGGGCGACCACGGCAGCCACCGCTATCCCGTGGGCTTCAGCGGCGACACCTTCGCCACCTGGGAAACCCTCAACATGCTGCCCTGGTTCACCGCCGCCTCCGCCAACCTCGGCTACGGCTGGCGCAGCGACGAGACCGGCGGCTTCCACCGCGGCGACATCTCCGGCCACGAACTGCTCACCCGCTGGAACCAGTTCGCCTGCTTCTCCCCCACCTACCGCCTGCACAACTGCGGCGATCCCGGCCTCGACTATCTCCCCTGGAGCAAACCGCCCGAATTCCGCGACGCCATTCTCCAGACCATGCGGCTGCGCCGCGAACTCCTCCCCTACATCTACAGCGCCGCCCATGTCCACGCCGAAGGCGGCCCCTGCCTTTGCCGCCCCATGTACCATGCGGTTCCCGACGCGGAGGAGGCCTACCTCGTTCCCCAGCAATACCTCTTCGGCCCCGACCTCATCGCCGCCCCCTTCACCCGTCCCATCGACCCCCACACCCGCCTCGCCCGCCAGGTGGTCTGGCTGCCGGAGGGCGAGTGGTTCGATTTCCACCGCGGCACCCGCTACCCCGGCGGACGCTTCCACGCGGTCTATGGCGGCATCGGCGACATCCCCGTCTTCGCCCGCGCCGGCAGCGCCATTCCTCTCCACCGCGACGGACGCACCCTCCTCCGCGTCTTCCCCGGCGAGGGCGTCTCCCATGTGTACGACGACGACGGACGCAGCATGGACTGGACCCGCGGCGACCACGTCCTCACCCGCGTCGAACAGCTCTGCGAACACGGCGAATCCCGCCTGCGCTTCTCCCATGTCTCCGGCAACCGCCCGCCCGTCACCCACTTCGACGTCGAACGTGTCAGCCCCCGCGAGCGTTTCCTCACCCGTGAATCGCTCGCCGGTCTGCTCTCCGGCATGTCCATCCTCGGCCACACCCTCCGCCCCCTCATCGGCAAACCCAACATCGACTTCGATCCGCTCAAGGTCCCGCATTCCCCGGTTCTCGACGACATCATCGCCGATCCCGCCAGGCTTCTGCCCTTCCTCGCCGACTTCAGCCCCTCGCAGGGCCGCTGTCTTCTGGAGCTGCTCACCGACTCCGGTTTCCACGCCGAGGATCTCCACGACCGCGGCACCGCGCTGCTCTACTGGTGCGGGGACACCCACAACGGCTGCGAGGCCAGCGTCGCCCTCAGTCTCCGCAAGTTCGCCACCTACGCATCCCAGCTCTGGACACCCGCCACCCGCTCCGCCTGTCTGCGCCACGAACAAGCCTCCGACTTCACGATCTGGAAGGCCAACATCAGCTACGGCACCCTGTTTTCCCTTGAACTCCGGAACGGGGACCTCTGTACCCCATCGCCCTACACTCCCGGTCCCCACATCTGAAGCCAGCCAAGACCGGAGCCTGTGCCCCAGACCTCAGTTCATCGAGTTGGTGATGACCACGACCGACGCAGGAGGAACGCTGATCTTCATGCCGTTTTGCATTTCGGGTCCGGCGGCTTCCTGGATTTTGACATTTTCCTCGCTGCGGTTGTGGGCCTTGGGATCGGAGTGGCTGAGGACATACATGCGGGTGGGACCGCTGATTCCCCCCGGGATGTCGAGCACAACCGTGCGCGGTTCGGTGAAGGATCGGTTGAGGAGTAGGATGGAAAGCCGCTCCCCGTCGCGGAAGGCATGGCAGGTTGTGAGGGGGACGCTTTTGCGGCCTTTGACCGTCGATTCGCTTCCCTTGCCGTCGTTGGTGGTTTTGATAATCTTTTTATCCGGCACGTCCACGCGCTTGACCTCGAGGGATTCGCTGAGGAGGAGATCGCCCGGGCAAAACGTGTTGCGCATTTTGAGCGCAAGCCATGTGGGATAGGGGATGCGTTCCTGCGGGTTGTTGTGGGACGCCCAGTATTCCCCGGTTTTGTAATCGTAGTAGGCGACGGGCGAGGAGCCGGCGGCGAGGAATTGGAGGGAGGTGTCCAGCGTGGCCGTCCCCAGCGCGAGCGACTTGCCGATATTCTCGTCGCTTTCCGGCGAGGTCTGTCCGGGGCCCGGCAGGCTGTAGCCCGGCCCGCCCTCGTAGTTGGCGATTTTTTTCGCGGTCGGCGAAGCTGCCACCGCAAGGCTGGACTGGAGCTTCTCCCCGATGCGCGCGTCGTTTTTGGCCGCTTCGAGGAAGGGAACCGGGATGGATTCGGTGAGCCGGGATTCCAGGATGGAGACAAAGGCGGGATCCCGGGCCATGGCCTGGACCGGCGCGGAATCTCCCAACTGCGCGGCGATCATCACGTTCATGAGCCTGGCACTTTCCGGGCTCAGGTCGGCGCCGGATTTGGCAACGCTGTCGGAAAGACGCTTCCACATGTCGCGGCGGGTTTCGGCAGGCAGCGCGCCAAGCAGCAATCGAGCCTCGTCATCGGGCTTGTAGGATTCCGCGCCGCCGTGGATCGAGGCAATCGTATCGGCAAGTGCCGCCGCAATGGAAGCGGCCTCGGCGCGGAAGATTTCCGGATTATTGCTGATCGTGTCCATCGCGGACGAAGCGAAGGACGGGTCGGCTTTCATGGCTTGCATGAGGTGCTCGACGCGCCGTTGCGGGGATTCGCGGAGGGTGGCGCCCATGACATAGTTGAAGGAATGCCGCATTTTTCCGGCGATGAGTTCCGGGGTGGCCTCGCGGCGGAGCGCGGCGACAAAAGAGGGGCTGCCTGCCCGTGCCAAGGGGAGGATCGCGTCGCGCAGCTGCTTGTTGAGGTCGTTGGTGATATTGTAGGTCAGCCTCTCCCCGGTTGTGGAAAAAGCCTCGAGATCCTTCAGCGCCCCGGGGGAAAGCTTGCCGGAAGATATCCAGCCTTTGACGGATTCCGGATGTGCTTTGAAAAGCGGGAGGAGGCGCGTGGGGGCGTTGAAATCGATGAGCCCCTCGGCGAGTTCGGCGAGGATGGAGGGTTCCGCCAGCGCGAGCGCTTCGATCGCAACAGGCTGGAGTGCAGGGTCGTTTGCCATGGCCCGGTAGGAGGCGTGCCAGAAGGGGTGCTCCAAAATCGCCCGGCGGCTGGCGACGAGGCTCTTGATGTTCCCGGGGAACGCATGATCCTTCGCCCAGAGACCGCCCAGATCGCCCGGGCTGGCGGTGAGTTGGTCCGGCGCGAGCTGGAGGTGTCCGCCGGGCATGGCGGCGAGGCCGGCATCCATCAGTCCGGGTTCGGCCTTGAGCACGGCCGCGAAACGTTGGAGGAAGCCCGGATCGAAGGTCGCCGAATCGAGGATTTTCGGCTCGAACTCGAGGGCGGTGGCAAAAAGTTTGTCTTGATAAACATCCGCTTCGGCGTCGGTTTCCGAGGCGAGCGGTGTCGCGCCTTTTTCCCATCCGCCGAAGTAATACGCGAGATCGATGCGGTCGGCCTCTTTGGAAGCGAGCGCGACCCGGCGCGACCACCCGTCTTTCTGCATGTTGTTGTCCCAGCCATTGGCAATCATCTCGAATTTCGCCCGCGAGTAATACGGCGATGCTTTAAGCTCGCGAAACTGGCGGTCGGCCACGGCCGCGTAGGTCTCCGGCTGCGAGGGCATCGCGTAGCGCATGATCTGGTTCCAGGCCTCGTTGGCGGATTCGAGGTGGATCGTATTGAAAACCTCCGTCCATGGTTTCGGGTGGCCATGTTCGGCGCGGAGCCTGCCGTAGCCCTTGTCGGCGGGTGCGCCGAGATACTCCATGAGCTTCTCGTTTTCCTCCGCCGTGAACCACGGGTTGAGGATGAGCCACGGATCCGCGCCGGTCTGCTCGCAGACACGCAGGGCGGTGGATAACGACGCGTGGACCGGCGCTTCGGTCTTCCCGTAGCTTCCGCGAACCGTCTGCGCAAACCCCTCGCCCAGCCAGTAGTCCAACGTGGGCGCATCCAGCCCCCCCCAGAGTCGAAGCACGTGAGGTTTGAAATCTTTCAGAATTGCGATCTCCTCCGGCATCGCCGCGAACGGTTCGACATCGGTCTGCCAGACAAGCAGGTTGTCCATCCAGAACGTTCCGGGGGAGAGCGCGGCAACCCACAGGCGCGTGGAGTCATTCTGCGTATTCGCATATGGCTTTTCGGGATTATCCACAGGCAGGTCGAACTCGAATTTTTGCCAATCGCCGGTCACCTCGACAATCCGGCTGAGCACGGTGCCAAACTGGAGCAGCACGCGCGGGTCGCTCATGCCTTCCTGCCTGAGCCAAACCTGCGCCTTGTAGGATTTTCCCGGTTTGAAGCGCAGCTTCGATTCCTTGTCATTGTGGGCGACAAACCAGTGCCATGGCCCGGTCGGCGCGTCAGGCGTGGCCTCGGCGACGTCGATCCTGAGGCTGCCCCGGCTGCCGCCCTCCGGCGCGGGATTCGAGGAGTCGTACCTCCAGTCCCCCTTGCCGGTGATCGTGCAATAGCCGTTGAGTCTGGGCGTGGTTTCCGGCGCGATAAGTTCCGGACGGAAGTGCGGCGGCATCTTGTCGCGCTGCATCCGCAAAACAAAAAAGTCGCCGTTGCGCACTTCGGGTCCCTTCTCCGTGAATCCGATCATTTCCTCGCTCGCTTGGAGGGTCTTGGGATCTTTCCCGATCGAGCTCTTCGCGACTTTCGTCTGCCGCAGAAGCGTCATCACTCCATCCTCGATGCGGTAGATGTACACATCCGCCCCGTCCCAGAATCCCGAGCGCGCTGAATCCCACCACGAAAGCCGCGGGGCCTTCTGTTGCTGGAGCCAGTCTTCCCCGCCTCCATCCGCCTGCCCATGATGCTGGAACTGGATCGGCCCCGCCGCGAAGGGCACGTTCCACACATTCACGCGCACATCCGGATTCCATGGCGCAAATCCACCGAATTTCAAATTGATCGAAAAATTCGGCGGCGCTTTTTGCAGGACCTGCTCGGTGATCCGGAAATGGTCGGCGGGCGGAGGGGGGGACGGCTCCGCGAGCGCCAGAGCGGGAAGGAGGAACAGCAGGCCGACACGGGAGAGACTATTCATAGGCTGGGAACCGTTGGGGGACGAGGAGGAAGGGAATCCGTATCATCGCCGGTTCCGGAGAAAAACCAAAATAACGAAA
>CAZCFM010000159.1:0-7120 GCA_964497855.1 uncultured Verrucomicrobiota bacterium | reverse complement strand
GTGTAGTTCCGGAAGCGTTCCCATCCCTCCGGATTGTGGCGGGGCCCCTGGAAAAAGGCGGGGATGCGGAAGTCGGCAAGGGAGAAGTACAGTCCCACCCGCAGGCCCTCGGCCCGGAAGGCGTCGACGTATTCCCGCACGAAATCCCGGCCCGGGGCCTGGCGGGCGCTGCTGTAATCGGTGTGGGCGCTGTCCCAAAGGCAGTAGCCATCGTGGTGTTTGGTGGTCAGCACCGCATAGCGCATGCCGGCGTTCTTGGCCAGACGGGCCCAGGCAACCGGATCGAAGCTGCGGGGATTCCATGCGCAGGCCATGCGCTGATATTCGCGCTGATCCAGCCATTCGCGCATGAGCACCTGCTCGCCCCGGCCGATCACGGCGGCGGGTGTCCAGTGGATAAACATGCCGTAGGAGGCGGGACGGAACCAGGAAAAATCAGGCATGTGGACTCATTCTTCAAGCGGTAGGGGCGGCGGGGATATCCGAAAACAATCAGGCCCCCCATCAAAGTCAACCGAATACTAGGCGACGGGTGGGAATTCCGCGGGCGGGAGGACGGGCAAACAAGACCCTTCACCCCACAGTTAAAGTGTGGGGGCTCTGTCAGCGTTGGAGCTGACAGAGCCCGCTTCGGACGCCTGGCCGGCATTGTCGGAAGGGGACCCGGTTTTCCGACACACCCGACCGCATCTGGCGAAGTCGCCTTTTGGCGGGGACTCAGGGAATGGCTTCGATGCCCAGCCGCAGGAAGAGGAGAGTGGGCGTCGAACTGTCCAGAGGGATGCGGGATACGACCGATTCGAGGCCTTCCTCCGCCAGGGGCAGGCCGGGGAGGGTTTCCAGGAACTGCACCGGCGACCAGACGGGGCTTCCCGGCAGGGTTTCGCTGGTCTGCAGCCAATAGCGCAGTCCTTCGGCCTCGTAACTGCCGTCGGGGTTGCTGTTTCCTCCGTCAATCCGGCGATAGCGCAGGCCCAGAAACAGTCCGGACTCTCCGTGGACGCCGACCGGCTCCGGCGCGGGGAAGGTGTCGATTTCTCCGGGATCTCCGCCGAAGGCCCGTTCCAAGAGGTTTGTCCAGTCGTCGCTGTCGGGGTTCTGGTGATCGGCGGCGAGGCCGCTGTTTTCGCGCTGGTTGAAATACTTCAGTCGCCAGGCCTCGGCGTGCGAGAGGGGCGGCACGGGCTGGTCGGGAAGTCCGGGCCCGCTCCATCGCAGTTCCAGCAGGGGCGTGGCTGTGCCCTGGCGGGTGTTGAGCTGGAAGGGGTGCAGTCCCGCCTTGAGGCGCAGTGGCGCGGAGCTGACGAGGGTTCCCGGCGCGTAGCCCCGGTCGGCGTCGAGCACCAACATGCCGTGAATACGGAGTACCGCCGCCGTGTCCGCACGCAGGCTGAAGCTGTAGTCGCCCTCCTGGGTCACCTGGATGTGACCCGTGAAGGAAAGGGCTCCAACGCCCTGCAGGTCCAGCCCGTTGAGCGTCAGCGCCGCGATGTCGCGATGCCGCAGGGCCGTCGCCGGGTCGAAACGGGCCACCCACGACTCGTTGGAGGCGAACATGCGGACGCGCAAGCCGAGAGGGGCGTCCTGGCCCAGTCCCGGAATGGCTTCGTTGTCGTAGGCGCGTGTCCAGTCCACGCCGGGGCGACGATTCCGGACCGCCGCCGCAAGAAAGTCCGCCTGGGAGGGCGCTCCCGCCTGGCCGGCGAGATTGGTTGTTTCCCGGGGATCGTTCACCACATCATACACGCGGAAAACATCGTTGGCTCCGGTCACATTGTAGCGCAGGCCCTTGTATCCGTTCACAAAAACCGCCTGCATGTGACCGCGAAGCGCGTTGCGGTGGCCGGGGTCAAAGTCGTTGTAGTTCGGGGTGTTGAGATAGGAGGCCGCAGTGTATTCGGCATAGATCAGGCTTTGGGGAAGGGGCGCTGTTCCGGTCAAATCGTTGAGAAGGGACACGCCATCGGTGCGGAAGGGCGGGCGGACACCCGCGATGTGCGCAAAGGTGGGGAGCCAGTCCTGAAATTGCGAGGGGGTGGTGCTGACGCGTCCGGCGGGAATGACGCCGGGCCAGACCGCCAACAAGGGCACGCGCCAGCCGGCTTCCCAGAGGTCGCGTTTGATGCCGTCGAGGGGGCCATAACTGCGGAAAAAGCGGGGGTCCTGGGTGATGGAGCCCCCGGCACCGGCTTCGTGGTGGGGGCCATTGTCGGAAGTGAAAATCACGAGGGTATTGTCGGCGATATTCAAATCGGCGAGCAACTGGCGGAGGTCGCCCACGGCGTCGTCCAATCGCCGGATCATGGTGGCGTGGCGTTTGGCGGCGTTGGGCCAGGCCTGTTCGGCGGTGCCGGGATTGTTGTCGTGGTCCCAGGTGGCGCTGGCGTAGTCCGGGTGCAGCCAGGCGTTTTCGGTGCCGGAGGCGGTGTTGATCATCGCGTTGTTGACGCCTGTCCATTGCAGACCGCCGGCGAGGCCTCCACCCGCCGGGTAGGCCTGCGTTGGAATGTCGAGGCGGGCGTGCGGGGCGGTGTAGGCGAGATAGAGGAAAAAGGGCTGTGTCGGCGAGGCGGCGACCTGATCGACGATCCACTTTTTGGCGCGCGCGGTAAAGAGGTCCGTCGAATAACATTTGTCCAATTGAGTGCGGATATCCGTCCGTCCATTGTAGACGGGGCGATTGGTGGTTTCGGGATAGTGGTAGTGACCGTCGAGGTGGGCCAACATGCCGAAAAAGAAGTCGAAGCCTCGCTGATCGGGATGGCCGGGGAAACCGACGCCGCCCTGGAGACCCCACTTGCCGATGACGGCGGTGGCGTATCCGGCCTCTTTCAGAACCGTGGCGACCGTGTGGTTGTCTTCGAGGGCCTTGTCGAATTCGTTGTCGCGGACGTTGGCGTGCCCCTGGTGCATGCCGGTGAGAAAGGAGGCGCGGGAGGGGGCGCAGACCGGCGATCCGCAATAATGCCGGTTCATGCGCAGGCCCTGCGTGGCCAGGCTGTCGATGTGCGGGGTGGCAAACGCGGGGAGATTGCGATTGACCGCGAAATTGCGGCTGTTTTGGTAGTAGACCCCCAAATCCCCGTACCCGAGATCGTCGGTGAGGATAAACACGATATTCGGCTGGGAGGCGGCGGCCAGCACGAGCCAGGAGGCTAGGAGAGAGGCCCAGAAGGATGTGCGGAAGGAATGGGTCATCGTTTGGAAACTCCTTTCACGGCAAGAAAACGGAGGATGCTTCCATTGCCCTCTTCCACAAGGTGAAAATCCGCCCCCTCGCGCAGCGGTTGTCCTTCGCGGGTCATTTTCTGGAGTTCCACTTTGCGTCCATTGAGATCCAGACGGCGCTGTTCTCCCCGCGCGGCGGCCATTTCCAAAAGGAGATGACGATCGGTTTTCCCTTCATCCGAAATGAAACCCGCGGGCGGGGGTTGCAGACCGGCTTGATCCGGACGGATGTCCCAGTTGAGGGGATTGAAAAAGTTGCCATCCCCCACGCCTCCATCCCAGACCGCCGTGTCGGCGTGGAGCCAAACGAAGCCTGAAAACAACAGCGGAAGTAAAGTGATTTTCATGGGAAAGTCCTAAACAAAACAGGGCATCCCCGTGGATGCCCTGTTGGGGAGTGTGGAGGAGGGTTCAGATTTTGCGGCGACGGAACAGCAACAGGCTGCCCAGAGCCACGCCGACGAGCGCCAGCGTGCCCGGCTCGGGAATGGCGATGCCATTGGTGTAGATGTTATCCAATTCCGACAAGGTGGCCGCACCGCTGTAGACGGCGACGGAATCGATGCCGCCAACGAAACTGCGGTTGGTCACGCCGAACTGCTGTCCGCCGATTACGATGTCTGTAATCCCGGAACTTGCAGCCGTCGCAGAGGTGTTGATCGCCCGGGCAACGACACTGTCGGGGGTCAGGAAACCAACTCCACCGATATAGAAACTCGAGGTGTTGGTGTTGCCATCAAAAATGGCCGCGACCATTTTCCAGCCGCCGCCGACCAGACTGGGGGAGGTGGTGTACGCGAAAGCCCCGCTGTTCACCTCCGCGCGAAGGTCGCCGTTCACATCCAACATAAAACGGAGATCGCTACCTGCAAGGGTTCCGTTTGTAGGAGAATACGAAATGATGCCAGCACCGTTTGCATCAAGGCCCGTAGGATTAATCCAGGCCACGAAAGTTTTGGCCCCTGTGCCGGCCAAGGCTGCGCCGCTGACGTTCATATCCAATTGATTCCCTCCCCCGGTGTCGTTGAAGGTCAAAGAGGCGGTGGAGCCCTGGGCGGGGCTTGCGGCACCCCAGGCGGCAATACCTGTAAAGGCATTACTGGCCGTCCCTGCAAGGACCTGTGTGGGGTTGGTGACTTGATTCCAGGTTTCGGGTCCGGTCAAGGTAGCCTGATTGGTGGTGGTGCCGGTGCCTTCGTTGAAGTCCCAGGCGCTGACGAGGGTGAGCGCGCCGAAGCTCAGGCTGCCCGCCGTCAGTCCAATGCTCATAAGCAAGGAGATGTGTTTGTTCATGGTCTTTCCTTTATGCTGCGGCAGACGCTGCCGCGGTTTTGGGGTAGGACGATATTCAACCCGATTTGGGCTTGCCAAACAAGCGATGCAAAGTGTTATCTATAACACCATGAAGCCCCGCGTCACGCTGGCAGACATTGCCGAAGCCTGTCAGGTCACCAAAATGACCGTGTCGCGTGTGCTGTCGGAAAAAAAGGGAGTGCGTCCGGACGTTCGGGAACGGGTGCGCGACATGGCAGAGAAAATGGGATATCGGCCCGACCCGGCGCTCTCGGCCCTCACCCGCCACCGCCGGCAGCAACTGTCGATCGTGCAGCCCCGCGGCGATGTGATTCCATTGTTGATGCCGACCGAGGCCGAAGCGCAGCTCACGAACCCGTACTACGTTTTTTCCGACATGGTTTCCAGCATGCACAACCGGGCGGCGATGCTGGGCTATCGGATCGAACCGGTGTTTCTCCGGCGTGGCAGTGACGACTATCGCCGTCATCTGCGGACATTTTATCATCGGGGCATCCGTGGAATCCTCGTGCTGGCCACGGTCGATTTGCCTCCCGTGATCCCGGAGGAATGGTCCTCCTTCGCCGTGGTGATGCTGGGCTCCGGTTCCGGGCAGCATCCCTTCCATGCGGTTCGGAACGATTTTTTCCAAATGATGCTCTGCGCCGTGGAGGTTCTTCGGGCGAAAGGCTATCGGCGGATTGGCTACGTGGCGACGGAAACCGACGCCCGCAGTGCGGGCCGTCCGGTGGGCGCACTTTTATCCGCTGCGGCACACTACCCGGATCTTGCGGTCGCCACCTTCGCGACACCCGAATGGGAGACGTCCGTCGATCCAGCCTTTGTGGCGTGGTACCAGGAATTTCGCCCGGAATGCTTGCTGTCGGTGGCCTTCCTGTGGGGGGACTGGATCCAAAAGCTTCGGCTAAAGGTTCCGGACGACGTGGGCATAGCTCAACTCAACCGCCCACAGGCTGTGACCGACATTGCGGGCGTGGTGACAAGCCCGAGCCTGCAAGGACGGCTGGCGGTGGAGCGTATCCACCAGCTTATTTTGAACAATGAAATCGGTGTGCCCGAAGACCGCACGATCATCCGTGTCGATGGAAACTGGCAGGAGGGGCGCACCGTGGCGCCCGGGCCTCCCGCCCCCAGACGGAGGCCCTTCACAAGAAAGACCTCCTCCTGAGCGCGGCGTTTTTGGCTCAGATGAACTCGTTGAAGAGCGCCTGCAACATTTCCTGACGGCCGGAGGGAACGGTGGGCTCGCCGACGGCGATGGCGTGGGCTTCGAGTTCTTCGAGGCTGGCCTTTCCGGCTTCGACTTTTTTGCCCAGGGCCGAGTTCCACGTGGCGTAGCGCTTCGTGACAAAGTCGTCGAGGCGTCCGTCCTGGCGGATGGCGTGGGCGATTTTGAGGCCGCGGGCGAAGGCGTCCATGCCGGCGATGTGGGCGTGGAAGAGGTCGACGGGCTGGAAGGAATCGCGGCGGCGTTTGGCGTCGAAGTTCAGGCCCCCGGTGGTGAGTCCGCCGGCGCGGAGGATCTCGTACATGACCTGGGTGGTGAGGTAGAGGTTGGTGGGGAACTCGTCGGTGTCCCAGCCGCAGTTCGGGGTGCCGTCGTTGGCGTCGACCGAGCCCAGGGCCCCGGCGTCGGCGGCCACGCGCAGTTCGTGCTGCATGGTGTGGCCGGCGAGAGTGGCGTGGTTGGTTTCGAGGTTGAGCTTGAAGTGCTCCATGAGCCCGTACTCGCGCAGGAAGTTCAGGCAGGCGGCAGCGTCGCTGTCGTACTGGTGCGTGGAGGGTTCCTGAGGTTTGGGCTCGATGTAGAAGGGGCCTTTGAAGCCGATTTTGGTCTTGTAGTCGACGGCCATGTGCAGGAACGCGGCGAGGTGGTCGAGTTCCTTTTTCATGTTGGTGTTGATGAGGCTGGTGTAGCCTTCGCGGCCGCCCCAGAACACGTAGCCTTCGCCGTGGAGGCGGTGGGTGCATTCGAGGGCTTTGCGCACCTGCGCGGCACCGTGGGCGTAGACGTCCAGGTAGGGCGAGGTGGCCGCGCCCTGGCCGTAGCGGGGGTGCGAGAAGAGGCAGGCGGTGCCCCAGAGCAGCTTCTTGCCGTGGGCTTTCTGCAATTCGGCCAGGCGGTCCACGACTTTGTCGAGGGTGGCGTGGGATTCGGGGATGGTGGAGCGCTCGGGAGCAATGTCGCGGTCGTGCCAGCAGTAGAAATCAATCTGGATTTTGTTGAGGAATTCGAAGAAGACGTCCAGGCGTTTAAGGGCATTGCTGAGCGAGTCGCTGCCGTCGTCCCAGGGCATCTGCATGGTGCCCTGACCGAAGGGGTCGGCCCCGGTGCCGCGCATGGTGTGCCAGTAGGGCGAGGCGAAGCGCAGGTGGTCGCGCATGCTTTTGCCGCCCACTTTTTCATCAGGATTGTAGTGTTTGAAGGCGAGGGGGTTTTTGGATGTTGGGCCTTCAAATTGAATCTGGGGGATGTCGAAGTAGTCTGCCATGGGATCTCCGGAGGGATGGGGGGTGGATGGAGCGTCACTTACCCAAGAGAAAGGGTTCCGGCAATCGTTTTCAGTGGGAATCCTGC
>CAZCFM010000158.1:0-7233 GCA_964497855.1 uncultured Verrucomicrobiota bacterium | reverse complement strand
CGCCGGCTGCGCGAGGCCCTGGCGGAAGACTATGAACATCTGAAATCCCTACCCGGGAGCCCCCTATGAATCCCAACGAATTGGAAGAATTTCTTCTCCTCCGCGACAGCGGGGAACTGGACGCCGCTTCGGAGCGCAGGCTCGAAGAGGCCTTGGCGCAGGACCCGGCCCTGCGGCTGAAAGCCGAAGAAGCCCGAGTGCTGTTGCACGCAGGGCGCTGGGCCAGTGACGTGACAACCCCTGCCCTTTCAGAAATCGCCCGGGAACGAATTCTGCGTCAAAGCCAGCGTTCTTCCGGACGTTTTCTCCCCCGTGTGCTGGCCGCCGCCGCCCTTGTCCTGCTGGGCATTGGCCTGTGGCCGCATGTCGCCAGCCGTTTCCAGCCCGTATCCGAAACCCTGATCGCCGTCACCCCCGTCGAAGCACCCCCGCAACAGATGGCCGACCTCGAACAAGCCGTTCTGCCCGACCTGGACGTTTCCGATTTGGATTCGTTGCAGGAAGAGTTGAAATCGATTGCCACGCAGGACCTGCACTACGATCTCGCCACAGGCGGAGACCCGGAAAGCTGGGCGCAGGAACTGCTGGGCTTGGAGGACTCCATATGAACGTACGACTGTTGTTTGTCTCCACAGTGCTCTGTGCCGCGACGGCACTGGCCCAGCCTCCTCCCGAACAGCGCCCCCCCTCGCGTCGGGCGGAACGTTCGCGGGCGATGGAAGAAGAAAGCGGAACCCGTCGCGAGCGAATCCGGGAAGAGGTGCCTTCTTTCCCACCGCGGGATGCCCATCCGGCCCTGGAACGCTACATGGACATGCTCAGCGAGCGCAACCCGGAAGAAGCGGAACGACTGCGCACACTGCGGAAAGAGGACCCCGAGGCTTTTCGACAGGCCCTGCGCGGTAAAGTGATGGAAGCCCGGGAACGGATGCGCCCCGGTGAAGGTCTCCGCCGCCCCCCCCTGCCCTTCGCGGAGGACATCCGCGCCGTAAACACGGCCAAGGACCCCGAAGCGAAGGAGGCTGCGGTCGCCGCCCTGCGGGAAAAAGTGTCCGCGTGGGTGGACCAGCGTCTCGAGATGCGCGAGCGGCGCATGGAAGCCGTGCGCCAGGAACTGGAGAAACTTGAGGAGCAGCACCGGAAGGATGTGGAGCGCCGCGCCGAACTCATCGAGCAGAGCCTGCAACGCCTGATGAAGGGGGAACCCGCCGAAACCGAGCCAGACCCGCCACCGCCGCCTCCGCCTCCGCCTCTTCCGGAGTAAACCCGCAGGACGGCCTTACAGGACCTCAAAAGCTGCAATACTAACGTGCGGGAGGCACCCTCCTATCTGTTTTGCGGACAGGAGTGTCCGCGCTCCGGCATCTCCTTTCACAAAAGCCAAAACCCTTTCCGCGAGCGGAAAGGGTTTTGGGGTTGTTTGGGGTCGTAGCGAGGATCAATAGTCGTCGCGGCTGCGGTATCCACCGCCACCGGAACCACCACTGGAACCACCACTGGAGGATCCACCACGGAATCCGCCGCCACCGCCGCCGCTGCCGCCACGGCGTTCGCCGCCACGGAAGCCGCCGCCACCGCCACCGCCGGCACCGCCGCGGAAGCCACCGCCGCCACCACCGCCGGAGCGGGGAGGACCACTGCGGAAACCACCGCCACCGCCGCCGCCCGCAGGGCGTTCGTCACGGGGACGTGCTTCGTTCACACGCAGGGGGCGTCCAGCCACCTGGGAGTCATTCAGACCCGCCACGGCTTCACGGCCGCCAGCGTCTTCCATTTCCACAAAGCCAAAGCCTTTGGAACGGTTCGTTTCACGGTCCACAATCACCTTGGCGGTTTGGACCTGACCATACGAGGCAAACAATTCTTCAAGCTCTGCGTCGGTCATCGTGTAGGGCAGATTGCCCACATATATATTCATCATATTCAACTCTTCAATACCAGGCATCCAAAAGAAGATGTCAGTACCGCACTCGATGCCAGGAAAAGCGCGGCAACCAACTCCGTGACATAAATAGAGCGCCACGGAATAGGGAAAACATATGGAGGCAGCCCACGGAAAGCAATGACCAAGTTCAAAAAAACGTATTTATTTTCAGGGGAGGGACTGACGGACGGGGAGGAGGGGCAATCGTTCGGTCCGATTGGTTTGCATCAGGGTCAGATAATCAAAGCTGTCACGGATCTGGCGATTGACATGTTCCGGAAAGGGGGTCACGCGTTCGGAGGCCAGCGAAACGTGGGACAAGAAGGGATCGTTGTGATGGATAAAGTAGGAATCATTCTCCAGATTCACAAGCGTTGGGGCTTCGGTTGAAGGGGTTGACGCGAGGGGCACAGGACCCGAGCTCTCTGAAGACAACATCTCCCGATGCGTGAAGACGCTGAGTCCGAGCATAAAGACCACCACAGCCACCATGCGCGCCCATTCGGGCAACACCAGTCCGGGCTGATCTGGCAGTGGAAAATCATGATTCCGGATACGGGCGACCAGTGCGTACGACAAACGACCGGACAGGGCCTCCTCCGGCTGCTCGTGGCGCTTCAGGGCCATCAGCGATGCGACGCGGGCCTGGGCTTGGAACGCCTCCAGGAGACGGGGACGGGACTCAATGTGCCGGCGAAGTTCCGGCGTCAGGGCCTCAAGGGGTTTTCCCCCATGGTTCATCAGAATGGATTTGTCGGTGATCATCGGTTCAGATCGGCGAGTTCCGCCTGGAGTTGCTGTCGGGCATAAAATAAACGGGAACGTACGGTGCCGGAGGAGCACCCGAGAATCTCCCCGATTTCTTGGTGGGGGACACCCTCGATATCATGCAGAACCACAACGGCTCTGTGTTTCTCTGACAGCTTCTGCAAGGCCGCGTTCAATTTTTCCTGCACCTCGCGAAGCTGGGACTGACGGTGGGGGGTGTCGTTGGACGCCAATTCCACCATCGTGGGGTCCCTCTCGATGCCGGCATCCAGGTCATCCAGACTCATGCCCTGGCGGCGTTTGCGCTTCTTGACAAAGTTGATCGCGCGGTTGACCGCGATACGGTAGATCCACGTATAGAAGGACGATTTGCCCTCAAACCCGGGCAGGGCCTGCCAGGCTTTCAGAAAAACGTCCTGCAGCAAATCCTCCGCGTCCTCCCGGTGGCTGGTCATGTTGTAGAGCAGGCCGTAAATCCGCTTGTGGCAGCCTTGCACCAGTTGGTCAAAGGCCGTTAAATCGCCGCCTTTCGCGCGCTGCAAGAGGATGGCCTCCTCCGAGGGCTCTTCGATGCGGGTTTCCGGCTCTCTCACGTCTGGCCCCCTTGCTGCGCAAGTCGCATCCGGCGGCGATGGGTCAGTTCCAAGTAGAGGTTGTAGCCGGCCACGGAGGAGGGAAAGAGGTTGCTCAGAATGCCCACGGAGTCGTTTTTGCCAAATATAAAGTAGGAAAGCAAAAGGATGCTTCCCACAACGCTCATGAGCCAATAGACAAGGGGAATCACCGGACGTCCGGCCTTCCGCGAGGCGTGCATCTGCACAAACCAACGCCCGGCAAACAGGAACGTGCCAACGTATCCTACCACTTTCCAAGGTGTTAGAAGAACGACAGTGTTCAAGATAGGCAGAGTGATTTCCATGGGGGAACGACCTTATACGCATTTCACGGCAAAGGCGCAAATCTAATAACGCAACACCTTCACCGAATTTTAGAATCTTTTTTTTCTTTTTTAGTCGACAGGAGTGCCCTCCAAAGGACTATACAGGACAAACAACACCACCCCCTACCCCTCCTGAACCATGAGCGCAGACCGCCCCCAAGAAATCATGACCCTGGCCGAACTGGCCAATTACCTCAAAGTCGCTGAAAAAACCGTGGTCCGTATGGCCCGCGAAGGCAAAATTCCCGCCACCAAAGTCGCCAGCCAATGGCGCTTCATGCGCAGCATGGTCGATGGTTGGCTGGAAAAACGCATGCAGCCGGTGACGCCCACCAATTTGTTTGAGCTGCTCAAACACGCGCCCGAAGTGGTGCCGGTGTCCCGACTCGTGGCCCCCGAACTGATGATTTTCGACATCAAACCCGGACCCGTGCCCAAAGTGCTGGAGCAACTGATCAAGCCCCTGGAAAAAAATGGGATTGTGGAGGATTCCAAACAGTATCTGAAAATGCTCATCAAGCGCGAAGAACTGCACTCCACGGCGATTGCGCCCCACGTGGCCATTCCCCACGCCCGCAGCCCGGCCAGTTCCACACTGAAAACCAGCGCACTCGTCGTCGGAATCTGCCCGGATGGGGTGGATTTTGGTGCGGGTGACGAAGAAAAAACCAACGTCTTTTTGCTCATTTGCTCGGAAGACGACGTGGTACACCTGCGTTTGCTCGCCAAAATTTCACGATTGCTGGCCCAGAAAAACATCATTAAACGCCTTCGCACCAGCACGAACAGCGAACAGGTCATCGGCCTGCTCGCCGAGGCGGAGTGGGAAATCGCCCTTAACACTGCGGAGTAATCCATGCCTGATCCCGGAGCCCATTTGTTGGACGAAGCCCTCTCCCCTGAGCGGGTCTTTTTGACCTCGGCCCCCAGCAAAGAAGAACTACTGCATTTTATGATCAACGCCCTTGCCCAAAGCGGCGAGGTGCAGGATGCAGAGGCGCTCCGCGCCGCCATTTTCCTCCGGGAAAGCCTCATGAGCACGGGCATCGGACTCGGCGTCGGCGTTCCACACGCCCGTATTTCCTCCGTCCGGCGCATGCTGCTCTCCGTGGCCGTCAATGAAAAGGTCCTCCCGGATTACGAATCCATCGACGGCTTTCCCGTACGCATCGTCTTCCTCGTGGCCGGTCGCCCGGACCAACAATCCAACTACGTCCGCCTGCTCGCCGTCCTCAGCCGCATTGTCAAGGATCCCGCCCGCCGGGAATCCCTCCTGACCGCGCCCAACGCGATGGAGCTGTACCAACGGATTCGAAAGGCTCTTTAAAGCCGATGCCCGACGTATCACCCGGCTACGGTATTCTCCTCCTCCTCGGTATTGGAGTGTTCGGAGGCATGTTGGGGGCTTGGTTGTTTCAACGACTCCGCATCCCGCAGGTCATCGGCTACATCGCCATCGGACTGCTGCTCGGGGACAGCGGTTTCGGGGTCATCGCCCTCCCCGATCTTGTCATCTGGGTCTGGGCCTGTTCGCGCAGGGCGGTGTCGCCATCGGCCTCTCGCTGATGGCCGCCCAACGCCTTTCCGGCGTGGAGGTGATGGCAGGCCTCGACCTGGGCTCCGTCGTCGTCACGGTCGTCACCACCACCCTCGCGGTACAACTCATCGGACCGCCCTTTGTGAAATTCGCCATCACGCGTTGCGGGGAAATCGGACGCAATGTCACCGAAGAGGACATCATCGCCGAGGACGCGATGGCACAGATTCAGGACATCGTCCGCGCGGACATGCCGCTCGCGGAAGCCTTGGCGATCCTGCGTCAAATCGGCGCCGAAGAAACCATCGTGCGCGACGCCGCCACGGAAAAAGTGGTGGGCATTTTCGACCTGCGCTCCGCCCGCCGTTCGATCACCCAGCGCCTGCTTCAGCGTCAGGGCGGCGGCGCCTAGGCGTGCGCGTAGAGCGGGGAGCGCATTTCCTCGGCCCAGAGGGCGACCAATTCCTCTGCGGCTTCCAGTCGCGAATCGCCCCAGTCGGCCCACATCGGGTACTGCGCCCAGTTCCAATTGATGTAACAGAACGACTTGATTCCGGGATGCGAACGGATGCTCTCGAAATACGGACGATACCAGAGGTCCCAGCGGGCGAGCGGATCGGTTGTGCCCAGCCTTCGCGGAGAGGACTCGCCGATCATCACCGGTTTTCCGGCGGCATGGGCCCGCTGAAGAAAATCCTCGGAATTGGTGATACCGGAGGGGTCAAACCAGTCCACCGACCACCAGTCGATCATGTCTTCGTCCGGTTTCCACTCGTAACAGCGATCGATTTCCCAGGGTTCAACGCACCAGACGTTGGCTGCGGGTAGTCCGGAATCCCGGAGCATCCCCGCCACGCGGTGGTAGGCATCGCGATAGGAGGAGGGCTCGTAGCCGTTCCAGGGACCGTTGCATTCGTAGCCGATGCGCAGGAAAAAGGGCCGGCCCATTTCACCCAGTTCCCCGAAGAGGACCTTGAGCGCCTCATCGTGGCGACCCAGCGCGACGTCCTGCTCGTAATGCTGTTCCGGCGTGCCGTCGGTGGTCATCGACAGGCCGATTTGCGGCATCAGGGGCAGCGTCGGATGGGCATTGACCTGCTCCTCCAGACGCTGCACGTACTTGCGGATTCCCTCTGGACTGCTGCGAATCCCCAGATACGTCATGTAGACGAGCGGCAGCGTTTCCTGCGCGCGCAGGAGATCGCAATAGGCAAGAAAGGCATCCGGACTTTGGCCCGCGCCGTGGAGCACGGAGGCCGTTGGCTCCAGGGGACGACCATATTCGGCGCGGGGAAGAAAGGAACTCATTGGGGCAGAGAGTCCAGTCCCCCCGCCCAGCAGAGGCCGCGCAGCACGAGCGTGCGGGAGCTGTGTTCCGCAAAATCCTTGAAGGTGTGGCCCCAGCAGGCCACGAAAACACGGCCCTTGCCGTAGGATCGCGTCCAGGCGTAGGGCATGACAACGCCCGCCGGATAGAGATCTTTGTCGCCATGATTCCCGCTGAAGGTCGTTTCGCAAAGCACGTTCACGCCGGGATCGAAATGAATGTAGTACTGCTCGGTGTCTTTGAGTTCAAAATCGCTGAATCCTTGCGTGATGACATGACCGGCCTTGACCCGCACGCTGTGCGAGGGAATGATATTGCCCGGATGCGCCACCCACTGGCCGCCCGTCATCCACTGATAACTGGTGTTCGCCCGGAACGAATCGATGATTCCGCCATGCCAGCCGGCAAAACCAACGCCCCCACGCACGGCCACATGCAGCGCCTCCCAGTCCTCTTTGGCGATCTCGCTCATCGTCACGCACTGGACGATCAGCGCAAAGGTTCCCAAGTCCCCTTCGCGATAGCGTTGCGTGCTTTCCGCGATTTCGACGCTGAAACCAGCCGCCTCCAGCAGGGGTTTAAACAGGTTGGTGGATTCAACAGGAGTGTGGCCATCCCAGCCACCACGCACGATCAGACACTTCAACGTGGAATTTTGCATAGACCCGTCTCTTTATCGACACCCCTCCCCTTCCGGCAAGAACAAAGGCCGCCCGCGAAGTAAATTCAATAGTGCA
>CAZCFM010000157.1:0-7382 GCA_964497855.1 uncultured Verrucomicrobiota bacterium | reverse complement strand
ATGATTTATACTGTCAACGTTGGATTTTGCGTGTTATTGCAACAGGAACGATATTTGCTCTCCCCGTCGGGTTAGACCCCATGGCCGGACCCTGGGAATTCGTGTAGAGTGTTTGGGTAACTTCAAGCCCCAAGGACGTCCCATGATCCCTGAACTTCCTGCCTGTGGTTGATGGGCATTCCCATCCCTATCCTCATCCTTCTCTTTTTCATGCGCGGCTGCACCTAAGGCCGGAAAGACAGCCGTCTACCGTATCGGTTGGGTGTAGGAGGAATAGGGGATGGATTAGAACCTGGAGCGGTTTTGCAACTGCGTTATTGCAACAGGAACAATATTTGGTATCTTTAGAAACCTTCGCATCTTAAATGAAACAGAAGTTTACATAGCTGTTTTTCCTGATTCTCCTGCCGGGATGCTCCCGGCAACACGTTGAGTCTCAAATCGAGATTGTCCTTCAACTCACTTCCATGGAGCTGCGACCCTGAACAGTCCCGTTTCCTTTGCGCGGAAGCTGCCGCAAGCGCTTGAGAAAAGGATGGCCACACTGATCCTGTGCTTGGTGTTTGCCGGGTGCGCCACGACGCCTCTCAAACAGGCCATGTCTTTTGACGATGCCGTCCTGGCCTCGCTCCAATCGGATCCGAGGTTCCCAGTTGTTCTGACCGTGGAAAAGGACGGCTCGGTCTTCATCGCCGGTCGTCCCACCGCAAAGGAGGAGCTGAAAGCGATTATTTCTGTTAAGGGACTGCCGGAATATCCGCCTAGCATTCTCATACGTGCGCACCCCGCTGCGAAACGGGCAGACCTGCATGCGGTGATGGACGAGCTTTCGAAGGCGGGACTATGGACGATCAATGTCGTTTCACTGAAGGAAGAAGACGTGCAGAATCTGGCGCTTTAGGGCACCAGACCGCAGCTCCTCTGTGACCTTCAGCACCGGCGCACCGCCGCCGGGATGGGTTTCCGATCATCTTCCGGTAAGGTAGCCGCGGTTATAGCTGGCGGGACCGAGGGTCTGGTGTACGTATTGCAACAGCAATATTTGGGTACAATATTTGCGTAGCGCGAGGGGCTGGTGCATGGCAAGGCAGAAAAGGGACCCGCGTTTGCATGGAGCAAACGGCGGTGGGGATACATTTAATATTGCAACTGTTGCAATATAAGACAGCCTGATAGGCCATCCTCCGTTTTGGCTTCGCTGCGCGGTCAGCGGCTGGGTTCGAGGGAGAGGCGGAAGCGGATGCGGGCGGGGGCGGTGTCGGGCCAGATGCGGACTTGGCGGAGGCTCTGGATGATGTCCTGGCGCTGGCCTTCGGGGGCACCAGGCGGGTCGATGATGAGGTGGGCGACTTGTCCGTAGCGGTCGAAATTCATGACGCCTTCCAGATACAGAGCCCGGGGTGTGGAGGGGACGCGGGGGAGTCGGAGGGACTGGAAGCGGGGGCTGTCTTCTTCGAGGCGCTGCAAGGTCCAGCGGTACGTCGTGGGCGCTTCGGCGCGGGCCGGGGGCGTCAGCAGCGGACTGAGGGCCGTGGAGGCAGGGGAGAGCGACAGCGGCGGGGGCGTGCGGGGCGGAAACCAGCGTTCGACGTCCAGGGAATGCTTGGCCCGGAGATCGAGCGGGCTTTGCAGCGGCGGGAGGATGGTGACGGGGCCGCCGAGGGTGACGCTGGAGAAGCCGGTGGGGGAGGGCAGGGAGAACAAAATCGGCAGCCAGCTTTGCGAGCCGGGTTTGGGGTAGGCACGGAGCGCGGGCACCGTGGGCGGTTTCATCGCGGGTGGCGGATCGAGGGGGAGCAGAAGCCAGAGGCCGTGCAGGACGACGGCAGCGATCCAGGGGAGGAGCCGCGAGAGTTTTTGCAGGCGTTTGCGGGCCTTGGGCATCAGGGCTCCCGGCGTCCGGGGCGCGGGTTGCGGGTGGCAATGGCGATGTCCTGAATGCCGAGTCGGGCGGCTTCGCGGTAGACGGCCATCTGGGTGTCGAGGGTGACGCGTTCGTCGGCCTCGATGACGAGCGGAAGGGTTGGATTTTCGGCGCGGGCACGTTCCATCGCGGGGCGCAGTTCGGGCAGGGTGATGCGGCGTTCGTTGAAAAAGACCTGTCCGGCCTGGGTGAGGGTGACGACCATGGCGTTCATGGGGATCCCTTCGCTGAACTCGGTCTCGGGGAGGCGGATGCGCACGCCGGGACGGGTGATGTAGGAGGAGCTGATCATGAAGAAGAGGAGGACGAGGAGGACGACGTCGACCATGGCGGCGGGTTCGAGGGCTGGGGGAAAACGGCGGCTGCGGGCGATGAAGCGCCGTCGCAGGGAGTTGAGCTGCCGGAAGTGGGCGATGTCGGAGTGTTTCATGCGGCGGCTCAGTCCTTGGTGAAGAGGCCGCGGTTGGTGCCGAGGAAGGCGAGGATGTCGGAGGCGGCGAATTCCATGTCGAGCACGAGGGATTCGATGCGGCTGACGAGGAGGTTGTAGCCGGCGTAGATGGGCATGGAGATGCTGAGGCCGGCGGCGGTGGTGAGCAGGGCGGACCAGAGATGGGTGGCGAGGTCGTCGGCGTGGGCGAGGGGGGCCTGGGCGATCATCAGGCGGAGGCCGTCCATCATGGAGAGGATGGTGCCGAGCAGGCCGAGCATGGGGGCGATTTTGCCGAGGGTGGCGAGCAGGTTGAGCTTGAGTTCGAGGCGGGGGATTTCGCTGAGGCCGGCGTGCTGCACGGAGCGGGCGATTTCGGCGGGGGATTCCTCGACCTTGAGCAGGGCGGCGCGGACGAGGCGGGCGACGGGTCCGGGCGTGTCTTCGCAGATGGTGACGGCTTCCACGGTGTTGCCGCGGCGGAGGACGTTGTAGAGGCCGAAGAGGAAGTCTTCGGTGTCGATCTGCGCCTGGTGGAGTTGCAGGAGTTTGTGAAAAAAGAGGATGGCGGCGACGAGACTGACGCCGGCGAGGGCCCACATGACCGGGCCTCCTTGATTGATGAGTTCCAACATGAACGGTTCTCCAGTTAAAAGAGGATGCGGTGTTCCCGGCGGAGGTTTTCGATGCGACGGGTGGCTTCGGGGGATTGGGGAAGTCGGGCCTCGGCCAGGCTGCGGTAGACCTGGATGGCTTCGCGCCACTGCTGGGCCTGCTCGAAGGACTGGGCGGCGTCGGTCACGGCGCGCACGAACCAGTCCTCGGCATCGCTGCCCATGCGGGCGCGGTCGTTGAGGAAGCTGTGGACCACGCGCAGGTATTGGGCGCGGGCTTCTTCGCGGCGCTCGAGGGCTTGCAGGGTTTTGCCGACTTTGTAGGCGGCCTGGAGGCGGAGTCCGGGGGCGGCGGCGGAGCTTTCCTCGACGAGGCGGTAGGAGGCGAGGGCCTGGCGGAAACGTTCAGGGTCTTTTTCGCCGAGGGTGAAGTGGCAATCCCCTTTGCGTCCGCGGGCGGCATGTACGAGGTGCGAGGCGGGATGCTGGGTGATGAGCTGGTCGAAGGTCGTGATGGCTTCGTCGAAGCGGTTGAGTTCCGTCAGGGCGTCGCCGAGGTGGAAGAGGGCATCCGGTGCGTGCGGGGCGGCGGCTTCGATTTCGATGGACTGGGTGAAGCGGGCGAGGGCGTCGGCGAAGGCGCGGCGGGCGAGGGCGGCGCGTCCGGCGAGGTAGAGCGCCTTGGAGCGGAGGCCGGGGGCGGAGCCGTTGCCAGCGAGGGCGGCGAATTCCTTTTCGGCGCTTTCGAAATCGCCGCGGTTGAAAGCGAGTTCCCCGAGCCAGAAGCGCATGTCGGGGACAAAGGGGGAGCTGGGATACTTCTGGAGGAAGGCGCGGCCGGTGCGGACGGCATCTTCGTCGCGTCCGGTGAGGAAGAGGGCCCAGGCGCGCATGCAGGTGGCCTGTTCGGCGCGGAGGTGCTCGGGATATTTTTCGAGCACGAGTTCGAACTGGCGGAGGGCGAGATCGAAAAATCCGAGGCGGTAGGCGGCGAGGCCCTTGTCGGTGATGGCATCGACGACGTAGATGCCGCCGGGGTAGCGGTCGAGGTAGGCGTCGTAGGCACCGAGGGCGCGTTCGAGGCGGACGGCGCGGTTGAGGAGGACAGCCTGCTGGAGGAGGGCGCGTTCGGCGAAGGGGCTGTTGGGATGTCGGGAACGGAGACGGCTGAGTTCGTCGAGCGCGGGGTCGAGGTCGCTGCGGGAGATGGCGGCCTGAAAGAGGGCCTGGGGGACGAGGTCGTGTTCGGGCCAGGTCTGGGCGAGCTGGAGGTAGAGTTCGCGGGCGGCCTCGTTTTTGTTCTGGGCGGCGAGCATGTCGGCCCGTTTGAGGAGGATGTGGGGGCGCAGGGGCGAGTCGGGCGGGGCGTTGTGCCAGGCTTGGTCGTAGAGGACGGAGGCTTCGGCCCAGGCCTCGCGGTTTTCCTGGAGTCCGGCGAGGGCGAGGCGGGCTTCGAGTTGGCCTTCGGGGTCGCTGAAGACGGAAAGGTAGGTTTCGTAGGCGAGGGCGGTGGCGGTGCTGTTGGTCTGGACGGACAGCGCGCGGGCGAGGCGGAGCTGGGCGAGGGCGGCGAGGGGATGGTCGCCGTGGGCGGCGATATGGCGGCTGATGAGCTGGCGTCCCTCGTCGAGTTTTCCGGCCTGCACGAGGAGGTGGGCGCGGCGGATGCGGATTTCGGTGAGGGTGGCGGGGTCGGTGATCCGTTTTTCGAGGGCTTCGAGCAGGTTCTGGGCCTCCTCGAATTTTCCGCCGGCTTCCAGCGTGCCGGCGAGGATGGGATAGGCGCGGGCCTCGACTTCCTCGAGCAGTCCACCGGCATCGACGAGGGTCTGGATACGGGCGGCGGCGCCGGGTTTGCCCTGTGCGGCTTCAGTTTCGGCGAGGCGGAGCACGGCGGTCTGCGCCTCCAGGCTGCGGGGTGGGAGCGCGGCGAGGGCGGTCCAGAGAACTTCGGCTTCGGCGGGGCGGTCGAGGCGATCGAAGAGCTGCGCGAGTTCGAGGCGGAGGCCGGGGGAATCGGGCGAGGCTTCGAGCTGTTTGCGGAGGAAAAGGACGGCTTCTTCGCCTTTGGATTCGGCGAGCAGGAGGCGGGCCCAGAGGCGGGCGTGCAGGGTTGCGGCGGCGGGATCGTCGGCGGGGGGCGGGGTTTCGAGAAGCGGGCGGGCGGCGGAGGCGTCGCCGAGGGCGAGCGCGGCGTCGGCGCGGACGAGGCGGACGCGGGGCAGGATCGCGGCGGGGATGTCGGCGGGCAGGGACTGGAGGGCCTGCTGGGCTTCGGCGGTTTTGCCGGCGGCGAGGCGGCTGCGGGCGAGTCCGAGCAGGGCGGCGCTTTGGATGGCGGGATCTTTGGCGTCGGCGGCGATGCGGCTGAATTGGAGTTCGGCGGCGGAGAGGAGTCGGTCGCGCAGGGCGGCCTCGGCGGCGGCAAGCGCAGCTTCCCCGGCCCGCACAACATGCGGGGCGAGGAGAAGGATGACCAGGGCGAGGGCGGGGAAACGCATGGGGTCCTCCTAGCAGATCAGAGGAAGGATGGCAACCAGAGCAGAAGCTGGCAGAGAAGGACGGTTTGGTAGATGCGGGGGTGGCGGACGCCGATCAGCGCGGGCAGGCGGGCGATGCCGACGAGCAGGAGGATGACGCCGGGCAGGGAGGCGGGGTGCAGGAGGGAGGCCGGGAGGGAGAAGAGCAGGGCCCACCAGAGCAATCCGCGGCGTTTCCAGCCGTACACGAGCATGAGCAGTCCGGCACCGAGCAGGAAGGGATGTGTGCGGAGGAGAAATGCGATGTCCGGGGCGCCGCTGCGGGAGGGGAGGTAGGCACCGAGCCAGGCAGGGGCGAGCAGGAGGAGCAGCAGGAGGGCGCTGGCCAAAGTGGCCCCGAAGCCGAGGGCGGCGCGGGGAAGGCGTTCGCGGTGGATTTCCCAGAGTCCGGCGAAGAGGCCGAGGGAGGGGAGCAGCCACTGCGGGTCGAGCGCGGACGCGAGGGCGGCGTAGATGCCGCCGCGCAGCCAGGCACCGCTGTCCTCCTCCACGAGCAGGGCCGAGAACCCCATGAGGTAGAACCAGACGGCGAAACTGCCCGAGGCACCGGCGCACATGCTCGCGGAGAGGCCGGGCAGGGCCGCCATCAGCAGGAAAGACGGCAGGGCGGAGAGGAAGCCCGAGAGACGCGTCAGCACGCGCAGCACCAGCACGAGGGAGAGGACCCAGCCGGTTCCGGAGAGGACGCGGTTCCAGAGCCAGGGAGTCAGCGGATCGGTGAGCGATTCCAGAAAGCGGTAGATCGGGTGGACGAGGCCGCCGTCGCGGAGGAGCTGTTCGCCGAGGGCCACGGGGTCGCCACTGCGGAAGAGGGCGAGGCCCTCCAGCCAGCCCAGCCAGAAAAAGGCGGCGGTGAGGGCGCTGATGAGGAGGGTGTGCCAGAGGTTGTCGGGAAGGGGCTGGTGGGGCGGTTCGAGGCGGAGCATCAGATCGATCCTTTCAGAAGCAGGGGCAGGGCCGAAGCCAGCAGGGCAGCGGCAACGATGCCGCGGGCGTAGAGGTCCGGCAGCGCGAGCAGCCAGCGGGTGAGCATGATGGCGCAAAGCGGGAGGGCAAGGGTGTAGAATAGGGCGATGCCGGCGGCGGGTGGGAAAAAGAGGGCGCTGACGATCACGGCGGCGGCGGGGAGATTGCGCCAGGTGATGCGGAGGTCGGTGGGCTGTTTCTGCGCGATTTCGAAGACGCCGGCGATGGGGATGACGAGCCAGAGGGCCTCGCGCTGGAAGAGGGCGGCGAGGGCTGTTACCCAGGCGTCGTAGGCGTCGGCATCCGTGAAGAGGGCGAATTCGGAGGGAAGCCGGTTGAGGGCGACGGCAGTGCCTAGGGCGATGGCGAGCAGAAGAAGTCCGGGCCATCGGGCGAGTCCGGCGGATTCGCCCTGGAGGCGTCCGAGGCGCGGGTAGGCGGCGAGGGTGAGGGGCCAGAGGGAGGGCAGGAGCAGGGCGGGGAGAGCCCAGAGCAGGCTGGCGGCGAGGGCGAAGAGACGGCTTTCTTTCCAGAAGGCGAGCAGCCAGGCGCAGCCCCCGCAGGCGGAGGCGAGAAGGGCAAGGGGCGGCAGGGCGGCGGTCTGCGGCAAACGGAGGGCGACGAGGATGAGGATCTGGACGAGGGCCTGGCAGAGGCCGAGTTTCCAGGCCAGCGCGGCCCAGGTCAGGGCATGGAGCAACAGCAGCCCGCGGCCAGCGGCGTCCGGGGACAGGACAAGGGCGGCCACGAGACAACAGCCGGCAAGGGCGGCATCGGCGATACGGATCCAGGAGCGGGGAAGGTTCATGTGCATACAGTATTGCCCCAGAAAAGGCGCGGCATCAATCGCAGAAGTGGAAAAAGGATGGATTCGGTTGACGTTGATGAGGGGCTGATTGTTTTCCGGC
>CAZCFM010000156.1:0-7433 GCA_964497855.1 uncultured Verrucomicrobiota bacterium | reverse complement strand
GGAAGGGGTCTTTGCGGTAACAGCGCTCGACGGCGCGGCGGTTGACACCGGGGATTTCTCAAAGCGCCTGCTGATCCCAAAAATCCAAAAAGTGATTCCAGTTTTCGGGGAGAATGTCGTGCTGGCCCTCGCGGATGTGGTAGCCGAGTTTGCCGAGATGCAGGGGCTGTCCGCAGGCGGGCATCGTGGCGGGCGGGAGCGTGGCATTTTCCAACAGACGGTACAGGTCGGCGGCTTCGCGCCAGGCGGCGTATTCGCCGGGCGGATCGGCCCAGAGATCCTGCGCGGCGCTGGAGACGTAAAGCGGCCTCGGCGCGGTCAGCGCGAGCAGCATGTGCTGGTCCACGGGCAACAGATCCTCGCGTCCGATGTAGGCCGTCAGCCGCGGGCTGAACCAGTAAGGAAAATATTTCAAAATATCCTGCACGCGTTCACCCGACAAGCTGCGGCTGAGGGAAGCCCCCATGCAGCCGGAGCCGTTGGAGATGACGCCCGCGAAACGTTCGTCCTGTGCCGAGGCCCAGAGCGCGGTCTTGCCCAGGCGGGAATGGCCGACGAGGATCACGGGGCCGGATGTTAAACGTCCTTGCAAGACATCCAGGGCGCGGCTCAGCGTCCAGGCCCAGATGCCGATCGTGCCCCAGGACGCCGGAACCGGGTCGAAAAGGCTGCGGAACGCATCGGTTTGTGGATGCGCAGGGGCATCGGGAGCAAGGTCCCCGGCGTGCACGGTCGCGAGTCCATAGCCCCGGGCGAGCAGCGTTTCCAGCGGCCAGCGACGGGAACGGGTGCCCCGCCCGGCCTCGGTCGCGCGGTGGTCGCGCACCTGCGTTTCTTCCCAGTCCGCAATCCAGGCGCGGGGCAGCCGGATGGCCGGGTCCGGATGGACCGTGTGGTTTCCGCCAAAGTTCAGTCCCAGAAAAACGCGCGGCGCCTTTGTGGCGGCGGGAAGGTACACCAGCAACTCGAACGAGGCCTCCGCGCCGAAGCGGACATCGATCTGGAATCGCGTGGAGCCCAGCGGGCCCGGTCCCCGTTCGACGTCCAGAACCTGCATTCCGCCCCTCGGCAGCCCGCTCGGAGGCGCACCATAGATTTCAGAGCCGAACATCCGCAGAATCTCCTCACGACGTTGGCGCCAGGCTTCCGCCGTGCACACAGGACTGCCGTCGGAGAAGGATAAAAGCGAGGGAAGAGGATAAGCAGGTTGAGTCGACACGATCCGTTTCCTTTCTGGATGAATTAAAACAAGCAATACGAATCACTATACCCATCGGCGCAGTCTAACAACTCCAGTCTCTGCAAAAAGTGCGCATCAGGGCCACCACCCGCATCCGCAAACACGCACGGGGTCATCCTTTCAGGAGTTTTGAGTGACGTTCACACCCTGCGGTTTCGACTTCCGAGTTGAACCGCCCCCCGTTTTCCCGTTGACCCTCTCCGGGAGCCGTGGTAGCAAGCCCATTCATAGGTACCCGATCCATGCACCTTTCGCCCACCCGCCACCGCGTTGTCTTTTTCCTGCTGCTCCTGGCCATGGCCGGCTGCCAATCCTCCGCCCCACACCGCGACAAGGGCGCCGCCCCCGCCAGTGCCACGCCGCCTCCCGGCATGTCTCTCGCCCAGCTCCAGTCGGCGCTTTTTGGCTACGCCGACACCTACATTGCCATGACCGGTCAGGCCGCCGACAATCTGGCCTGGCGCGACAAGAGCCCCGAACGGCGTGAAATCGCGCTGCGCTTGAAACTCGACGGGGCCGAGGCCGTCGTCGAAATCGTCACCGGATCCAACCCCAAGACCGCCCTGCTTGACCTGCTGGTCATGGTCAACCTGCAGCGCCGGTTGTGGGACGACTACTGGTCCAAGCAGTTCGGGGACGACGCCTACAACTACACGGAAGCCATTCACCGCCTGGAGGAGGACGCCTGGGAAATCGCCGGGCGCATCCTCCCGGACTCCCATCGCGCGGAGCTGGACGCTTTTGTCGACGAAATCCGGAAGCAGCACATCCAACAGGTCTTTGTCACCCACATCCGCGCCAGCCAGATCAGCACCGCGATGGGCGAGGCCACCACCCGCCTTCGCGGCCCCGGCGGCCTTCTCTCCTTCATTGGTCTGGACCCGCTCGCGGGCATCTCCCCCGCCGTGGTGGAAATGACCCGCGCCCGCCTGCTCGCCGAACGCGCCCTCTATCTCGGGCAGAAAATGCCCCAGTTGCTCGCGTGGCGCATGGAACTCACCACCACCAGAACCCTCGCCATGCCCGAATCGCGCCAGGTCCTCGCCAACATCGCGGAAGGGATCGCGTCCGCCGGGCGTCTGAGCGCCCTGGCCGAATCCCTGCCCAAAGAGGTCTCCACCGAACGCGAAGCCGCCCTCGACCAGATCGCCCGCCTCGTCGCCGCCGAACGCGAAGCCCTGCTCAAGGCCCTCGACGACCGACAGCAGACGGCCCACGCCACCCTGACCGGCCTGCGCGGCACCCTCGAAGCCGCCAACGACCTCACGCTCTCGCTTCGCGGCCTTCTGGAGGACATCCACGCGATGAATCCGCCCCCGCAACACGCCGCCGCCGCTCCGTCCACGCCCTCGCAGCCGCCGCCCCGGCCCTTCGACATTCTCGAATACAAACAGACGATCGACTCCGCGACCCTCACCCTCACCGAGCTGAACAAAGCCGTCGCCCAGGCCCGCGCGCTGCTCGCGCCGGACGCTCTGCCGGCAATGTCCCAGGCTCTCAACCCCATTCTGGACGACACCGAACGGCGTCTGCGCCGTCTCATCCTCTTCGCCTGCGGCGGTTTCGCCCTCGCCCTCTTTTTGGGCCTCTCCGGAGCCGCCCTCCTCCGCCGCGCCCACAAACCCCGCAACGACTGAAGCGCCGCGGCCCCTCTGCAAATTGGCCTTGCCTTTCAATCAACCCATCTGCTAAAGGCGAATCCTATAGGCGAATTTAGCCCTCAACCCCTGCTCCGGAGTGACGATGAAACGACAAGTATTGAGTGTGTTCCTGTGTGTGTTCCTGCTGGAATCCGTCTGCGCGGGTCCCGGAATTCCGGCCTCCTCTGCCGAACAAGCTGAAATGCCCCGCTGGATTCGCTATCCGGCGATCTCGCCGGACGGACAGTCCATCGCCTTCGCCCTCGGGGGCCAGCTCTGGCTCGTGGATGCCAAGGGCGGAGAGGCCACGCCTCTCACGTCCGGCGATTTTTATTCCACACGCCCGGTGTGGTCGCCCGACGGCACCCGCATCGCCTTCGCCTGCAAACGCCATGGAAACTTCGATGTGTTTGTCACGGATCTCGACGGCGCAACCCCGCAACGTCTGACCTTCCATTCGGCGAACGATCTGCCCTATGCCTTTTCCGCGGACGGGAAAACCGTGTTTTTCGGCTCCAACCGCATCGGCAGTCCGGAAACGGAACTGGCCGGCGCGTATGGAAACAGCACCCAGCTCTACAGCGTCCCGGCGGAGGGCGGCCCCGTCCGCCTGCTCCTGCCCACGCCCGCGCTGGACGTGGCCGCAAGCCCCGACGGCAAATGGCTGGTCTACGACAACTGCCCCGTCTACGAGAACGAATGGCGCAAGGGCGCTGTCTCGGATGGCACCCGCGACCTCTGGCTCCTGGATCTCGGCAGCGGAAAACACCGGCAACTCACCACCAACCGGGGCGAAGACCGCGACGGCTTCTTCGCTCCCGACGGCAAAAGCGTTTATTACACGAGCGAACAGGCCGGCGGCAGCTTCAACGTCTGGCAGATCGGCCTGGAGGCCAACGCCAAACCCAAGGCAATCACGCAGCACCAAGGCCGTCCGGTCCGTTTTGTGACCCTCGCCCGGGACGGGACGCTGGTCTACGCCCACGACGGCTCGATCTGGCGCCGCGACGCGGCGGGCGGAGATCCCCGCCGCATCGACATCGCCATGCGCCAGGCGCCCCTCGTGTCCGGCTCGTTCGGAATCAACACCAACGCCTACGTGTCGGAAATCACGGTTCGTCCCGGCG
Organism: uncultured Verrucomicrobiota bacterium; assembly: GCA_964497855.1. Classification (GTDB taxonomy): domain Bacteria; phylum Verrucomicrobiota; class Kiritimatiellia; order SS1-B-03-39; family UBA6053; genus CAYLNG01. Next base: position 3,426 of record CAZCFM010000156.1, on the reverse strand, counting down.
GCTCGGAAGTGGCCGTCGTGTCCCGCGGCGAGATTTTCGTCGTCTCCACCGTCAACGGACAGTCCCGGCGGATCACCAACACCCCGGCCTTTGAACAACACGTGAGTTTCAGCCCGGACGGCCGCAGCCTGCTCTATTGCAGTGAGCGGGGCGGGGCCTCGGAAATCTACGAAGTCTCTCTGCCGGAGGGGCGCGGCGGCTTCGCGGCCCCCGGCAAACTCGACGAAAACCGGATCGTTGCCTCCGAAGTGGACCTGCTGTTTCCGAGCTACTCGCCGGACGGCGCGCGGATCGCCTATCTGGAAAACCGCAACCGCATCCTCATCCGGGATCGCGTGAAAAACACCACGGTGGAAGCCCTGCCTCCCGGCCACCTCTACAGCTACATTGACGGAGATCATTCCTTTGTCTGGTCGCCGGACGGACGCTTTATCCTGACCACCGCGGGCTCCATCGCGGGGGATATGGACATCGCCCTTTGTGACGCCGAAGGCAAAGCCGCGCCGGTCAATCTGTCCCAAAGCGGGTACGGCAACATGAACCCCTTCTTCATGCCCGACGGCCACGCCGTCCTGTGGACCAGCGATCGCGAAGGGCTGCGCAGTCCGGAAGGCCACGGCCAACAGGCGGATCTCTTTATCGCGCACCTGACCCAGGAGTCCTATGCGGCGTTCAAACAGGCCCGCGCGGGAACGGCGGGCGATGTCAAAGCGCAACCCGGCGACACCCCGGCGGCCTGGCAACCACAGACCGACAGCCTTCGTCACCGCATCACCCGCCTCACGCCCTATTCCCTCGACAATGTGGTCAGCATCAAAGCCTTTCCCGGAGGCAAGGCCGTCCTGGTGCTGGCCGTCGACGGGCTGGGTCAGTTGGCGGGCTACCGCGTCGGCATCACCGAGGCCTCCTTCACGCGGCTGTTCGTCCGGCCGCTGACCTGGGTGAACGTCGCGATGGACGACGCCGGCGACGCGCTCTACGGCATCGGGCCGGGGGGACTGGAGAAAATCACGCTCGCGGATGGCCGCTCCACTCCGATCCCGTTTTCCGCGCGGATGGAGTACGACCCGCGCGGGGAAATGACCTGGCTCTTCCAGCATCTCTGGCAGATGACCAAACGCAAATTCTATGAGCCCACGATGCATGGCCGCGACTGGGACGCGCTCCGCGCCGACTATGTCCGGTACCTGCCCGGCCTCCAGACCTGGGAGGATTTCTGCGACCTGATGGGCGAAATGGCCGGCGAGCTGAACGCCTCGCACATGGGCTGCTTCTGGCTACACCCGCCCGGACTTGCCGACAGCACCGCCGGGCTGGGGATGTACACGGATTCGGACTACGCGGGTCCGGGCGTCAAAATCCGGCAGGTGCTGGCCGGAGGGCCCTGCGACCTCGCCCTCCATCCCGTCGCGGCGGGTTCCATCCTCGCGGAGATCGACGGCGAGCCGGTTCTCCATGACGAACACCTCCACTCCCTGCTGAACCAGAAGGCCGGCATCCCGGTCGAACTGACGCTGCGCGCGCCTTCGGGGGAGAACGAAATCCGCGTCGTTGTGAGCCCTGTCGATTTGGCCCGCGAAAAGGAACTGGCCGTCGACCAGTGGATCGCGCGCCGCCAGGAATTGACCTCGCAACGCTCGAACGGACGCCTGGGCTATCTCTACATCTCCGCCATGGACGGCGAAAACTACCAGCGCGCGGTGGACTACGCCTTCGGCGAAGGACGGGACAAGGAAGGGTTGGTCATTGACGTCCGCTTCAACCGGGGTGGCAACCTGCACGACCAGCTCATCGCGCTGTTCACCGGCGAGGTCACCGCCGATTTCCAGGCCCGTGACGGCTTCCACGCGAGCCGGCTGCCCGCCGACCGCTGGGGCAAACCCAGCATCCTGCTCGCGAACGCCGCCAGCTATTCCGACGGCAGTATCTTCCCGCACCTGTATCAGCGTCTGCGCATCGGCCCGGTTGTCGGCGCCCGCGTTCCCGGCACCGGCACCGCCGTCTGGTGGATGGAGCTGCTCAACAAAAATATCAAATACGGAATTCCGCAACTGGGGGCCAGGGACCGGCAAACCGGGTGGTTTGAAAACAGCGAGACCGTCCCGGAACTCCTGGTGTACAACAGCCCCGAGGACGTGGCCGCCGGACGCGATCCGCAGCTCGACGCCGCCATCGCCCGGCTGCTAAATGACCTTCCCAAAACCGCCAAGGACAAACAACCATGAAACCTCGTGAAGACAACGGACGGGATTTTCCGTTTTACCAAGGCAATCCCGTATCCCTGACCCCCGCTAGCTGGGCCCTGCTGCTCGCGCTGGTTGCCGTGGCGTTTGCGATCCTCATCGCGCCGATTCCCTGGCCCGGAGGGCAACTGGGGGCCTTTGTGCCGGCCCTGTTGTTTCCGCTCATCCCCCTGGCCGGACTGTCGTGGGTCAGCAAGGGACATGCCGGAAGTTTGTTTGGACGGGTGGGCCTGCGCGAAATCAAACTCATGGTCCTGTTCGCCCTCCTGAATATCGTCGTGAGCTTCGCGGTGGGGGCCGTCGTCCGCGCGACGCTGGGCGCGTCCCCCAATTCGGCGGTGGCGATGGCCGCGGATCTTGCCCCGGCCGAACGGATGGTTTTCCTGCTCAAAATCGCCGTGCAACTGGTGGGCGAGGAAGTCCTGACCATGATCCCCCTGCTGGCGCTGCTGCATCTGCTGGTGGCCCGCGCGGGGCTGAGCCGCAAGGCCGCCGTCCTCTGGGCCTGGCTCGCGTCGGCCGTCTTTTTCGGTCTGGCGCACCTGCCGACCTACAACTGGGATTTCGCGCAATGCGTGCTCATCATCGGCAGCGCGCGGCTCGTGCTCTCCCTTGCCTACATCAAAACCAAAAACCTGTGGGTCAGCGCCGGCGCCCATATTCTGAATGACTGGCTGCTGATTACGATGATCACGCTGGGAACAAAACTGGTTCATCCCTGACCCCATAAGTACAAACGCGATGACGCAAGGGTTCGGGCCGAAGGTCCGAGCCGATACCCGTCCGTCTGTGCGCGGATCCCGCAGGCGCGGGATTCGCGCACCAGGGTTGCCATATCAGGCGCACGAAGATGTCATAGTCCCGGATTTATCCGGAAGTCAGTCCAGGACCGTTCACGGTCCGAATTCCGCGCCTCCTGCCCCGCATCCGCACGCTGAAGCGTGCTTGCTGACTTCCGGATAAATCCGGGACTCGGGCGACATCCGGCTGGGGATGCAGCGCCCCTAGGCAGTGCCCTGAGCCTTTTGCATACGTCAAAACGCGATGACCCAAAGGCTCGGGCCGTTGGCCCGAAATGGCTCAGAAAGATGTGTATACTCGTCAGGATACAACCCTCTGAAGCGCCCCGCGGGTGTAGGACAAAAATTTGATTAAGCCGCATGAGAACGCCTTGAATCCTGCG
>CAZCFM010000155.1:0-7472 GCA_964497855.1 uncultured Verrucomicrobiota bacterium | reverse complement strand
CCTCCCCTGGCAGGTCCAGGAACTCGACCCCAACGCCCCGCCCGTCTGGCCCTGATAAGTCTTTTCCGCTTCAGTTGTCCAAACTCGCGCCATTCATCCGCAACCATTCCTTGCGTTCCCTGTAATCGGGCAGCACTTTGTCCACCTCGTTCCAGAAAGCATCCGTATGGTCCCGGTGGTGCAGGTGGCAAAGTTCATGCACAACGATGTAGTCGAGAATTTGCCGGGGAGCCATCATGCATTTCCAATGGAAAGCCAATGCGCCTTTTGTGTTGCAGGACCCCCACCAATGCCCGGTGTCCCGCACATGTACGGACAAGGGAGTCACACCCACCTTGGGAGCGAAGTAGGCCACCCGTTTCGGGATCAGGTCCAATCCCTTTTGGACGTAGAACCCTTGAAAGGCTTCCCGCACCGGTGTGGAATCCACACCTGCCGCCAGCCCACGCCGCAGGTGGAAACGACCGTTTTTCAGGATAAGATCCGGCTTCAACTCCGGGTCCAGCGTCAGACGGTAGGTCCTTCCGAGATACAGAAATCCCTCCCCGTTGCGGTATTCACGCGAAACCTGGGCCCGGTTCAAGTCCCGCCATTCCGCAAGCGTCTTGAAAATCCAGTATTCGCGGTCCTTCACGATCCTGGAAATCAACGTATCGTCCGCCCATTCCGGCGCCCGCACAATGATGCGGCCATCCCGCTCCACCACAATATCCGCCGTCCCCCGGCGGCTGCGGCGGACTTCATATGCGGGAATGTTCTCGGCAACGATCATATGCCGGAACCTCCCGCGCGGGTGCGCGCCAGTTTCATGATTTCCACCGCCAGCCGCTCATGCGCCTCCCGGACTTCCGGAATCGGCGCCAGCAGCAGCTCTGTGTCAATGTCCCCTCTCAGGTTCTTCACCTCGATGGGCTTGCTCCAGAAGTCGAGCACCCCCGACCTCTCGGTTACCATCGCAACGACGGTGCGCATCAGATCCTCCGTCGCCGCGGAATCCGTACCGATCAAATCCGCCACATACTCATTGTACACCCGAGCCTCCCGCTCGCGCCCATCCACCAGATCGCTCCGTCCCGCCACCGCCTCGCCGCGCAGCCCCTCCAAGTCCAAGGCGAGTTGTTTCCAGTTGTCATTGTGCTGGGCCAGCAGACGTTCCAGCTTCTCGCTCAACTTGCCGAAAAATGCCGGGTCCTCCTCGAAGTGGACCGTGCAGTGCTTGCGGATCGCGTGCTCCATCTCGCTCGCCTTCGCCTTTTCATCCCCTCCCGAATTCGTTTCCAGGTTCCGCATGAAAGCTTCCGACAACAATTCCACCGGCGGAATCCGGGGATCGATCCCGAGATCGATCAGGTGCTCGTTGATGAGCGCCTTCACCTTTGCGCCCGCGTCGGCGATGTCCAAACTGTCGTCCTTGAAGCGTTCCTTGACCATCCTCAGGATGTAACCAAAACGGCGCGCGGGAACCCGGAAGGCATTTCCCGCCGGATGCGGCAGAATGAGGTTGAGGCTTTGCAGGAACTTCTTCAGGTAGACTTCGAAATCCGCGCGGCGGCGGATATCCTCCATCGCCCCCACCGCCTGGTGCACCCACGCGATTTCCTGTGCGGGATCCACAGGGGTTCCCCGCACAAAGTCCTCAATCCGCACCACCCCGGCCTGACGGAAATGCTGCAGCAGACGCTGATAGCGCTCCTCCAGGATCGGCAGTTCCGTAAGCAGGTTCTTCAGGCCGGCGGTCAAGTCCGACACGTCCTCGTCCGAGTAGATCGACAGCGCCTCGCGCAAATGATTGGCCAGGCCGATGTAATCGACGATGTAGCCCCGATGTTTGCCGCGGGCCACCCGGTTCACCCGCGCGATGGCCTGGAGCAGGTTGTGCTCCGTGAGTTTCTTGTCGATGTACATCACCTGCTCCACCGGGGCGTCGAACCCGGTCAGCAGCATGTCGCACACCACCAGGAAGGCGATTCCGGTGAGCGCTTTGTCCGGGTCGCGGAAATCGAAGGGCTTGCAGAAGTTGTCCTTCGCGCTCCACCGCTGCGCCTCCTTGCGCGCTTCGGTCACGGCGGCCGGTTCGTTGGTCGGGTCGGCGGAAATCACCACCGCGACCTTGAGGAAATTCAGCCGCCCGCACCAGGCGAAATCCGGCGAAGGCCCCGCCAGTTCCCGCGCCACCCGCTCCTTCAGGGCCTTGCGGATCGCGATTTGGTACCGCAGCGCGGCCAGCTTGGAATGGCAAACCACCTGGGCCTTGAATCCGTCCGGAAAAATATTGTCGACGTAATGGTTCACCAGGTCCACCGCGATCGCCTGAATGCGTTTTTCCGCTTCCAGGATGTCGCCCGTGGCCCCGTACTTCTTTTTGATCGCCAGCAGCTCCTCCGGCGTCCGGTCCCGGAACAGGTCCTCGAACTTGGTGTCGAAACCGTGTTTGTCGTAGATGGCCGATTCCGCCGTGCGGCCCTCGTAGAGAATCTGCAGGGTGGCACCGTCCTCCACCGCGTCCATCAGCTTGTACGTGTCGATGTAATCGCCGAAACGTTTGGTCGTCCGCCGCTCCCCGTGGCGTTCCGATTTCAACGGCGTGCCGGTGAAGGCGATGCGGGCCGCGCCGGGAAAGGCCTCGAAAATATTGTCCCCTAGGTCGGAGCTTTGGGTGCGGTGCGCCTCGTCGATCATCAACACAATCCGCTCCGAAGCATTCACCACTCCGAACGTTCCCCCCGGCGGAACGGCCCGGTAGGGCCCCAGAGCCTCCGCCACCATCTGCGGCATCACTTCCCGGCGCTCCTGGAACTTGTGCGCCATCACCATGTTGATGTCCGAGGCGTCGGTGGAAAGATGTTCCCTCAAGGATTCGGTGCTGTCGATCACATGCACTTTGCCGCCGATCAGACGCGCGGTGCGGGTCAACTGCTCCTCGAGGTCGAGACGGTCGTTGACCAATACGATCTTGAAATCCGCCAGATCCGGGGCCGCCCGCAGCATCCGCGCCACGAAGACCATCGTCAGCGACTTGCCCGAGCCCTGCGTGTGCCAGACCACCCCCGATCGCTCCATCGGCGTCGCCCCCGCGCGGATCCGCCCCACAATGCGGCGGGCGGCGCGGTATTGCTGATGTCGACACAGCACCTTGATGCGCCGCCCGTCCTCCGTGTCCATGAACACCGTGCAGGACCGCAACACGTCCAGCAGCACGGACGGCGACAACAGCCCGCGCACCAGCCGCTCCTGATCCCTCCACACGCCGTTCGCCGGGGCCTCGGATTCCTCCCGCCAGGAGAAGAAATGTTCGTGGCCGGAGGTGATCGTGCCGAACTCACAACGCTCCCCGCAGCTGCGGATCAGCATCAGGTTCGACTGGAAAAAACGCGGTTCGCCCTCCCGCAGTCCCGCCGAGCGGGTTTCGGGCCGTCCGTTCCGGTAACGCAACAACTGTTCAAACGCCGCGTGCAGGGGATTGGCCGTGTTGGCATCCCCGATCTTCGCCTCCACCACCACCAACGGAATCCCGTTCACGAAGAGGACAATGTCCGGAATGATGCAGCGCTTCACACAGCCCGGTGTGTCGATGCGGAACTGATTGATGGCGTGGAAACGGTTGCGCTCCGGATGCTCGAAATCGATCAGCCGCACCACCGGGTCGGCCTCCCCCGTCAGCTCGTTCCGGTCCACCTGCGCCTTGAACAGCAACTGTTGCACCGCCTCGTTCGCCTCCAGCAGGCTGCGGTTCGGCTGACGCAGCACCTGCTGGCGCACATCCTCCACCTGGCTCTCCGTGAGCCAGGCATCGCCCTCCGACGTCCGGTTCAATCCCTGCATGGCCTCCCGGAACACCTCCGGCAGAATCCATTCCCGGAACCCGCCGCGCAGCGAAGCGCCCGGATCCTGCGGAATTCCGCCCGCGCCCTGATCCACCACCACCCAGCCCAGCCCGGCAAGCTGTTCCAGAAACGGTTTTTCAACATGGAGGTATTCGGACATGGCTGAAACGTCTGTTATGGAAGGGATTCCATCATTCGATCAGGGCGACTTGGGTCATGAATGTGTACGAACGTGCGTCCGGGAATCAGTCGTTCGGTAAAAATCAAAAGGCAAGTACCTGCGGGATCCTTTGTGGAGTGAAACCGGATGGCGTCAAAGTCGAGTTCAAAGGCGTTTTGCCCCAGAATCCATGTGACGGGCCAGGCGTCAGGGGGCAGTGTATGCGCGCCCAGCCATGCGGCGGCCAAATCACGTTTTCTTATCTTTAGCACTTTCCGGACATCCGCTGATGTGAGATCCAGCACTTTTTTCAGCGAATACGTGACGGAAAAACTCAAGTGTTGGCCGGAAAATCCTGCCAGCCACCGATCGAGGCCATCGGCGTATTCCGCACCTGCCGTTTGCTGGGATCCGGCAAGATACAACCCCTTGGGGCCTTTGGGCGGGGTGAATCGCGTGCCGGATTCCGAAAGCCGGGGCCCGAAGTTGTACAGAAAACTGGGAGTCATGGACCCGGAGAATTGGCTGTAGTTGACCACCCTGTATCCCGTGCCGGACAAAGAGGCACCCGGTTCGCGTTGCATACGGGAGAGGAGACCCTTTGCCGTTTCGTTCAAGCGGGCAATCCCCGTAACAACTGTTCAAGACGGGCGGCAACCAAATCGGCCTGTCCCCGTAGAAGCAGCGCCATGGGCGTGGGGGACGGGCCTCCGCAGGACATGAAATCCGGGTTCGGACGATTCAACCAGGTCCGGAAGACCTCTTCATCCCCGCCACACCATACAATCCCCTTGCACAGTTCGTCAAAAACAGCTAGGCGCTCCTGCACGCGCGCACTTGTGGGGGAACGGGAAAGCGCCTGTTTCGTGACACCGCAGAGATCCACCAGCTGCGTCAGCCGAAGTCCAAAAACTTCACTGACACGTCGGGCATCGATTTTTCCGCTACCGGGGTCGCGGATTTTCGCCGAGACGGCCAACTCTTGGACCGCCGGACTGCCGTGCTCCAAGGATACGGCGGGGTTCTCCTCTTCCTGAATCATCCTTTCAATCCATGGCTCAAGTTCTTTCACCGGAATATTATCGTCCCGTGACTGCACATACACTTCCATGTTTCTGGAATGAAGAATATCTCTGACTTCAGGACGATTGAACAAATCCGGAGATATCACCGCAAGGAACTTGTTCCGCACTCCGGCGGTTGGCCGTTTCCCGCAGTCAACTTCAATTTGATAGGTTGCCGAGACGTCAACGGGAATCTTGACCACCCATACAGAGAATACGTTTTTCGTTTCGTTTGCGGTACCAGATGACGAAACCCGATTCAAAGAATCCCCTTTGGGTGAAAAAAGGTAACGGGAAAAGCGCTTGTTGATGCCTGGGGCGACGTTGTGAACGACTCCGCTGGAACGCTTCAAATCCTGTTTCAGTCGAAGTGAACTGCCTCTCAGATGAATCTGTTTGTCAATATGAACACACTCGATGGTTTGCATGATCGGTTTATCCTTTGTAATTTCATCCATACCATAGCGTCCAGTCAACAAACTGTCAACATCTCTTTGCAATCTGTACTGCGGCCCCCTTCCGGCACATCCAGGGCAGATTCGCCACATGGGTCAGCCGGAAAATCCGGGCTTCATCCGCATGGATCAACGTGTTGGTCATGGAGGGGTCTTTGCCATGTTTGCCGGATTTTTCGAGGGATTTCCTCCTGGAATCCGTTTGTTTTACTGAGATCAAAGGTTTTACGGCCCGGTAAAACAAAAGATTCTGGTAAAACAAAAGCGCCGCAAAGATCGGCCCGGCCTTTACATCCTGACCCTCGAACGCCTACGGTTCGAGGGTCAGGGTGAAGCAATTTATCCGAGCGTCGGAAGGACGGCAGGACGGGCGTTCCGAGTGTCGGAAGCGGGAAGCGCATCCTGAAGGGTGCTGACCACACGTGTTCTGCGGGTTTTTGCACATGGCGGCACGTATCCACTCCGGGAGTTTCACGCCGTGTTACGGTCCGTTTGGTCTGTGGGTGCGCCCCCTAAGCGGGCCCAACAACTTATTTACCGTGAAAATTTCTCGACATAGCGGAAATTTCAGTGAATACTTCGCAAGTTTTGTATGATATCAAAGATAATTTCACAGATTTATGATCGTAACCTTTTCCATCTCCAACTTCCGCTCCTTCCACGGGGAGCAAACGTTCTCCATGGTCGCGAGCAATCGCTTCCAGGACAGCCACCCCTCGCATTTGGTGCCGATCCCGGGCACGGACAAGAGCGTCCTGCGTCTGGGGGTCTTGTACGGGGCCAATGGCTCTGGCAAGTCCAACTTCTTCCGCGCCCTTGTATCGCTGCGCGATCATGTGCTGCAACCCCGGACCAAGGACCAGCCCACCGGACGCGTGCCCTTCGCCTTCGCCGACGCCCCCCATGCCACCACGGATTTCGACATCCAATTCCTGACGGAGAATACCCTCTACCGCTACGTCCTCAAACTGGATGACACCCGCGTCGTGGAGGAATGGTTGGCCGAAGTCCAGGGGTCCCGGGAGAAGCTGGTCTTCGAACGGGTCAGCTCCGAGGAGGGCAAGGTTTCGGTGGAACTGGCTGCGGACATCCCGAAGGATTCGCCCCTGTTCCACCTCTCCAAGATCGGAGGCCCCGCCTCTCAGACCTTCCTGGCCGCAGTGCGGGCAAACTTCGAGGAGAAAGAAATTCCTGAATCTATCCGCAATACGCTCGACTGGTTTGCAGAACAACTGCAGCCCGTAGCGCCGGAGGCCCGCTTCATGCGCATGGGCGCCGAATTGCAGAAAGACGATCACCTTCGAATGTTTGTGGAACATTTTCTCTCTGCCGCATCAACCGGGGTGGATGGTGTGAAAGTCGCGAAAGAAAGCGTCACAGAACAACAATTGCGGTCATGGATGCCGCCGGAAAAACTGGAGAAACTCCTGCGTGACACCCGGGAGAATACGGTCTCCACAATCAAAATCAGTGACGATCAGGAGTTGGTTGTCCGCAACTCTGGCAGCCACACCTTTGAAATCCACCGCATCAAGGCAATCCACCGCCATGAGGCAAACACGGAACACGAGTTTGATTTCGCCGTGGAATCCGACGGCACCCGCCGCCTCCTGCATCTGATTCCCGCCCTGTACCGCATGAACCAGTGGGGCGGCTGCTATGTGATCGACGAGGTGGAGCGCAGCATGCATCCCTTGCTCATCCATAAATTTCTTGAGATCTTCCTCAATCCCTGTGCGGGGAATCAGCGCCAACTCATCATCACCACCCACGAATCCAATCTCCTCGACCAGGAGCTGCTCCGCCGCGACGAGGTTTGGTTCGTGGAAAAAGACAAGCATGGCGCCTCCAGGCTCTACTCCCTGGCGGAGTTCCAGCCCCGCAACGACCTCAAACTGGACAAGCACTATCTCCAGGGCCGCTTCGGCGCCATCCCCATGCTGGGCGGGCTGGGGGCGTTTGCGTCCAA
>CAZCFM010000154.1:0-7577 GCA_964497855.1 uncultured Verrucomicrobiota bacterium | reverse complement strand
GGCTAATCCTGGGACTGTCGCTACGCGACAAAAAGACATTTGAATCTGCGATCCAGTTTTGGGAAATCGTCAAACTGAGGTCTGGGGCCTGTTGATGTATTCTCGGGACCGGATTTTTAACCACTGATGAACGGATAAACACTGATAGTTAGTGCATTTCGGTTTATTTATTGTTTCGAGAAGTATCAGGGGGCATCAGTGTTAATCAGTGGTTGAATACATCAACAGGCCCTAAATGCAGAACTCGGGCCGAAGCACCCGCCTTACGTCTTTCGGCGCGGAAACGGGTTGTGGCTTCCGAACAGCATCATGCTCAACGAAAGCAGCAGCAGAAAGCCCAGCAGGACAAGCAATTCCTCCGGAGGATAGGCGAGGTCTGCGTGTGCGTCAAACGAGTGGATCCCCTGCGGCGGCCCCAGACCCCGTGGCATCCATCCGTCGCGTATCCACGCGTAAACGAACCACGCCGCCGCGATGCCAAAGGTCAGACTGAACAGCCGCAGCCCCCTCCGCAGCAGAGACGCCTTGTGGGTTTTTCGAGCGCGGAGCGCCCGGGGATCCGGCAAGGCCTCCTCGCCCCCCGCCGCTGCCAAGGGGCCCGGCAAAACAACCTGCGGCTGACCGGGACGCGTTGCCGCAAAACGATCCAAACGCTCGGTCGCATCGGGTGTGGTGATGGCGGGTTCGGGGTTCTGCATGGGGATTGCTTTGGTTCGTCCAAGCACAGGAGGAGGATGTTGTGCCTTGTGCGGAGGGGGCTTGCGCAATGTGATGACCTTATTCCATCACAGTACGCGGCCCGGGTCGAGTGTTATGTGCGGCAACGGGCCAATGGAACGACTGCGGCGGGGGCCGCCGCAGGACAAATGTTGACGGCGGGGGCCGCCGTCCCACGCGTCATTCCTCACTCCCCAGACCCCGCACTTCCCACTCCGCATTCCGCACTCCGCACTTCTTCCCTTCCTCTCCCCCGCCTTTCCGATTGACATTCGAAGAGGGCCTGTTTGAACATTTTTTCTTGGGGATGTCGCAAAAGCTCCCGGACCAGACCGGAGAAGTTTTGCAGATACCGATGGATTCTCTACTAAATACGAATAAAGTCGAACCAGCAGTCGCACCGAACCGCGAGCACGCGGTCCGGTGGACTGAGACGGTAGCGGTAGCGGCAGGAAGAATAAAATTTCCGCTTGACGGATAACGCTATGCGTTATACTTGGTAATTCCCATGATTGAAAGTTTCGCATGCAAAGAAACCGAGAAGCTCTTTCGCAGGGAGTTCTCCAAACGGTTACCCCCCAACATTCAGCAGACGGCCTACCGAAAACTGAAGATGCTTCACCGGAGCTCCACGATTCAGGATCTGCGGGTTCCACCAGCCAATCGGCTGGAAGCACTTTCAGGGAAACGAAAGGGGCAGCACAGCATTCGAATCAATCAACAGTGGCGTATCTGCTTTGAATGGGTGGATGGCCATGCCCGCAATGTCGAGATTGTAGATTATCACTGAGGTAAACACATGAAAAAAATCAAACCTGTGCATCCCGGAGAGGTTCTCTTTGAAGAGTTCCTCAAGCCCATGGAGATCAGTCAGAATCACCTTGGGCGCGCCTTGGGCGTATCCCCCCGTAGAATTAATGAAATTATCCATGGCAAACGCAGCATTACGGCTGACACCGCCTTGAGATTGTCGGTATATTTCGGAAATTCAGCCTCTTTCTGGTTGGGTCTTCAGATGGATTATGATCTCGAAGTTGCCGAGGATTCCATCTCGCCCCGGATTCACGAAGAAGTCAAACAGATGGCCATGGCCTGATCAGCCGCTAACAATTCCCGACACCGAACACGTCGGTGCGGGTGGACGTTCGTCCGCCATTAAAAGGAGAATACACATATGAAACGCCTGTCCGCTCTTTTACTCTTAACCGTTTCTCTGCTTATCGCGGGATGCACCACACCGGCATCCAATCGCAATCCATGTACGAAACTGTGTGCGGAAAGAGGCCTTGTGCCGACCGAACAGGAAATCGCATCGCTGTTTGACAGGTGGAACCTGTCGCTGCAATCAGGTGACCCGCGACAAGTCGTTGCCAACTACGCCGAGCAGTCCATCCTTCTGCCCACGCTCTCCAATACACCCCGGCTCACACGACCTGAAAAAGAGGACTACTTTTACCACTTTCTCGAGAATCAACCCTCAGGGGAAATCATTATGCGTCAGATACAGATCGACTGCGACATGGCCGTGGACACCGGTCTGTATACCTTCCATTTTGCCAAGACGGGGGACAAGGTCAGGGCAAGATATAGCTTCACCTACCGTTGGGACGGGAAACAATGGCTGATCATCAGCCATCACTCGTCTGCGATGCCGGAGAAGTAACCGTGCTGCGAGTTTCTGCCCCTCAGCTTGGGCTTTCCTTGCCGGGAGGCATGTGGTAACACGGCGTCCATGACGTCTCCCTCCTCCGCCCAACGCACCACCGTCGGTTCCATCGACGACGAAATCCTCGCTTTCACCGCCGGCAAAGACCTGGTTCTCGATCTCCAGCTCGCCGAAGCCGACTGCATCGGCAGCGCCGCCCACGCCCTCATGCTCTCCCGCATGCCCGTGAGCCCTCCCGTGCTCACCCGCGACGAAGCCGCCGCCCTCTGCCGCGAACTGGCCCGCATCCGCGATTCCGCCCTGCGCGGCGAATTCGAAATCCACCCCGCCGACCAGGACGTGCACCTCGCCGTCGAACGCACCCTCACCGAACGCCACGGCGACCTCGGCAAAAAAATCCACACCGGACGCAGCCGCAACGACCAGGTCGCCCTCGATCTCCGCCTCTTCGCCAAACAGCGACTGCTCGACCTCATGGACGACACGGCCGACCTCGCCGACGCCCTCCGCGCTTTCGGCCACACCCACCGCCTCGTCCCCATGGTCGGCCGCACCCACATGCAGCCCGCCATGCCCTCCAGCGTCGGCCTCTGGGCCACCTCCTATGCCGAAGCCGTGCTCGAAGACCTCGACAGCCTCCGTCACGTGTTCCGCCTCAACGACCAATGCCCGCTCGGTGCCGCCGCTGGCTACGGCGTGCCGCTGCCCATCGACCGGCAACTCAGCAGCGACCTGCTGGGCTTCGCCCGCCCCCTCCACAACGTCGCCCACGCCATCCAGGCCCGCGGCAAAATGGAATACCAGATTCTCCAGGCCCTCGGACAGCTCATGATCACCCTCTCGCGCGTCGCGACCGATCTCATGATTTTCACCCTGCCCGAATTCGGCTATTTCCGCATTCCGAAGGCCTTTGGCACCGGCAGCAGCATCATGCCCAACAAGAACAACCCCGACGTGCTCGAGCTGCTGCGCTCCAAGGCCGCCCTCGTGCTCGGCTACGGCCAGTCCGTCGGCATGATCCTGCACGCCGCGCCCGGCGGCTACAACCGCGACCTTCAGGACAGCAAAGAACCCTTCCTGGAGGGCCTCGCCACCACCCGCGCCTCCGTCCGCATTCTCGCCCGCTGCGTGGCGGGCCTCGCCGTCAACCCCGACCGCCTCCGCGCCGCCTTCGATGGCGGGGTCTTCGCCACCGACGCCGCCCTCGCGCTCGTGGCGAAGGGCATGCCCTTCCGCGACGCCTACCACCACGTCAAGGAACACCTCGCCGAACTGGAAAACGAGGATCCCGACGCCGCGATTGCGCGCAAGACCCACCTCGGCGCGACCAACGGCCTCGACTTCGACCTCTACGCGGAACGCATCGCCGACGCCCGCCAGTTCACCCAGTCCGCCCGCGACCACCACCAGCACGCCATCGAGAAGCTGCTTGCGGTTTGAGTGCTGATTTACTCAAACTGAACCGGCAGGCTGTGAGGGGCCTGGGGACTGCGTTCGACGCGTCCGTTGCTGTAGAGAATGTTGTAACCACCGAAATGGGGGCCGGGCAGGTTGTCGACGAGGGCCTGGATATCGACGAGCACCCAGGTGGGCTCGCGGCGGTTTTCGAGGGAGCCTTGATTCAGGGCGGGATTCCAGAGGTAGCTGATCCCGTGGTTGCGCAGAACACCGGGTGCGGCGGGACAGAGCGCCCATTCGGGATTCAGTCCATACGGCTTGAGAACGCTGAGCAGACTTTCGCTGTCGTTGAAGGGGTCCTCGGGGAAAAGTTCGAAGGAGGGCAGGTGACCGTTTTCGCGTTCGTAGAGGGCGAGCACCTGGTGAATGCGTTCGAGGCGGCGGCGGCATTCCTCGGCGTCCTGCAGGTCGCGGGTGAGGCGGTTGAGGAGCCAGAGCAGGCTGCCGACCATGAGGAGGATGAAGAGCCAGGGGAGAATGGTCATGCCCGCGCGCGATTTCACAGGCGTCCTTTGAGATAGGTGGCGAAGGGCAGGGGCCATGCGCTGTTTCCAGACTCGGCGCGCAGGAGGGCGTCGATCCGATCCACGCGTTCGGCGCGGGGGAGGGCGTTGCGCTGTCGGATGACTTCGGCGAGCGTCAGGTTCCACTGAAAACGGGGTTGCCAAGCGGAGGTGATCTGGTTCCAGTCTTCGGGCGGTGCTTCGCCGAGGGCGTGGCGGATGAGCTGGAGGTAGGGGCCGTCGCGGGTGACAGCGAGGGACGCGGCGAGGGCCAGCGCATCGTTCTCGCGGTTTTCGAGGCTGAGCAGGAGGATGCCTTCGAAGGCGGCAATCTGCCGGACGGCGTCGCTGAGGTCCTCCTGACTCCAGACCTGCGCGTAGAGGTCGAGGGCGCGGCGGCTGTTGTGGAGCATGAGTTCGGCGCGGGCGAGTTCGAGGCGCGCCTCGGCGAGAGGCACAAGCTGCTGGAGGTCCTGATTGATGTTGGCGGCGGTTTGCTGCAGATCGCGGGCTTCGATCCATCGCCCCACGGACATCGCGCGCCGGGCCGAGCGCATCTCGGGCTCGGTGCGGTTGGAAGTGGACATCTGTGCGAGTTTCAGGTCGCCGCTGACCTTCACGGCGCGGAGGAGGAGGCCGCGGTAGGCTTCCTCGCGCAGACGGTCGCGCAGTCCGAGGTAGAGCACACCGCCGAAGAGGCCGAAGGCCGCCGCGCCGGCGAGTCCGGTGCGGTGCCGCCGCATCCAGAAACGGGTGCGCGACCAGGGCGACACCCAGCGTCCGGCCACGGGGCGTCCCGCGATGATGGATTCCAGGTCCGCGCCAAAATCGCGGGCGGAACTGTAGCGTTCGCTGGGGTTTTTGCGGAGGGCGCGGAGCAGGACGTAGTTCAGGTCGCGCGAAATGCGTTTGTCGCGGTTGCGCGGAGGGATGGGGGCCAGGTTTTTGACGGCGTCGAGAATGGCGGGCGTGGGCGGGGCCTCGGGTAGGTCGTAGGGGAGATGGCCGGTGAGGGCTTCGTAGAGCACCACGGCGAGGGAATAGACGTCGGAGGCGGGGCTGCAGGTTTCGCTGCGGGCCTGTTCGGGGGACATGTAGAGCGGCGTTCCGGTGAGGGCACCGCTGAGGGTCAGGCTGGGCCAGTCGGTGAGTTCGGCGACCCCGAAGTCGGTGAGCAGCGGCTCGTTGAATTCGTCGAGCAGGATGTTGCTGGGTTTGACGTCGCGGTGGATGATCTGGCGTTCGTGGGCGTACTGGAGAGCGCTGGCGATTTTCACGCCGATGCCCAGGATTTTGTCCACGGGCGGCTGGGTGCGGGCGAGGGTGTCGAGGGCGCGGCTGTCCTCGACTTTCTCCATGGCGATGTAGTGGTAGTCGCCATCGTGCCCGGAGGCGTAGACGGTGAGGATGTAGGGATGGCGCCGTAGTTTTTTGGTGGCTTCGGCCTCGCGGCGGAAACGTTCGATCATGGTGTAGGACATGCCGCCGCCGGCCTTGAAGACCTTGAGGGCGACGGAATGGCCGGTGGAGTCCACGGCGTCGTACACGTCGGCCATGGCACCCTGTCCCAGGCGTCCGACGATGCGGTATCCGCCGAGGTCGAGGTTGGGGAAAGAGGAGGGGCCCGTGCTCATGGCTCCGGTTGCAGGTCCGCCTTCCAACTCACGCGGGCGCTGACGATGCGGATGTCTTTGAGCGGGGGAACGCCGTTTGAATTGGGATCGGGATTTCCTGCGGCCTCGAGTTTCTTGAGGACCTCGAGACCTTCGACGACGTTGCCAAAGACGCTGTACTGTCCGTCGAGCTGAGGGGTGGGTCCGAAGGTGATGAAGAACTGCGATCCGGCGGAGTTGGGGGCCTGGGTGCGGGCCATGCTGAGGATGCCGGGGACATCGTGTTTGCGGCCGGATTTGGCTTCCAGTTTGAGGGTGTAGCCGGGATTTCCGAAGCCTTTGCCGAGGGGGCAGCCGCCCTGGGCCATGAAGCCGGGCATGATGCGGTGGAAGTTCAGGCCCTCGTAAAAGCCCAGCTCGCTGAGCCAGAGAATATTGCGGACGTGTTCGGGGGCGCTTTTATAGTCGAGATGCGACACCAGGGTGCCTTCGCTCGTTTCAAGGGTCCAGATGTAGGTTCCGCCGGCCGCGAAGGAGGCCTCGGGAAATTTGGGCAGCTTTTGGCGCCAGCCTTCGGCCTCGGTGTTGAGTTCGCCAGCCTCGCGCAGGGCCTGGATCCGGGCCTGGAGGATCTGCAAGGTGTTTTCGGGCGCAGCGGTCTCGGCGTGAAGGAACGACGAAACGAAAAACAGGAGGGCAAGAGTGAAGGGTTTCATGGGCACAACCTTTGCACAAGCGAAGGCCCTTTGTCAATGCGGAGCAAAGCGTCTGGCGAACCCCACTTAAAACGGAACATGAAGACTCTCACTCTCTGCGAGTCTTTTTTGGTTCCCGTCAAAGGTGAGGAACTCTGTGGCCCCAAGGTGCAAGGCTGTGGCGACATGCAGCACATCAAAGCCGCGGAATCCCCCCGTCCACGTATGTTGAGCAGAAAGGCGCTCGGCAATGCTGACCAAATCCGCCCAGTCGACAGGCACAACCACCAAAACCCCGCTTGCGATATTGCTTTGTAGTTTGCTCAACATTTTCAGGGCGTCTGCCTGGGGAAATCCTTTCGTCGCATCCTTTGAATGCAGCCAGCTTTGCCAGCGGGTGGATTGTCGGAATTCATACAAAAGGGGAGATGCCACATGCAGGGGTTCCGTGAGTGTGCTGGCATAGTGTGCCGCTGGGACGGAGTTGAACTGTTGACGGTAGAGCGCACAAAGAAATGACGTGTCGGGATAAGCGATCATCCCTCTTCTCCGTCCAACTCGGCTTCACGCATCGCAAGGACCTCTGCCTCGGAAAAAACCCGGCCACCCCAGATTTCTCGTAACTGGGCCAAGAAGTCCACTTTGGGGATTTGGTTGTCTTCGTTTGGCGAAATTGCAGCTGTAAGATGAGCGAAAAGCCGTCCTCTCTTGACGATCTGCACGGTTTCTCCGTGTTCAATCCATGAGGAGATTCGTCTGAAATTATTGCGTAAATCTGCAACGGTTGCTGTTTTCATGATAGGAATTATATATCACGAGTGGAATAGTGTCAATTTTTTGTTTCCAAGCCCTTCGCCAAATTTTCGGTAGGTGAAATGACAAACTACGTGCGACCCCTGTGTGGCATGTGGTGGGTTCTTTTCAA
>CAZCFM010000153.1:0-7734 GCA_964497855.1 uncultured Verrucomicrobiota bacterium | reverse complement strand
AGAGCCCGAAGCGTTTGAGGGCCTCTTTGAAGTCGGCGGGCAGGGGGGAGCGGATCTGCAAGGAACTGCCGAGGTGGGGGCAGACAAAGGAGACGTCGGCGGCGTGCAGCATCTGCCGGGCGATGGCGCGTTCGATTTCCGGGGCCGGGCCCTGCTGGGCGTAGTGGCGTTCGCCGACCAGGACGCAGCCGACTTCGGCGAGGTGGCGGCGGATTTGGTGGGTGCGTCCGGTGGGAATGGAGCAGGCGAGGCGGCAGTAGTTGCCGTGGCGGCCGAGCACGCTGACGTCGGTGAGGGCCTCTTTGCCGTCGAGACGGGTGTCGATGCGGAAGCGGTTTTTGTCGGGACGCCCGCGCACGAGGGCCTGATAGGTTTTGTGGATCTGGTGCTGGCGGAAGAGGTCGACGTAGGGTTCGCGATCCTCTTCGCGGCGGGTGAAGAGCAGGACGCCGCTGGTGTCGCGGTCGAGGCGGTGCAGGGCGCGCAAGGTGGGAAGATTCAGTTTGGCCCGCAAAAGGGCCTCGGCGGAGGCGGGATGTTCGTCGCAAACGATACCGGGAGCTTTGTCGTAGGCGATGAGCCACTCGTCCTCGTGGAGCAGGGCGGGGGGCAGGTCTTTGGGCGCGGCGGGAGGGGGCAGGGTCGGGGCCTGTACCCGGTCGCCGGGGCGCAGCGCATGACGGGCCATCCAGATGCGCTGGCCGTTCACATAGACGTTGCGGGCGTCGATCAGGGCTTTGGTCTGGCGCATGGACAGGCCGCGTTTTTCGTGCAGGAAATCCTGGAGGGTTTGACCGGACTCCGCAGGGGTCACCAGCCATTCGTTTGCGGGGGGGAGGGGAGGTCGCATGGTCTCCGACTAACACTCTCCGGCCCCGGAGACAAACATCTTTTCCGTTGCATGTCTTGACAGCAAGGCCTGTTAGGGGCTAAAGGGAAGATCCCATTTTTATCATTCATATTGAGCCCGAGGTTATCCCCATGAGCGAATTCAGCGAAGACCAGATGTTGGAATGTCTTGAAAAAAACCCTCCGGACATTGCCTCCTTGGTTGGGCCGCTCACGGTTCTTCACGAAGAGGACCCTGAAACCGCAGAGGCCCACGCCAAGCTGATTCGCATCACCCTGGCCGAAAAAGCGGCCTACAGCCAGCTCATTGACCTCTTTAAAGTGCTCGCAGACTGGAACGGGGCCGACCGGGAGTGGCGGCAATCCGCCCAGCGCGACTTGGCGAAAGCTTTTGAAGCGGACCCCCTGCAATCGATGTACCTGGAACTGTCGGGCATTGATTCGCCGCGTGTCCGGGTCAAAGAAGCCCTGCGCCGCATCGGATTGCTGACGGAACTGGCCCCCGGCCGCTACGTTTACATGAAAAGTTTCGGGTTCGGAATTGTCAAGGAGGTGCGCCACGGGGAGCGCCGCGTGGTCGTCGATTTCGCAAAAAAGCCGGGGCACGATTTGCAGATGGGCTTCGCGGCGGAAACCATGGAACTGGTCGATGAAACACACCTCTACGCCCGCCGCCACTTGCAGGCCGAAGACCTTCAGGCCCTGGTCTCCGAAAATCCCGCCGAAGTCGTGCGCATCGCCTTGCGCAGTTTTGGACCGACCCCCGCCGCGCAACTTCAGGACCTGCTGGTCCCGCACATCCTCCCGGATTCCGCCTGGAAAAATTTCTGGGCCGCCGCCCGCAAGGGCCTGAAAAACGACCCCAAAGTGGTGATTCCCGCCAAACGCATGGAGCCCATCGAACTGCTCGACGAAGAAAAATCCTACGACCAGAAATGGTTCCGTGAACTCTCCGCCCAGCGCAACATGGCCTCCATTCTCTCCCAGATTGAGGAGTATCTCGACGTCTGCGGCGGACAGAATCTCGACGCCACAGCCCGCGTCGTGCTGGTGGAACGCCTGCGCTTCGTCGTGATCGGCGGGCAAGGCAAGCACCACGATTTCCTCGTCCGCGCCTGGCTCATCGCCCGCAAGCTCCAGATCACCGACGGCGAAGTCAACCTGACCGGTTTCCTCTCGCGCGTCATGGGCACCGAAGGCATGTTGGGCGTGGTGCAAACCCTGTCCGCGGCCCTGACCAAGCAGTTTTTCGCGGCCTTGGCGGAAACCGACCCCGTTGCCGCCGCCGATGTGCTGGTGAAAGTCCTGCCCGATCTGGAATATTCCGCGCTGAACGAAGCGATCGAACAAATGTTTTCGCTCGAACATGAATCCCGCGTCGCCTCGGCCCTCCGCCCCGGATGGAACCAGTGGACGGCGGAAGTGGACGTCATGTATTGGCTCTCGCAACACCCGGAAAAAATCAGCACCTGGAATTTTGGCAGCACCCCGGATCTCGTCGCCCGCCTGCTCAAGGTCATCAACCGCGACTACGCCGGCAGCCGCCTGCGCGTGCAAAACCAGCTCCGCGAAACCTTCCGCCAGCCCGCCTGGCTCAACAAAGTGCTCGGCGCGATGGATGAGCGCCAGCGCCGCGCCTTCACGCAGGGCGTCAAGGACAGCACCGCCTGGGAGCAGCTCGACAAGGCCTCCGTGCTCGGACAGATCGTCAAAATCGACCCCTCGCTCCAGGACATCATCACCGGACGCTCCGACGAAGACGGCCCGATGCTCGCCCCGCGCATGAAGGTCACTTCGATCCGCAGTTTCCGCGAGCGCCAGGCCCTGCTGAAAAAGATCACGGAAAAAGATATTCCCGAAAACACCAAGGAAATCGCGGTGGCGCGCTCCTACGGCGACTTGCGCGAAAACTTCGAATACAAAGCCGCCAAAGACACCCAGCGCCTGCTCAACGCCCGCCGTCTGGAAGTCGAAACCCAGCTCCGCGAAGTCAAACCCACCGACTTCAGCGAGTTCACGCTCGATGCCATCGGCATTGCCACCAGCGTCCGGCTGCGTCACGCCGACGGACACGAATCCGTCTTCCACATTCTCGGCGAGTGGGACAGCGATGTCACCCGCCACATCATCCCCGTTGGCAGCGGCCTGGCGAAGTCCCTCCAGGGCGGACGCCCCGGCGATGTGATGACCGTTCCCTCCGAAAACGGACCCGAACAAATCACCGTGGTCTCCGTCGAGGCTTTGACGCCCGACGTCCTCGCCTGGCTGGCGGAGGGTTCCGGCGGAGAGGGCTGATCGATGCGGCTGCTGCGTGGCCTTCCTCCCCTCCAGGACCGCGCGGCCTGGAAAACCGCGTTGACGACCAACGACGCGCCCCCGCTGATTCAGTTCATCAAATATGGACTGGCCGGCGGCTGCGCCATGGCCGCCAACTTGCTCTTTTTCTGGATTTCAGACCGCTTTTTCTTCCCCATCGGCGGCGCGGATTCCGCCCCGATCACCGGACCCAGCTCCCTCGGCGACGTCGGCGACTGGTTGCGCCGCATGGGCGATGACCCGCGGGTCCTGAACTATTTCCGTTGCAACCTCGTTGCCTTTCTCTTTTCCAATGGCGTGGCCTATGTGCTCAACTTCAAGTGGGTGTTCCGCTCCGGCCGCCATTCCCGCCACCTCGAAATCCTGCTTTTCTTTGGAGTCTCGTTTGTTTCCTTTCTGCTGGGCACCGCTGTTGCCAGTGTCCTGGTGAGCGGTTTCGGACTGCACGAATACATCGCCAAACTCGGCGATGTGATCGCCGCCGTGCTCATCAATTACGTCTGTCGCAAATTTTTGATTTTCCACGGGTGATCTGTATGTCCGGCGCTCCGCACCCTTTCCGTTCACTGCCTGTCCGGATTGCCGCCGTTCTGCTCCTTGCCGCCTGCAGCTCACGCCCGCCGCCCCCTCCAACGCCTCCCCTGCCCACACCCACGCCGCTGCCCTCGTTGCGCCTCCCCACCCGCGGCACTCCGCTCGTCGATTTTGACCGCATCGCCGGCTGGACGGTTTCATCCGCCACCGGAAAACCGTCGCTCGTCAAAAACAGCACCCATGCCATCTGGGGAGAACAAACCGCTGAAATCCGCTTCACGCCGAGTGCTCCCGGCCCCCATTCCGTCATGCTGCGTCCGCCGGAGCCCTGGCCCGGTCCAACCCTCTTCAACAGTGTCACCCTGTGGGTCTGGGACGACGGAACGCCCGACCTCCGCCCCGACCACGCCATTCACCTGCAGGTTCTCGACACGCATGAGGTGTTGCACGAAATCGTCCTGCCCTACCGTCCGCAAAACGAATGGCAAATGCTGCACTTGCGCGTTCCAAACTCCCCGCCCGGTCCCCTGCGCATCCTGGCTCTGGAGTGGCGGCTTCCCGCAACGGCCATCGCCCCCCAGCGACTCCTGCTGGAAGGCCTGAACCTCTACCAAGAGCAGTTCGGACGCATCCCGCAGGCCGTCACTTTCGTCCGGCCCCACGGCTATTCCGCGCCCTTCGCCCCCCTCCGCAGCAACAGCGTTTTGCTGGACTTCCCCACCCGGCCCGCGGCGTTCCGTCCGCCGGAACCCCCCGAACGCTCCATCGTCACCCTGCGCCGCCTCCAAGGCGAAACCCACGCCCTGCGTTACGAAACGAGCAGCTCGTCCCTGGAGTACCGCGTCATCCCCGCCGTCGGCGCGCCCCGGATTCAGGTGCGCGTCAACGACCGCGACTGGCCGCAGGTCTGGAGCGGTTTTGGCGTCGAAAACAGCGGCGACGTGCCCGAACTCCGTTTCGCCCGCATCGAAGACCAAAAGCTGACCCTCCAATACAGCCAGGGCCTCCGCTACGAAATCAGCCTGCACGGACGCAGCCTGCAGATCGAGGCCCACTCGCTTTCCGAATCGGTCTCGGCCCTGCGCCTGGGCGAACTGGGCGGCGGCGACGCGCAGGAGACCTTTCCGCTGTACCTGCCCTTTTTGCGCCTCTCCCCGGACCAGCGCTGGCCCGTCGTCCGTCTGCGCCGAGGCGGCGAAGAACTGCTCGTTTCCTGTTTTCCCGACTGGTGGTTTTCCCTCGCCGGACGACACGAGGCGGCCGACGGACCCTCCGACTCCGGCGGCGAAACCCTGGGCCGCATGTCCTATTCACCGCGCTGGCGGGGCTCCCGCAACATCTTCCGCGAACGCATCTATCTCAGCGTCTCCACCCGGCTGTCGGAGGTCTTGCCCAGTCCCGCCGCGCCCCCCGCGTTCCATCGCACCCAGCTCTCGTCCCGCGTGTGGATGGGACCGCACGACGACGACTCGATCCCGGGGCCCGGACTTCAGGAAGAACTTCTCCGCATCCTTCCCCGCGAAACATTCTGGAGCGAGGACCAGATCTCCCGCCACGAAAACGGCGACTGGCGGCCCTATCCCGACTCCGGTTTCATCCTCAAAACCGGACGCCTGCCTGGACAAGCCCTCATTCGCCTCAGTGATCGAATGGCGAAGACTCCCGCCGCTTTTGTCCTCAGCGGCGCCGCCACCGCCTTCCCGCCCTGGTTTTTCACCGACTACGACTCCCGCATGACCGGCGGCGGCACCTACACCCAGGCCTGGGCCGAGCGCGGCGCCTTCTACCAGCAAGCCGCCGCCGAAATCAACGCCCCACTGCTCGCGGAAGGCGGCTCCGAATGGCTCATGGCCGGATTTTTTGCCGGCTTCCTTCCCGATTTTCCCTTCGGCCTCCGCGAACTGCATCCCTTCCTCCCCCACATCGCCTGGAACAACCTCCAGCCCGTCTCCGCCCTGCTCGGACTCGGCGATCCCGCCGATTTTTCCCTGCCCGGCGACGACGCCCCCGACGAAGCCCTCCTTCTCGACCGGATGATCGCCACCCAGATCGCCTACGGTGCCTGCGGCCAGCTTCCCGACCTCAAAGACCCCGGCCTCCGCCTCAAGGCCCATCGACTCCTCGGCACCCTGCAGACCCTTCTCGAGGGACGGACCTGCGAGCGCATCGCCTACGCCGGCGACAACGGATTCGTCGACGCCGCCGAGGCCCTGCGTCTCGATGTTCTCCACCGCTCGCGGCTCTATTTGCGCCTCGACGACCAGACCGAAATCTGGGTCAACGGCGACCTGCTCGATGCCTGGACGCTGCGTGTGGACGACCAGCGGCTGGTGCTGCCGCCCTTTGGTTTTGTGTTGCGCGGTCCGAAAGGCTGGGTGATTCAGGCGTTGAACGAGCAGGGAAAACCGTTCGCGGCCACGATCGCGCCGGAACGGGTCTGGCTGCACAGCCCGCAGGGACGCAGCCGGTTTGGCGGGCTGGAACTCCACGGATCGGCCTGCGTCACGCCCGCACGCGACAATGCCCCGGCGCAGATCGAACTCGACATGTGGACCGGAGACGTGTCGGTGGACGCCACCCTTCTGGGCCTGCGACAGGCCGGAACCGTGCGCGGCGAGGATCAGGCCGGAAACGCCATCGCGGCAGTTCCCTTGGAGTTGAAGGGGGATGTGTGGGTGCTTCGTTGCGAAGCCCCCCTGCGCCGCGTCAGCGTGCACGGACGGGTTGTCGGCGCGGAAACAAAATTTCTTCCGTGATCCGATTGACAACCCCCCGTCACTTGGGCTAAGGTGCCCGTCCGAAAGAAACCCTTTCGTTTCTTTCCCGAATTTCGGGGGGTTAGCTCAGCTGGGAGAGCGTCTGAATGGCATTCAGAAGGTCGTCGGTTCGATCCCGATACCCTCCACCAACCTTAAAATCCTGCAAAGTCCCTTTGCAGGATTTTATTTTTCCCCCACGTAGGCCTGCCCCTCCGGGACGGGTCGAAAAAATGAGGGATTGACCTTGAGCCCCAAAATCAGAACACCTGACCTCGGACGGAATCAAGGCTGTCTAAACCTGATACCGATTTCAGAGCGCCACCACCGCCCTTGCGCAGCCTTTTACAGACATTTCTTTCTGGACTACAGTTCGTACTTCTTCCGGAGTATCGTGGGGAAAACGAAAAAAGGTTTGGTCCATTTCCGAACGGAGATTCGTCCTACCGGGGCGGAGTTCAGCACCAAAGGTGCGACCGCATTTCAGCCCAGCGCAACGCGCTGGGTCGGCGGACAGGAAAGCGGGATGCGGTCTGAAGGACCGCCGCAAGTCGAAGCCCAGGGGAACGTGCTTGCGCGTCGCACGTTGCGGCGGTCCTTCAGACCGCATCAAAACCCATTATCCGCGAGTCCCAGCACGTTGTGCTGGGCTGGGATGCCGCGCACCGTTGGTGCTGGGTTTGGTATCATTTCTTCCGAAGTCCCCGTTGGAGCGGCCCAATAACAAACCCCTCTGTTTCCAGGGTTTTCACCTTACGCCTTTCTCACGAGGTCAGGTGTTCTGAAAATGGTTTCGCCTTGACTCCCGCCCCGCGTTTCCCCATTGTTGCGTCATGTTCTCTGCCCTCACAAGCCCCGAAACCGCCGATCCCTCTCAAAGCGATGCAGGCGAGTTCCGGTCCATCATCGGATTGTGCGAAGCTGGAGTGGCATACATACGTTCTTAACCCCTTAAGGAGTTTCAGTCCATGAAAAAAGCATTTTGTATGAGTTCCCTGAGCGTTGTGGCCGGAGCGGTCTTGTTGATCCTGCTGGTCCCGAGTGCGGACGTGTCGGCCCAGGCGTCGGCAAGTACGGTTACACCGGTCCAGAGATGGGAGTATCGTGTGGTGACCTTCAGTTCCTCGCGGAATCGTCTGGCACCTGATGTTGAAACCAACCGGGCGCGGAACAAAGACTCTGAAACGGCCCTCAACGAGCTGGGCGCTCTAGGCTGGGAACTCATATCGGTGCGGGAAAACCCGCGCAACGACCCTGTCTATTACTTCAAGCGTCCCGT
>CAZCFM010000152.1:0-7766 GCA_964497855.1 uncultured Verrucomicrobiota bacterium | reverse complement strand
CTGGTTCACCCAGGAACAAGTCCGCGTCATGAAACTCCTCAAAGCCACCCAGCCCTCAACCGACAAATAACCGAAAACAATGGACCAGCGGCGCCCCCGCCGCTCCGACTCCACCACACTCCACCTCCGATGTCCGGAAAAAGCAGTTTTGTCATACTGAGTCTTGCCCTCCTTCTCTTGTGGGGATGCAGCCGCCCCGGCATGAACGCCGACATTCCCCAACAGATCCAGTTACCGAGCCTGCACCCCGCCGCGACGGAACAACCCGAATTCCAGGGCAACCACATCGATATCGCCATGCAATCGGACGGCACCCTTCTTCAGGGACGGAAGACACTTCGTCCCGACGAGCTTGAGTCCCTGTTGAAGCGCCGAACGAAGAAAAAGAGGCCGACAGCGTTGCGAATCGCCGCCGACCGCGATGTTCGTTTTGGGGAGTTGCGTAGAGTCCTCGAGATCGCAAAGAGGCACTCCATCCCCACCTTCCTCCTGGCTCACTCCAACGATCCCCAGCCCCGCCTGTTGTCCTGGAAGGTTGACATCGTCACGGATCAGACGTGGCTCGAATCGCCTTACCTCGTTCACCTGAGGGTGTATCCAGATTTTATTACCCTGGAGGGCGCGCAGCTTTCCGGCAAAAACGCGCAAGCGATTTTCCGCCGCTACGGCGAACTAAGTCCCAAAACCATATTCCCTGTGACGCTTGGCGATGACATCCCTCTTGGCCGACTGATGGACCTGATCTCCAAAGGCCACGCCGCCGGCCTAAGCTCTTTCCCCTTGCTTCCGGAAAACGTGTATATCCCGGTACCCGTGGAGATCGTCGAGCCCTTACCCTGAAGGTGCCGCAAACAAAGGCCGCAATCAGTTTGATTCCCAGCCGCAAAACATTGACGCGATGCGTCATCCGCCGACTCCGGGGTTCGTGTAGTGTGGACGCATGACGCCACACCTCCTCCACACCCAACGCCTGCTGCAGCTCTGTTCCCTCTTCTTGATGGGCTTGCTCTCGGCGGAGCCCGTGAATATCATCTTCATCCTGACGGATGACCTGGGGTACGGCGAGCTGGGCGTGTTCCACCAAAACAGCCGCAACTTCGCCGACAACCGCGACAAGCCCGCCTTCTCCACGCCCAACCTCGACCGCATGGCCTTGGAGGGCATCCGCATGGAGCGCCACTACTGCGCCGCCCCGGTCTGCGTTCCCTCCCGGGCCTCCTTTTTGACCGGCATGCACCAGGGCCACACCCAGATCCGCGACAACGAATTCGACAAAACCCTCGAGGACCGCACCAGCGTCGCCGACGTTCTGCGCGAAGCGGGTTACGCCACCGCCGTCATCGGCAAGTGGGGCGTGGGAGGCCCCCAGGCCGATGGATATCCCGGACATCCCCTCAACCGCGGTTTCGATTACTTTTTCGGCATCCTGGCGCACACCGACGCGCATTACCATTACCCAAAGGAATTCAATCGCCCCTTCCATGAAAACTTCAGCGACATCCGCCAACAGCTGGACAAGTGTTATTCCACCGACCTGTTCACGGCGCGCGCCAAAGCCTGGATCGCCAACCAGACCGCCACGGAACCCGGACGCCCTTTTTTCCTCTATTTGAATTACACCGCGCCCCACGCCCGCGAGGAGCTGCCCACGATGGCCTACCCGCCCGGCGGCGTCCAGTGGCTGGGCACCCCCGGCCAAATGATCAACACGGCCACGGGCAGCATCGACCAGTGGATCCATCCGGATTACGCCAACGCCACCTGGGACCACGACCAGAACAGCGCCACCGCCGAAACGCCCTGGCCCGCCGTCGCCAAACGCCATGCCACGATGATCCGCCGACTCGACGACGCCATGGGCGACATTCTCCAGTTTCTGTCCGACCAGGGCCTCGACGAAAACACTCTCGTCGTCTTCACCTCCGACAACGGCCCCCACAACGCCGTGGGCGATAACGGCCTTCCCTCCCTGACGCAGGACCCCCGTTTCTTCCGCTCCTATGGCAACTTCGACGGGATCAAGCGGGACATGACCGAAGGCGGCCTGCGCGTGCCCACCCTGGCCCGCTGGCCCGGCACCATTCCCGCCGGACGGGTGAGCACCCATCCCTCCCAGTTCCACGACTGGTTGCCCACCTTCGCCGTGGCCGCCGGCGTTCCGCCCCCCGCCCGTTCGGACGGCGTCTCCCTCCTCCCCGATCTCACCGGCTCCGGCACGCAGACCGGGGGCATCGTCTACTCCGAGTACACGGCCGCGGACTTCCCCAACGTCCCCAATTACACGGATTTTGCCGCGGATCGCCGCGGCGCCCTCCGCGGCCACCAGCAGGCCCTCTACCTGGACGGATTCAAGGCCCTGCGCAGCAACGTGCAGAACGCCAATGCCGCCTTCCAGCTCTTCGACACCCTCGCCGACCCAGGCGAACGCAACAACCGGGCCGGCCAGCCCGGTCTGCCCACCCAGGCCGACATCCTGAACCGCATTCTCCGCCTTCGGCGCAGCCACACCACAGCGCGCGTGTACGACACCCTGGCAGTGCCGGCCCTTCCGGCGGGGTGGCATCCCTCTCCGCGGGTGGACCTGTTCCACGGGGATTTCGCGTGGGCGCCCCGTCCACAATCCCCGCCGGACAGCTCCGGCCTTCTGGCGGCGGTCCCCGTCATCCTGCTGCCGGCGGGCCAGCCGGGTGCCCAACACTTCCGGGGCACCCTCCAGGTCCCGCAAACCGGCGACTACAGCTTCTTCGTGCGCACGGACCTCGGAGCGATCGCGCGCTTGCACGACCTGCTGCTGCTCGATGCCGACCACGGCGTCTCCGGGCAGTGGATTTCCTCGGGCACTCTCCAGCTGGAGGCCGGGTCCCACCCCTTCGAACTGATTTCCCGGCACGGTGCCGCCGGCGCGGTCCTCGATGTCGAATGGCAGGGCCCCGGATTCGCGCGGCGATCCGTCGCCGCGCAGGACTTCGACTTCGGGGAGCAGCCCAACCTCGGCCCCTCCCTCCAGCTGGACGCGCCCGGCCAGCCGCTGGACCTCCCGGCCGGCATGGGGCTGGTCCTGCGGGGAAGCGTGACCGACGACGCGCACCCCGACCATCCCACCGTCTCCCTCGCGTGGGAAGTCCTCGAAGCCCCCCCCAACGGCAACGTCCTGTTTGAACCCGCCAACGCCCTACCCGTGTCCATCCGCTTCGACAGGGCGGGCGTCTACCGCCTGCGCCTCGACGCCGGCGACGGCGAATTCGTCGACAGCTCCAGCCTGGAGGTGCGGGTCGGCCTTCCCGCCGCCTCGCCGCCCGTGGCTCCGCTGCTGTGGTATCCCTTCGATGATTCGGCGCAGGACGCCGCCGGCGAAAACGACGGCCAGGTGACCGGAACTCCCGCCTGGGTGGAGGGCCGCCGGAACGGCGCGCTGCGCTTCGCCGCGCCGGGCCGGGTGGACACTCAGGCCGCCCTGCCCTTTCCGGGAACCACCGCGTGGAGCGCAAGCCTCTGGTTCTTTCTGGAGCTAACCCCCGGCGTAAATGGCCGGGCACTGCTGCAACAACTGGATGGCCCCCTTCCCAACGGACGCACCTGGCTGAATGTGACCCAGAACCTCCAGCTGAGTTCATTCATCGGGGGAATCGTGACCGAGGGCGGAAACGTGAAACTTAATACCTGGCACCACGCCGCCCTCCGCATCGAGGACGGCGCTGTGGTGTTGTTCCTCGACGGACAGGAAGTGGCCCGCGCGGACCGCGCGCCCGAGGCCAACACCGGCGCGTTCCGCCTTGGCGAACGGAAAAACCTCGCCAACGGCGGCGCTCCCTGGATCGGGAAACTGGATGAAGCCGCTATCTACACGCGCGCCCTCAGCCTCTCCGAAATTCAGGCCGCCGCCGCAACTCCCACCGCACCCGGCCCCCACATCGCCCTCGCCCTTCCCGTGGAGGGCGTGGCGGGGCAACCCCTGCACGTGAGCGCCGTCGTCAACGGCGGCACCCCGCCCGCGCCGGGCCTTCTCTGGAGCCTTCAAGCAGGAGAGGGACAGATGGAAACGCCTGCGGCGGCAGAGACCCGCCTCACCCCCTCCGCGTCCGGCCCCCTCCGCCTGCGCCTGGAGGCCGACAACGGCAGCGTGACCACGTTTGTGGAGGGGGAAATCCAGGTCCTCTCCTCCCTGCTGAACTGGCGGCGCTCGCAGTACGGCACCCTCGACAACGAGGGCGACGCCGCCGACCTCGCCATGCCGGACGGGGACGGAATCGCCAATCTTTTCAAATACGCCTTCGGGATTCCAACCGGAGTGGCTTTTCCCCACGCCCCCGCCAGCACGGGCACCCCCGGCCTTCCCTGGGGCAGCGTGCAGAATGGACGTCCCCGCATTCACCATCGGCGCGACACCCGCCTCGTCGATGTGGCCTACCAAGTGGAATGGAGCGAAGACCTGGTCTCCGGCCCCTGGCGAATGGATCTGCTCAAGGAAAATGTCCTCCCCACCGAGAACCCCGCCGTCGAATTCGTGGAAACCTATCTGGACGCAGCCCAGGTCCCCGACCGGGTTTTTCTGCGGGTGCGGCTTCTGTTCTGAACTCTTGACGCAGGGAGTGAAAAAGTTGAATCCCGTCGTCAATCCATGATGGGATTGTCCCGCTAGAATCCTCTACATCGCTGTCCCTGTCCTTCGGAGACAGTGCGGGACAACCCACGAGACCCAAGCTATGAAAAAAACCCTTCCCGTCCTCCTGTTCTGTTGCTGTCTGCGCCTCCCGGCCCAAACCGTGGAATGGGTTGGCCTGGCCGGGGATGGCGAGTTGTACAACCCGGCGAACTGGGACACCCGCGCCCGCAAAGGGTCGGTGCAAGCCCCTCCCGCCACCTGGGTGGACGCCAATGGATTGTTCCTCAGCGACCTGTACGTGTACGAGGCGGGCATTTCGAGCGGCAAACCCATTCTGCTGGACGGACGAAAACTTCACCTCGGCCCCGGGGGCACCCTGACGCTGGTCGACAACGGCATCGGCAACACGGAAATGCGTCCGTCACGTGTCCTGGTCGAGGATGGCCACCTGAGCGCCCGCTTTCTGGCCCGAATCGCCGTGGAGCTGCGTGGCGAATCCACCCTCACGCTGGAGGGGCCCAACAATTGCCTCAACGAAACCAGCATCGAGGTGGTGCCATCGAGTACGGCCACGGTGACCTTCACGGATAAAGATGTCGCCAGAGTCCGCAAAGAGGACCTGGGCAAATTCATGCGCGACGGAAAACCTGTCCAGGACAAGGCGGATGTGGTCGTGGAGGCCAAGGGCAACGGCACAATCCTGCGCTTCCTGGCCCGCTGAGGTGGCGGTTCAGGCCTGGGTGTCCCGTCGCAGCTGCGTGGGACTTTTCCCGGTGGACTCGCGGATGGCGCGGCTGAGGGCCGACTGCAACCCGTAGCCGGCCTGGTCGGCGATCGCGGCAAAGCCTTCGCGGCTGTGGAGAATCAGGTCGATGGCCTTTTCAAGCCGTAAACGGGCCAGTTCCTGCGAAGGGCTGCGTCCGAGCTGTTCGTGGAAGCGGCGCAGCAGGGTTGCGCGGGACACGAAGGCCTGTCGGGCAATCTCCTCCACGGAGGGTTTTTCCGCGAGCGTGTCCCGCATGTACTGTTGCGCCCGGAGGATCACCGGATCGTCGCTTTGGATGTACGCGGTGCTTTGCCGATGGATCACCATGCTGGGGGGCACCAGGGTTTCGCGGGAAAGAACTTCCCCCGCCAACAGCGCCGCCATCTCCCGGGCGCAGGCCTGGCCGATCGCAGCGCTGTTTTCCTGGATGCCGGAAATGCTGGGCGAGGCCATTTCGAGCAACACGGGATCATTGCCCACCGCCAGAAGCAACAGATCGTCCGGCAGGACACGTTTGGCGAGTTTGGCCGCGTTCCAGGCACCCCAGGCGAAAAAGATGTTCACGGCCGCCAGGCCCAAACTGCGCGGTGCCGCGCGGAGCCATTCGGCCAGATGCATGACGGCGTCCGCAGTGGGCCAGCGCTGATCGTAGGGCAGGACCGGAAGCGTCAGGCGTTCCCCCCGGAAATTCAAACGCCGCAGCGCCGCGTCGAAGCCCTCCTCCTTCAGGTCCATGGCCGAACGTTCCGGGGATCTGCATCCCAGGAATCCAACATGGGCGATGCCCCGCGACACCAAGGCCTCGGCGGCCAGCGCCCCCATCGCGCGGTGATCACTGCGCACCACGCATTCCCCGGCACGCAGCCGCCGCTCAAGCACATGGTTCAGCAGGACGCTGGGAATGCCCTCCCGCAGGCAACGCCGCCACACCTCCTTCCGGTCGGTCACCACCCCCTTCGGATACTGGGCCGGATCAGACATCCACTCGGCGTCCGACACCAGGGAGTAGCTGTGGTAGGTGGTCAACGCGATGGGATGCCCCGCCATGTCAGGAGACCGGCAGAAGGCGCGGTAGATTTCGACCACCCAGGCATGCATGGGATCTAGGTCAAACAAAATCTGCGACGGACGGTTCATGACTCCTTCTCTCAACCACATTTGGAAACCCACCGCAAGCGCAACCCCGGGAAGAGTCGCGGCGGGACAGGGACGAAAAAGGCTCCCCGGAAACCGGGGAGCCCTGGGGATCGCGGTTTTCAGGCGTTCAGCGCGCGCGGCGGCGCAGCGCGAGACCCGCAATGCCCGCCAGACCCACCAACAGAATTGAAGCGGGTTCGGGAATCGCGGAGACCACGTTGATGTTGTCGAACAACACCTGGGAATCATTTGCCACTCCGCCACCATCCGTGGAGGAAAAGCGCAGCCAGACGGAGTCGCCGGAAGTGAAGGACGTGCCCACACTCAGGGTGAAATCGGAAATCGCCAGGGTGGAGGGTGTTGCCACCTCGGTGATGTCGAACGTCGCGGAGTCCGCAAGGGTTGCGAAACTGGACAGGGCCGTGTTGTTGGCTCCGGTTCCATTTCCCACCCAGAGCTGCACATTCAGGGCCCCGAACAGCTTGTTGCTGCGGTCGCCGATCAGCAGTCCGCTGAAGGTGTATTCGGTGTTGGCAACGAAGGTGTCGATCTCCTGGTAGATGGCCGCCGCATCGGTGAGGTTCATCCAGTTTACGCCAAAGGGGGTCAAGGGCAGATTTACATTGGCTGCTTCGTTCTGGACGGACTCGAGCGCGTCGTTGGCGGTTTTGTTCTCCTCGAACCAGTCGGTGACGGTGAAGTCGAAGGTGGCCGTGACGGGAGATTCAAAACTGGCGTTGTCGATGGTGATGGGAGCCGCGTTCACGGCGGCCGCCGCAAGCAGGGCGGCAAGGGTGCAGATGTTCAGCAATGTCTTCATGTTGTACTCCTGTGGGTTGGATTTGGTTTGGGAACAATGGGACGTCACTGTGGCATCCTACGCAAAAACCGGAAACGGCGCTTGACGTGTGAAGTCAACTATTTAACAATTCGCTTCATTTTGCTTCATTTCGTTCCCGTGGGTCGATTCCGAAGAAATACCCCAACGGGGCAACACGAGACATCCCAGAGTGGAGCGCAGTGGAAGCCTGGGTCTGCCCACCCGGCAAGGTCCGCCTGAGGGGGCGGGATGCGATATTCCCAAAGCAACGCCTTGGGCGGCAGACCCAAGGCAACCTCGGCACACAACCGCAAAGCAGGCGACGGGAATACGTTAAATGGGCCTGCCCAATCAGCCCATATCCTGCCGGCCCCGCAGGGCGCGCTGCAGGGTTTCGGGATCGGAGTAGGCGAGTCCGCTGCCGGCGGGGATGCCGAAGG
>CAZCFM010000151.1:0-7912 GCA_964497855.1 uncultured Verrucomicrobiota bacterium | reverse complement strand
CGCCAATCACCAGGATGCGGGAACCGCTGATTCGCTCGCGGAGGGCGGATTCGTGGGCGGAGACGTCGCCGTCAAACAAGGGGTGAGAACGACCGATGGTGTGGAGGATGTTCATAAGATGGCGGGGTTGCGGCGGAGCCGCGCAGGGTTGCCGCTTCGCGGCGCAGGGGTTGCGGGTTGTATTCGTATTTCCATCAACAATCAACAATCGTCCCTTGGTCTTCTTCCGGGGCCAAAAGGATGGCCCCACTCCGTTTAGAGACAATAACTCGGAACGTTGACCACCCGGTCCTCAAACCACTCGGTTTGGGTCAGATCTCCGCGGGGACAGTCCTTGAACATGGAGAGGCGGTGCATCGGCGTCCAGATGGGACGCGTCATCACGCCCGCCGCATTTGTCTGTTCCAACACGCTGTCCCGTTCCTCCCGATCCTGACAAAGAAAGGCGTTCAGCCAGTAATTGGCGCGGCCGTGCGCAGGTTCAACAATAAACTCGCGCCCCGCCACCCTGAACCATTCCGCATATTGCCCGGCCCGTCTTCGTTTTTCCTCCACAAAGACCGGCAATCCTTCCATCTGTGCGCAACCGAGGGCGGAATTCAACGCAGGCAGTCGGTAGTTGTAGCCGGTCTCGTCGTGATTGTAGAGATAGGGATGCGGCTTTTTCGCAGTGGTGGTCATATGCTTGGCGCGCGCGCCCAGTTCCGGGTCGTTTGTCAGCACCATGCCGCCTCCGCCCGTAGTGATGATTTTGTTGCCATTAAAACTCAATGCGGACAGCCGTCCGACATGACCCGTGTGTTTGCCCTTGTAAAAACTGCCCAGTGATTCCGCCGCATCTTCAATCAGGATGATCCCGTAACGGGCGCACACCGCCGCAATGCCCTCGAGATCCACCGGATGTCCGAACGTGTGCATGGGAACACAGGCTCGAATGATGTTCCCCGTCGTGCGGTTTCGGCAAAGACCGTTGTCCTCGCGCTTGGCATGTTCCGACAAGTAGGTCTCCAACTCCACCGCCGACATTCCGAGCGTTTCGCGATCCACATCCACGAATACTGGATGGGCGAATTGATAACGGATGGCATTACACGTGGCCACAAAAGTCAACGACTGGGTGATGACCTCGTCCCCGGGCTGCACCCCCGCAAGGATCAGACAGGTGTGCAACGCCGCCGTCCCGTTCACCACTCCCACCGCGTGGGCCACTCCCGTATATTCCTCAATCCGCTGCTCAAATTCCCGCACATGCGGGCCCACGGAGGAGACGAAGCCGCTGTTCAGCGCCTCCATCACCCGCTCTGTTTCACGGGGGCT
Source organism: uncultured Verrucomicrobiota bacterium (assembly GCA_964497855.1). Lineage (GTDB taxonomy): Bacteria > Verrucomicrobiota > Kiritimatiellia > SS1-B-03-39 > UBA6053 > CAYLNG01. The sequence continues at coordinate 6,595 of CAZCFM010000151.1, read as the reverse complement.
GAAACGAGGAACGTGCAGGGGAATGAAGTCCCGGTTGGGGTATAGGGTCCGGATGAAGGAGATTAGGGAGGAGGGGGTCATTGGGATATGCGTCCCGCGAGCGGGACTGGATATGGGATATGCGCGGCGGAGCCGCTGGATATGGGGATGGGGGGACGGGATATGCGTCCCGCATGCGGGACTGAATATGGGGATTAAGTAAGAAAGTGGAAGATAACTCCCAAGGTTGTGAGGACAAGAAGAACGGAAAGGGTTGTGAAGGCTTGGCGACTGCGGAAACGGGTGATGAGACCCGTAATCTTTCGCCCGACCGTATTTGACTCAAGGCGTAAATGCAAACAATCCTTGGCCAGATCCGGGTAGTTGTCCTCGACCACATACAACAGCGAACGCGTCTCTCCTGCAGAGGCTCGGGCAATATTGTAGAAATGGAGCTTCTCTTGGGCACCTGTTCTTTCAAACCCTTCTGCTATGTTCGTCATCATCGAGACCGCAGAGCGCTGAATCTGATCCTTCAATCCATAGTCGCGGGCCAAGACTTCGGAACGCGTCATTGCATAAACACCATTCACGACCTTTCTTGACTCCTTCCAAGCCTCCAAGTCCTCAAAAACCATGGCCATTTTAAACTCCTGTTTGGATATGCGGCAGCGGTGCTGCCTGGATATGGGATATGTGCCCGCAAGCGGGCTGGATATGGAGTTGAGTACAAGAAAAGAATGGTTTTGGGAGCATAAAATTCAAGAACCAAGGCCCGAGGCCCGCATCCCCCCTATCCAGGCAGCTCCGCTGCCGTATCTCCCATATCCAGCGGCGAAGCCTCGCATATCCCCTATCCAGGCAGGGCCATCAATTCCTGTACCCGATCACTGACTTCCTTCTTTGATTTTATCAGTAATTCGATTTCGAATTCGGTCAGCGGTCGGGGTACGGAGCAGGTAACCTGCTTCAGCATGTGTAAGGCAGTCATACCCGAAACCAAAGGTGTCCTTCCACCAGGCTTCCAGTTCTGTTCCGTGTTTTTCTCTGAGTTCATGCATGTCTCCTTCATTTTGTGACAATCTAGCGGAATGGCCCTTGCCCGTCAAGGCTGTTGCTCCCAACACCGTGCCTCCTTCCCTCATAATCCACCCGCGCAAATTCGCAAGTGTGCTCCCCATACCCACAAAATCATCCACCAGCAGATAAGGGATAATGGATTGGACTTTCCCCCTGAAAACGGGTTGGCGCGCCATGCGGCTAAAACCGTCGGCTTTTGTGTGGCTGACAATATTCGTTTGCACGATACCGGTGTCAATCTCACAGGCGAGATACGTGAACAAAACATCGGCCATGGCTTCGGGAATCGCATTTACCCCTTCCCGTTCAAACGCATGCACCGCGACAAGCATCACAGACTCCGATTCGATCAACGAGCGGATACGCTCAATCGCCGTCAAGCCGAGGAACGTATGCACGAGTTCATAGGCAGCGTCAGAATCACCTTGTTTAGCGGCGGTGTAGGCCGCATGAGAGCGAACAGGCAACTCCTCTGCATGAAGGATAACATCCGGAAAAGCCTCCAAAGGGAATCGGTAATATGTGGAGTCCATTTTCAAAAATCGTCAACCGTTGATTTAGCGGGTTAGTGTTCGTTTAGGAGCACTCCCCCATCGGCAAAGCCGCGCATCCCCCATATCCAGGCAGCTCCGCTGCCGCATCTCCCATATCCAGCGGCGAAGCCGCGCATATCCCCTATCCCCTACCCCTTATCCGCGGCTCCGCCGCCCAACCCTTCCGGCGCCTCCGGCAAGCCTTTCAACCACATCGTATGCAATTCGCTTTTGGGAAATATCACCACCCAGGCGCTGAGGAAAATGAGCTGGAGATACAACAGCGGGCTTTGATGGGCGACGTACCATTCTTCCAGCTTGCCTTTGTAGGGCATGATCACCTCATCGTAAAAGCGATCGGCGTCCTCCGCGCTGTCCATCAAATCTTCTTCGCCCCGGAACACAATGGACCCGATCCCCGACAGTCCCGGGCGGACTTTCTGAATGATGTCCTGACTTTCTTTTGGAAACGCATCAAAACAACGTTGTGTCTGGGGGCGGGGACCGATGACGCTCATATCCCCTTTCAGAATGTTGATGAGCTGTGGGAGTTCGTTGAGTTTGGTTTTGCGCAGAAACCGCCCCACCGGCAACACGCGCGGATCGTGTTTCAGGGTCACCGTTCCTGTTCCGAGATTGGGGCTGTTCTTGAGCATGGTGGCAAACTTGAGCAGCCCGAACATCTTGCCGTCCTTTCCCACTCGCTGTTGGCGGAAAAATATTTCGCCTTCGCCGGTGAATCGCAGGATAAAGGCGGTTGGAATAAGCAAGGGCGAGAGGACGATCAGGGCCAGAGATGAAAAAAGAATGTCGAGGATACGGGTCATGGGGGGAGTAGGAGGAGGGATAGGGGATAAAGGATAAAGGAGAAGGGATATGGGTCAAGGCAGCCGGGGAAAACGACAAGCCTCTTCATACACATACTCCAAACGCCTGACCATGGTGTTTATGGAAAACTCGTCATGAATCAACCTTTCCCCATGGCGGGACATTTCACGCAGAACCTCATCCCGGGTGCTGAGGGCCTCCTCCAGTTTGGCCTTGAGATCCTTCAGATCCGGAGTGCAAATCCATCCCGGACGCTGCTCCCGGGGTATGCGACTGAAAACTGCCCCCCAAGGGGTGGCGGTCGTCGTCAGGACCGGAACGCCGCACGCCATCGCCTCCGCGACCACGAGACCGAAACTTTCGCTCCGCGAGGGAAGCGCCAGGATATCGCTGTGATGCAGCGCGGCGATTTTCTGTTGCGCATCCAACGGTCCCATCAGACGCACCCGGCCGGTGAGTCCCAGTATTCCGATCTGGCGCTCCAGCCGGGCTCGGGTGCCCTGTTCGTCGGGCCCGGCGATGACCAGATCCCAGTCACGAATGGCCCCTTCCGGATTCACGCGGGCATTGCAGAGGTCTGCAAAAGCGTCCAGCAACAGGTCCAGGCCTTTGAGGGGATGCAGGCGGCCCAAACAAAACAACACTTTCCGACCGGGAGGCTTCACGAAAGGCGCGGAAAGCACAAGACTGTCCCGTGGAGGGAAAGCCTGCACATCCACCCCCAACGGAAGGATGCGTATCTGTTCAAAACCGCCCATCCATCCCCCGATCGCTTCCCTCTCCATTTCACTGCTGGCGATCAGCGCGTCCGCGCGCCGCATCCAATGCCGATCCAAAGAGGCCACCACTTTTTTCTTCCAGGCTCGGTGGCGCAGGCTATTCGGATTGAGGCTGCCGTGCGGCGAATGAATCAGCGGCTTGTTCGCCTTCACGGCGCAATGACATCCCCACCAAACGGGAAAGGTCCAATTCGAGTGCACATGCACCACATCCGCCGACGCCGCCAGCGCGGGCAGAGACGCCTTCAGTTGACGTGAAAAATAAAGCCTTCGGGGAAAACAACGCGCAAACGCCATGCGGCGGATGCCCGGATCATCCCGTTGTCCCTCCCCCGTGAATGCCAGCACCACGTCATGCCCCCTCTCCGCCATCCCCGTCACCATGGATTCAAGCGCCGCACGCACCCCCGGGCTTTGTTCCGAGTGGTCGGCCACGACATGCAGAATCCGCAGGGGCTTCATGCGTCCTTTTCCCCCTCCAGGATGCGGAGGAGATCCAGGACCCGGGCGTTGCAACAGGCGTTTCGCGCGAAATCCCCTTCTTCAAATCGCCAGGACCGCGCCCCGTCATCCCGGACGTAGCGCCCTGTTTTGCCGTCCACTTTCATTTGGTCCACGGATACCGCGGCTCCAAACACCGTCTGCAATTCATTCACCAGCAGGTCCCCCTCCTCCGTTTCGAACAGGTCAACATCCATACTGCGGAATCCTCCCGTGTCTGTGACCCGCAGCAAAAAATCAAGATGTTTTTCCGAAGGCGACGACCAGTCCACCAGTCCCGATCCGCTGTGAAATCCCCCTTTTTCGCCTTTTTGGTGACCAAAAAATGAATCCCCGATACGAACCATTCTCCACTCCTTCACCCTCGGCAGATGGGTTTGCAGGAGGATAAACCCCGCCTCCGCCTCCGAAAAATGCCGCATTCTCGCCACCAGCCCGCTGAAAAAAGATTTCCAAATCCACCACCGCAAACGCTGGCGCGTGTGGACGATCCAAACCCCGTTGCTCGCCGCGCCCAGACGTGTTTTGACCACAAGGGGCAGTTCCGCGTTTTGCGCAAACGCCATCGCCGCCCGGCGCTGATAAAAAAGCCGGGTCGGCGGATGCGGAATATCATACGCCTCCAGCCAGTCGCGCGTGCGGCATTTGTTCTCATAGAGCCAGGTTTCCCGCAGCGACGGATACACACGCCGCCCCAAATCCTCTTCGAGAATGCGCAGTCGGTCATCAAAAAGGTCCCGCAAAGCCCGCCGGCTCATGGACGGCCAGACCAGAAACGCGTCGCAGACGGAATCGCGGACACACGCCACCCAGTCGTCGCGGCACAGATCGATCAGCCGATACGAAATCCCCAGCTCGCGGCAGGCGGCGATGTAGTGTTTGTGGTGCTGGAAGGGTTCGATCACGATCCCCAGACGATACCCCGAACCCGGCCCCTCCCACTCCGGAGGATCCCGGAAAAAAGGATTCGCCTCCGCCCCGATGCGCAGGTCCCGCTCCACAAAGGGAAAAAAGCGCCGCAGCATAAGCCTCAATCCTTTGGGTTTATAAAAGGTCATACGATGAATCTGGAGGAACCGTGATCAGGGCCTGTTCAATTTATTGGGAGTTTTTAACCACGGATGAACGGATGGACACAGATGTTGCCCGAGTCCCGGATTTATCCGGAAGTCAGCAAGCACGCTTCAGCGTGCGGATGCGGGGCAGGAGACGCGGAATTCGGACCGTGAACGGTCCTGGACTGACTTCCGGATAAATCCGGGACTCTGACATTTTCGTGCGCTTGAAATTTCCAAACCCGATCTGTCGCTGGCGACAAAAAACCGCATTAGAATCTGCAATGATTTTCCTGTGGATGCACCGGATGCTGCCGCTTGTGGGTATGGTGACTTTCGATGCCACGTTGTCTGTATTTATCCGTGTTCATCCGTGACGGTATGTGTTTCTAAGAATTTCTAGTTGTCAGAGAGTCCTTGCGGTTGCATCGTAACAAAGTCAGCGGGTTTAAATTGGTGTATTCCAGCTGGCGGCGTGCGTGAGACGCTCGGTGATGTACCTAGGGTAACTCCCTCTATCTGTGACTGAGCGCCGGCGAAAACACCCGCGTGGGGAAGCAAGCCCCGAATGCCTGAGTGCAACGCTTCGCCTGCTCCGCAGACTCTCCGACAGCTGGAATGCATGAAAGGAAACATACAATGAAGCAAAAAACAATTCAAGCCCGGAGCCGGGTGATTGGGATGGACCTTCACCCTTCCTGTTTCTCGGCTTCGGCTTTTTCTGGAAAAAGCAACCACGATGCGACCAAACTTTGGACGCATGACAAGGTGGACCTCCCGGCGCTGACTCGCTGGGCGGAGCGACATCTTGTACCTGGCGACATCGTTGTCATGGAGTCGGGATCCAACAGCTTTGAGTGCTGCCTCCAACTCACCAATCTGGGAGTTCAGGCGATTGTGCTCGAAAGCTTCTCGGTCGGAAAAATCGGCGACGCCTACCTGAAAACCGACGCGGTGGACTCCGTGAAGATTGCCCAGGCGTACCTCTCCGGGCTTGCCAAGGAAGTCTGGCAGCCGGATGACACGTGCCGGGAGCGCAGGGAGATCCTCGCGTGCTACCAACGGGCCGCCCGCGATTGTACGCGGGCCCAAAATCGGCTCACAAGTTGGGTCACACAGCATGCACTCAAACGTCCCCAAGGCATGACCTGGAAAAGTGACAAGGCTCCCGGTTGGATGCTGCGCCAAAAGAACTGGTCAGCCTCTCAACGCATGCTCATCGAGAGCATGTTCGCGGATCTGCGTCACGCGATGGCCCAAAAGAAATCTCTTGAAGCCTATATGGCCGAAGATGTCATGAAGGCGCCTCAATGGATGAAACTCCTTCAAATTTGCGGGCTTCGGCATATCACCGTATTCGCTTTGGCCGCCATGATCGGAGACATCGCCCGGTTCAAGAATCCCAAAAAACTGGTGACTTACTTCGGTCTCAACCCAAAGGTCAACCAGAGCGGCATCAACCAAAAATCCGGACGCCTGGCTCACAACGGACGCAAGGATGCCCGGCATTTTCTTGTTCAGGGCGCGCAGTCAGTCCTCAAGCAGGACCCAAAATCAAACCGGATTACGCGTTGGGGCCAGGCTCTGGCCTTCCGCAAGGGCAAACAGGTCGCTTGCATTGCCGTGGCCCGAAAACTCATCACGGCTGCATGGTACCTGCTCAGCGGCTTCAAGCCCGCTGTCAAAGAAGCAACCCCACATATCCGCATCAAACTTGCCAAAGTGGGCTGCGTAATCGGAAAAGAACGTCTCCAAGCCCTTGGCCACCAAAAAACCTCCGATTTTATCGAAGAAAAAATGAATTTTGTTCTTGGAGTGACTTGACGAACCACATGCCTGT
>CAZCFM010000150.1:0-7912 GCA_964497855.1 uncultured Verrucomicrobiota bacterium | reverse complement strand
TTTTCGTCGGCGGAAGTGGTGGCGGAGTTCGAGAAACAAGGGGAGGTGCCTGTGTCCGAACGACTGCACAAACGCGATGCGGTCTTCACGCGGGGCGTTGCGGTGGGAAGTGGCGAGTTCCTGCAGGGCCTGATGGAGGAACATAAGAGCTGTTTTGGGCCGAAGCGCAAAAAAGCGGGCAAAACGATCAAAGGCGGCTGGGTGGGAATGAAGTCGCTGCGGCAGGTGACGTGATTCCGAAGTGAGGTTCAATATCCTGTGACATGCGAAAGGGAGTCCGTGATTGTGATCTTTGTTTTGTGAATAACCGGAATTTTGCTTTGTTTTTATAAAAATTCTGAAAAAGAGGTTTGTTAGCCCCACATGGGCACCCACGAACAAAAACCCGAAAGGAACTTCCCTATGAATTGGTATCTTGCCGTCTTGAAAAAATTTGCCGAGTTCTCCGGTCGCGCCCGCCGCAAAGAATACTGGATGTTTGTGCTCATCAACCTCATCATTAGCCTGGTCCTCACCGGCCTCGACGTGGCCCTGAACATCGGATTGTTGTCTGGTCTTTACAGTTTGGCCATTCTGGTGCCGAGTCTGGCGGTGGGTGTGCGCCGTCTGCATGACATCAACAAGAGCGGTTGGAGTCTGCTGATTGGTCTTATACCCCTCGTTGGCTTTATCATCTTGATCCTCTGGCTTGCCAAAGACAGTGATCCCGGAGACAACACCTACGGACCGAATCCCAAAGCGGCCTGAGTATCCTTCAAAGTTACCACAAAAGCTGCGGATGCTCCGCAGCTTTTTTTGTGGTTACGATTCAAGCAGTGCGCGGACTTCATCCCAGCCGAGGCGGGTGATGACGGCATCATCGCCGCCAAGGGCACCCTCGATGAGTTCGCGTTTTTTATCCTGCAACCGGGCGACGCGCGCTTCGATGGTGTCGCGGCAGATGAGTTTCATAGCGTAGACGCTGCGAGTCTGGCCAATGCGGTGGGCCCGGTCAGTGGCCTGGTCTTCGACGGCGGGGTTCCACCAGGGATCAATGTGCATGACCACATCCGCGCCGGTGAGATTGAGTCCAGTGCCGCCGGCCATGAGGCTGATGAGGAAAACCGGGATATCGGGCGAATCATTAAATTGGTGCACCAGTGACAGACGGTTCTGCGTGGAGCCATCGAGGTACAGGTGGTTGATCTCACGGGCTTCGAGTTCCTTGCGCAGAATGGCGAGCATGGAGGTGAACTGGCTGAAGACGAGGGCGCGGTGTCCGCCGTCGATGATCTCGTCGAGCAATTCGAGAAACATCTCCAATTTTCCGCTCTCCATGTTGGTGTCGGCGTTATCGGGGAGCAGGGAGGGATGGTTGCATATTTGCCGCAGACGCATGATGCCCTGAAGGACGGCAAGGGGGGAGGAACCGGCGGCCTGGAGGGTTTTGACTTCGGCGCGAAGGCGCTGCTCGGTTTCGTCGTAGAGTTTGCGCTGCTCGGGAAGCAGGTCGCAGTAGACGCGTTTTTCGAGGCGCGGGGGAAGGTCTTTGGCCACGTCCTCCTTCATGCGGCGGAGCAGGAAGGGTTTGAGTTTGCGGCGGAGCTGGTGCAGGGCGGTGGTGGCGCCGGGGCCGCCATTTGCGATCACGCCGCCGAAACGTTTCTGGAATTTGGCGGCGGTGTCGAGGTAGCCCGGCATCAGGAAATCCATGATGGACCACAGGTCACGAACCTGGTTTTCCATCGGGGTGCCGGTGAGCACAAAACGACTGCCGGCCTGTAGTTTTTTGGCGGAGAGCGCGTTTTGCGTGTTGGGATTTTTGATATGCTGGGCCTCGTCGAGCACGATGGCCGACCAGGCGATGGCTTCGGCGCTTTCGAAATCGCGGCGCAGAAGGGCGTAGGAGACCACGACCAAATCCATTTTGGGGGCCTGATCCCACAGTTCCTTGCGTTTGGACCCTAGAAGGGGCAGCACTTTGAATCCGGGCAAAAATTTTCCAGCTTCCTCCGCCCAGTTTTCGACCAGCGACGAGGGGCAAATGACGAGCGCGGGTTTGCCCTGATCCTCGGGTCGGACTCGGGGAAGAGCAAGCCAGACGAGGGTTTGAAGGGTTTTGCCCAGACCCATGTCGTCGCCCAGAATCCCGCCAAAATTGCCGCGTTCCAACATGCGCAACCAGCGAACACCCTCTTCCTGATAGGGACGCAGCACGCCCTGCAGAGACGAGGGCAGTTCCACCGGGTCCAACGTGACTTCGAGGTTCTGTTTCGCGGCTTCTTCGATCCAGCCTTTGGCGGCGTTGACGGGAATTTCAGCAAGGGCCTTGAGGCGGTGCTGCACAAAACCGCAGGATCGGCGCGGCACGCGCCAGAAGCCGTCGAAATCCTGTTTCGCGTCCTGGGCGATATCGACCAAAGCCGCCGCGTGTTCGCGGGGCAGCAAAATCACGCGTTCCCCGTCCTGCAAAAATTCCTCGCCGCGTTCGAGCGCTTTGCGGAGAGCACCGACGCTCACCATTTTGCCGCCGGTTTCGCGGAGGTTGAGGGTCATGCGGAACCATTCCGGGGTGTCCTCTTCCTCGATCACCACATCGGCGATCAGAATACCCGCGCGGCCCACGGCGGCTTCCAACTCGCCACGAAGATCGATTTTCCAACCGAGTTCCGGCTCCAGATTGAAACGGCAGCGGGAGAGCAGATTGCAGATGGAGCTGAGGCCTTCGATGGTGCCGAGGCGGTCTCCGGTGGAGGCGGCGAAACCAAATTCGCGCAGGCGGGCCAGAGCCTCCTCTTCGGCGGCGGGATTGCGACCGCCGTAGGCCAGCGGATCGTTGGGATCGGGGATGGCGAGCACGCGTCCGGGATCGGGACCACCGGCGATGATTTCCACGCTGCCGTACACGGCGTGCAGCACGCCGGTGGCGTATTCGAGCCCGCCTTTCAGCGTGAGTCGAATCGCGGGAGGCACGTCCGCCGTGCGGAAAGCCGCAAGATCGACGCGGTTGTCGACGAGCATGCGTCCTTCGAGTTTGGGCAGCTCCTCCTTCAGGAAAGGCATGACCCGGTCGCGGGGAATGCGGATGGAACCGCTGCACAGGCCCTGAAGTTCGGTGGGCGGAACGGCCTCGAGCGGCCAGGCGTTGCTGCCGGAGATCACCCAGCCCGCTTTGGGCGCGAGCAGAAGCAAGGGAGAGCAACCGGCAGGAGCGGGTTTGGGCAGATCAAAACGCAGATGGAGGATCACTTCGCCGTTTTTGGGGTCCAGATCGACGGTGAGCAGGGGGGCGAGGGCTTTGGAATGAAGCACGATGGGAGCGGGCCATTCCAGGACCTGGATTTCGCCGGGAACGGAGGCCGTAAAGATCTGGCAGAGTTCGGCGGCCTGAAGCGGAAACACGGCTGGGAGTTCGCCGTTGTTGAGGTCTTCGAGCAGGGCCAGACGTTTTTCGTCGGCGGGGGTCAATTTCAGGACGATGGTGGGCGGGAGCTGTTCTGGACGGCGGATTTTGCCTTCGACGTCAAAGGTCGGAATCAGATGCAGTTCATTTTTCAGCAGCTCTTCCGGCCAGCTGCGGCGCAATGCAAGGCGCAAGGATGCCGGAATGCCGCTGGCGCCGAGGCGACGGAAGTGTCGGCGGCGCTCCGCCGGGATTTGCAGCAGTTTTTCGACGCGATCCAGCCGTTCGGCCAGCGGATCGGCATTCTCCGCGCGCCAGGCGAGCATGATGGCGATGATGTGGCCGCAAATCAGCCCTTCTTCGCGGTTCACACGGCAGGGGCACTCGCTGTGAGGCTGGTTTTTCTCGTCCACGCGGAAACGGCAAATCTGCGCGCGGTCGCGAATGGAGAGACGTCCCTCGAAGCGGTTGCCATCGCGGACAAAATGCTCCACGCGACCAGCGTGAAACCACGCTTCGCCTTCTTGGAAGTGTGCAGGGGAGGTCCAGGTTTTAAGGGAGGCTAAAGAAATCGACATCGGGAGTAACCGTCACAACGCGTGCCATTCAGGCATGAATAAAAATTGTCGGGTCCGTTGCACGTAACGCAGGATTTCGCACTTGGCAAACGTTTCTTGCAATGGATTTGTGGTTTTGGATTGGCCAATCAGGCAACCGGGAGAACAAAACCCACGGCGGCCCCGCCTTCGGGACGGTTCCGGGCAAAGACCTCGCCCCGGTGATGTTCGAGGATGCGTTTGACTTCCGCCAGTCCGAGGCCCAGTCCGTAGTCCAACGACTGACCGCGCGGCACGGTCGTGAAAAAGCGATCGAACACCCGTTCGAGGTTTTCCTCCGCGATGCCGGGTCCGTCGTCCTCCACCGCGATCACCACCAGGTCGTTCTCGGTGCGCAGGAGCAGCCGCACAGGTCCCCTGCCCTCCGGCTGATGGCGCAACGCATTGTCCAACACGTTGCCGAGGGCCTGTTCGATGCGACCGGGCTGGACGCGCAGAAGGGCCGGGCAGTCTCCGCCCAGCAGCTCCACAGGTCCGCGCAATCCCGGACGCAGGCGCTCCAGCGCCGCCGACAGCAGTGCCCCGGCGGGATGAATCTCCAAAACCTCGCCGGGCAAATCCAGGTCCAGCGATGTCAGTGAACGCAAAGCCTCCACCATCGGCCCCAAACGCTGGCTTTGCACAACGATGTTGCCGACAAAACGTTCGCGGTCTTCGCTGCGCATGTCCGGACGGCTTTGCAGCAACTCCGCCGCGCCGCGAATGGCGGTGAGGGGGGTTTTGAGTTCGTGCAGCGTGGTGAGGACAAAATCGCGGTTGTAGTGTTGGCGTTTTTCCAGTTCGGTGGCCATGTCGCGAAACCCGGCGGCGAGTTCGGCCACTTCGTCGCGTCCGGCGAGATCAAAGCCGGTGCTGCTGCCCGTCTGGGCAAACGTGGCTGCGGCACGGCGCAGGCGGCGCAGGCGGCGCGTGAGGGCCCAGGCGGAGAGCAGGGCCAGACAGATCGAGATTCCGGCGGCGGAGCGGGCCGCCATTTCCTGCTGGGCCTTCATCCGGCTCAGGGCGCGGGTGATGTCGCCCGTGTCGCGGATCACCTGCGCCACACCGATCACGCCGCCCTGCGCATCACTCCAGGGAACGGCGGAAAAGTAGTGGACGTTTTTTCGATCCGGCGACAGGGCCCAGCGCGCGGCGTAGCGTCCCGTGTCAAAGGCCCGCTGAATCTCGCGGTCCTCCTTCAGGTCCAGCAGATCGGTGACCCCGGAGTCATACACCAGACGGCGCTGCGCATCGAACACGCGGATGCGCGAGGCGGTGTCGCGGGCGTGGGCATCGAGCACGTCGGCGCGGGCGGCGGGATCGGGCACGAGGCGGAACAAGTGGCCCGCGAGGCGCCCGCTCTGTTGCATCGAACTTTCCTGCGCGTGTTTGCTGAAGTGATGAAAAAACGAAAAGGCGTAGCGGTTGGCCAGCAGCAGGGGCAGGACCGATACCGCGAGCAGGGTCAGCACGAGGCGCGTGCGCAGCTTCATGGAATCGGTCCCAGTTTGTAGCCGAGACCGTATTCGGCCACGACGGGATTCACGCCGCCGAGACGGGGCTGCAAACGACGACGCAGACGTGCCGCCGCCTGGTCCACCGCGCGATCCGCCACCTCGCCGGGGTCCGGATACATCTCCAGGAGCAGTTGTTCGCGCGTGAACACCCGCTCCGGCTGACGCAGCAGAACGGCGAGCATTCGGCATTCGTTGCGCGGCAGGGCGAAGGTTTCGTCGCCGATCCGGACGCGGTGTGCCTCGACATCGAGCGCAAGACGTCCGCGCCGCAGCTCGCGCGGACGTGGCGGACAGCGCTGCAGCAGATTGCGGACGCGGGCGGCGAGTTCGGCGTTGGCGAAGGGTTTCGCGATGTAGTCGTCGGCCCCCATTTCGAGGCCGAGGATGCGGGCGGAGGTTTCGCCACGCGCCGTGAGCATGATCACGGGCTGGTCGGCCCGGCGACCGCGGATGCAGCGGAAGAGATCGAGGCCGGGGATGCCCGGAAGGCCCAGATCCAGCAGCACCAGGTCCGGGTCCCATTCCTGATAGATGCGCCAGCCGAGACTTCCATCCGTCGCACGACGTGCGAGGTGGCCGACGTCAGTCAGCAAAAACTCCAGCACATCGGCGATGTGGGGGTCGTCTTCAACAATCAGGATGCGGGCAGTCACGGGGGCATCCTGTCGCAGTGGACGAAAAAGGAAAGCGGGAAGTTTACTTGTCAGGGGCGCGGGGCTGTGGCATAGACACGCGCACTCAACCCAACTGGAGAAACCCATGCCCCTTTCCCTGAAAAAACTGCCCAAACCTGTAAAACCCCGCGGCCCCGTTGTCCTGGTCATCATGGACGGTGTCGGCATCGGCCCTGCGGACGCATCGAACATGGTGGCGGCCGCGCACACGCCGCACCTGGACTGGCTGAAGGCCAACGCGCCCAACACCCGGCTGAAAGCGCACGGGTCGGCGGTGGGCATGCCGGCGGAGGACGACATGGGCAACAGCGAGGTCGGCCACAACGCGATCGGCGCGGGGCGCGTGTTCGCGCAAGGCGCCAAGCTGGTGGAATCCGCCATCGAGACGGGAAGCATGTTCCAGGGCGAGACCTGGAAAGCCTGCGTGGCCAAGGCCAAGACCTCCGGCGGCACCCTTCATTTCATGGGACTGCTCTCCGACGGCAACGTTCACTCCCACATCCGCCACCTCGAGTCCATGCTCGTCCAGGCGCAGAAAGACGGCGTCGCCACCGTGCGGGTGCATACGATGCTCGACGGGCGCGACGTGGACCCGGTCTCCGCCGAGCGTTACATTGAGCGCATCGAAAAATGCATGTCCGAGCTGAACGCCAAGGGCGGCGACTTCGCGATTGCCTCCGGCGGCGGACGCCTCTACATCACGATGGACCGCTACGAGGCCGACTGGGCCATGGTGCAGCGCGGCTGGAACTGCCACGTCCACGGCATCGGACGCCCCTTCGCCTCCGCCCTCGAGGCCGTCAACACTCTCCGCGCCGAGACCCCGGGCGTGCTCGATCAGGACCTCAAAGAGTTTGTCATCGTCAAAAACGGCGCGCCCATCGGCAAAATCAAAGACGGCGACGCGGTGGTGCTCTTCAATTTCCGCGGCGACCGCGCCATGGAGATCAGCAAGACCTTTGATGCCGGGAAGGACTTCGACAAGATCGAGCGCGGCACGGTTCCGAACGTGCTTTTCGCCGGCATGATGCAGTACGACGCCGAACTCGGAATTCCCCGCCGCTTCCTCGTCACCCCGCCGCAGATCGACCGTCCCATGGGCCAGTACATCGCGGACGCCGGCCTCAAGCAGCTCGCCATCAGCGAGACCCAGAAATACGGGCACGTGACCTACTTCTTCAACGGCAACCGCAGCGGAAAATTCAACGAGGCGCTCGAAACCTACGTCGAGATTCCCGGCGACAACGTCAGCTTCTCCGAGCGTCCCTGGATGAAATGCGCCGAGATCACCGACGTGGTGCTCGACTCCATCGCGGGCAACAAACACGATGTGATCCGCATCAACTACCCCAACGGCGACATGGTCGGCCACACGGGCGACTTGCAAGCCGTCAAAATATCGGTGGAAGCCACCGACCTCTGCATCGGGCGTCTGATGAAGGCCGCGAAAAAAGCCGGCGCGGTGCTCGTGATCACGGCCGACCACGGCAATGCGGACGAGATGTACGACCACAACAAAGACGGCTCGATCAAGATCCGCAAAGACGGCACGCCGCAGTCCAAGACCTCCCACACGCTCAATCCTGTGCCCGTGTATTTCTACGATCCCGACGGAAAATGCAACATCCGCGTTTCCGATCGCAAAGGGATGGGCATCAGTTCGCTGGCCGCCACGCTCTTCAATCTCCTGGGCTACGAAGCGCCCGCCGACTACGATCCCTCGATCATCGACGTGGGCTGAAC
>CAZCFM010000149.1:4872-7995 GCA_964497855.1 uncultured Verrucomicrobiota bacterium | reverse complement strand
AGAGGGGCGGACTGCGGATTTCCTCGAAGGCGATTTCTGGGGGAAGTTCGGTGGGTGGGGTGTTGCGAAAGCTGTGGAGGGTCTTGATGAAGTCCGGAATGTCGGTGCTGGGGACCTCGGGGCGGCTTTTGTGGAGGTTTTTGACCCACTCGATCAGTCTGGGATTGCTGACGCGGGTGAAACGATCCTCCCAAAACAATATGCCCAACGGGTGGTAGGCGAGCACATCCTCCAGCGCCCCATGCCGAGCGCCGTTGCGCAGGACGCCATCAACGCGAAGGCCAAACTCGTTTTTTTCGGCGCGTACGACACACTCCCACTCTTCTTCGTGGGTTGCATCGCGGAGGCTGTCAATGTCATCGAGGTTGGGCTTGTCTTGCGCCCAGTCGAGATGCAATCTTCCGTCCAGGGCCATGTCGTGCAAGAGGCTCAGAAAATGGTGGTGTGGAATGAAAAACTTGCTGGAATTGATAGTGTAGGAGTTCAAAGTTCCGACTTCGCACTGCAGGGTCAGCAGCCGTCCGAGGATGCGCAGTTCCAGCTCGGAGGGTTCGAGTGCAAAAGCCCGTTTGATCGTGATCGGGGTGATGTGGCTGAACCCGCTTTTGTTCGTTTTCTCGTTGAACAGTGCAACCGTGATTCCGCGTGCATGCAAAAAGGAATCTCGGTCGAGTACGTAGTGCAGGAACAAGGGTTGCGGGGAACGCACGCGGATTGGGGTCGGGACGCCGTACGGAATAGGTGGCATCATCAGTTCTTTCCAAGGGAGAGCCGGGGAAGGTTTTTTGCCATGGATCAGACTGTCGAGAGCGAGGGCGAAGGCAAAAAGGTGCTCGCACAGACCGTCCTGCTCGACGAAAACGCGGCAGTTGCACCACAGCGTGCCCGGGGTGAAGTCCGGGGGTGCGCATGATATTTCGCAGGGATACGATTTTCCCGCAACGCGAACCGTGGCCGAAAACGTGTCGTTTTCGCTCGTGATCCGCCCAACAGCTCCCGTGCGGAAAAGGTCGGTTCCCTTCATCGTGCAGTCGTGCGGAGCAAACGTGTTGAAAAAATGGAGCAGGGTGGAATCGGCCATTCCGTAAACCTAGCGACCTGTCCGCCGGAAGCAACGGAAAACCCCTTGTGGAATTTCCTTGATTCATGTCTGCGGGTTGGAGAGAACCCGCAGATGCATTTTCGAACCCTCCTCGCCCTGCTGGCGCTGGCGGGAGGCTGTTCCGTGTCACCCCTGCTGGCGTCCGGTCGCCCGCCCCCCGACGCACCAGATAAAAAGATATCTGCCCTTCCTCAACCGGTGGCGGTGAAGCGTTTTGCCCGCGACTACGGCTTCGGACGCATTCAGGTCACCGAGACCCAAATCATTTTGCAGGGTCAGCAGCACCGTCTCGTGCTGGAGAAGGACAGCCGCCGCGCCCTCGTCAACGGCACCCTGCTCTGGCTGAATGAGCCGGTGACGGTGCACAAAGGACTGTGGTCGCTCGCGCCCGTGGACGTGGACAACAGTTTAAAGCCCATCCTGCGTCCCACCGATGTTTTGAAAACCAAAGGCCATCGCATCATCGTGCTGGACCCCGGCCATGGCGGTGAAGACGGCGGCGCGGTTTCGCCCACGGGCTTGCTCGAAAAAGCCGTGGTTCTCGACATTTCCCTTCGCGTGCGCGCCCACCTGACCGCCGCCGGCCACACCGTGTTCCTCACCCGCCACCAGGACCAGTTTCTCAGCTTGGAGGAGCGCCCCCGCCGCGCCCGCACCTGGAAAGCCGATATGTTTGTGAGCATTCACGCCAATTCCGGCAACGTGACGACGGCCAAAGGCGCGGAAACCTTTTCCCTCGCGCTTCCAGGCCACCCCTCCACCAACCAGGCTCCCGGGTCGCGCGTCGACACGATCACCCACCCCGGCAACCGTCACAACGGCGCCAACCTTCTGCTCTCCCACTTGATCCAGAAGGAACTGGTCGCCGGAAAATTCATGGACGACCGCGGCGTCCGCCACGCCCGCTTTTCCGTGCTCAAGGACGCTTCGGCCCCCGCCGCCCTCGTCGAAGTGGGTTTCCTCTCGCATCAGAGCGAGGGCCTGCTGCTCGCCAACGCCGAACACCGCGAGAAAACCGCCCGCGCCATCGCCCGCGGCATCGACCAGTACATCCGCGAAGTCCGCAAAGCCGCGCTTGTGGTCGAGGGGGAGTAGTCTACTGTTTCAAGACCAGATTCACATCTGCAGTACAATCTGTTCGCACCCATCCAGCTTGGCCATTTTTTGGTCCAGGGTCAGGGTGACAAGATTCCGTGTTTGACCTCGAAGCACAATGAGGCGATCCACCAAACCTGCGCCGGTCGTGGAGCGCAGGGCCGCGAGAACAGGAGGCCCATCCAAAGGTGCAACAATGCCCTTCTCCAGAAGATCGGTCAAGGAGGTCCGCACCTCGGCTTTTCGGATGGCATAGTGGTGTTGTATGGCGACATAGGCTTCCGCAATGACCATGGAGTCAGCGAAAAAGCGGTTTCCATTGCGGTGTCTTTTTTCCAATTCGGAATAAAGAGACTCCGCCACTTCAGGAGGATGTCCCGTTACGAGTCGAACGAGGATGGATGTGTCAATCGCGTAACCGTGGGTCATAAGGCGGAAATTGTCGAAAGGTGGTTATATCCAGGGGCGGGGTAGTTTCCGGGATCCGGTCTGCCAGGGTCCGAGGCCGCGGGGGAGTGCCGGGAACAGGTTCCAGGACATACGATCCGCAGGATTCCCGCAAGACGAGTTGGTCGCCGGCTTTCAACCCCAATGACTCCAGGACAAGTCTCGGAAAAGTCGCCTGCCTCTTGGAGGTTATCTTGATGGTGTATGCGTTCGCCTTACTCATATTTACAACTGTAAGGCATCTGAAATGGTTGTGCAATCCTAAAACGCTCACCGGATGGATGCTTCCGCATTCGGTCTTGAATCGCCCGGCGTTGACTTTAAAGAGTGCACTCTCTATTTTTCTTTGCTCCCCTCTCTCTGCTCTCTTCCCTCTGACCTCTCCCCTCTGACCTCTCCCCTCTAACCTCTCTCCCCCCCTGACCTCCCCATGATCCAAGCAAAAATTGTCGGCGCCGGCGGCTACGGCGGTGTCGGTC
>CAZCFM010000149.1:0-4772 GCA_964497855.1 uncultured Verrucomicrobiota bacterium | reverse complement strand
CTCCCCATGATCCAAGCAAAAATTGTCGGCGCCGGCGGCTACGGCGGTGTCGGTCTCATCGAAATCCTCCTCCGTCATCCGGAGGTGAACATCGCCTGCCTCGTGGCCAAGGACGATGTGAATGTGCCCATCACCCAGGTCTATCCGCACCTGCTCGGCCACATCGACCAGATCATTTATCCTCCCGACGCCCCGGAAGCCCAACAGGACTTCGACGTGGTGTTTTTCTCCACGCCCGACAAAGTGGGCATGAAACTCGCCGCCGCCGAACGTGCCCGCGGCGCCAAAATCATCGACTTCAGCGGCGATTTTCGTTTCCGTAATCCGGAAGACTACGCCGAATACGCCCGGCGCATCAACCTCGACCCCGCCCACGCCGCCCCGGACCTGCTGCCCGAATCCGTCTACGGACTCCCCGAGCTGGGCCTCGGCGGCTTTGCCAACGCCAACATCGTTGGCAACCCCGGCTGTTTCGCCGTGAGCGTGCTGCTGGGTTTCGCGCCCGCCCTCAAAGCGGGCATCGTCGATCCCTCCCAGCTGATTGCCGACTGCAAAACCGGCGTGTCCGGCGCGGGCAAAAAAGTGAGCCCGCTTTTCCACTTCCCCGCCCGCCACGACCACATGAACGCCTACCGCCTGAGCGGTCACCAGCACGTCTGCGAAGTGGAACAGAATCTCGGAAAACTCGGCGGCAAACCCGTGGCCCTCACCTTCACCGCCCAGGTCGTTCCGACCACCCGCGGCATCCTCTCCACCCTCTACGGACGCCTCGATGCCGGCATGACCCGCGACAAACTCGTGGCCCTCTACCGCGATTTCTACGCGGGTTTCTCTTTTGTGAAAATTTTTGACCGCTCCGCCGCCACCGGGCTCGGCACCGCCCATGTGCGCGGCAGCAACTCCTGCTATCTGATTGTCGACGCCGACGAACGCACCGGCCTGCTGCGCGTGGTCAGCCACATCGACAACCTGATGAAGGGTCAGGCCGGGAGCGCCGTGCAAAACATGAACCTGCTGTTTGGTCTTCCGGAAAACACCGGCCTGGACCACCCCGGCAACTACCCGTGAGCGTTCCCGCCCCCGCCCGCGTGGCGGTCTCCGAACTCGCCGCTTTCGCCGGGCGCAGCGGAAATCTGGGGGCCCGTCACTTCAGCCTTCTGCGGGGCATCGACGGCATCCGCACCCATCAGCGCGTGCAGCAAAGCCGTGGCGAGGACTATCAAAAAGAAGTCAGTCTCCGCTGCACCTGGCGGGACAGCATGGAGCTTTTTGGGCGCATCGATGGAGTCGCCACCGAGGACGGACAGACGGTCATCGAAGAAATTAAAACCACCCGCGAGACGGACGATTCCCTTCCGCTGGACCACTCCGTTCATCGACTGCAAGCCCTGATCTACGCCTGGATGTGGTGGAAACAGCAGGGCCGCTGCCCGCGTGCCCGGCTGGTCTATGCCTCCCCCGACACGCGGGACGCGGAACGCATGCTCGACCTGGACTTCTCTCCGGAGGAGCTGGATCGGGAGGTGGACACGGCCTGCCAGCGCTGGTGGGAGTTCAACAGCTCCCTGACCACCTGGCGGGAACTCCGCGACGCCAGCCTTCGCGACCTTGCCTTTCCCCATCCCGAACGCCGTCCCGG
Organism: uncultured Verrucomicrobiota bacterium; assembly: GCA_964497855.1. GTDB lineage: Bacteria > Verrucomicrobiota > Kiritimatiellia > SS1-B-03-39 > UBA6053 > CAYLNG01. The sequence goes on along the minus strand of CAZCFM010000149.1, from coordinate 3,133 downwards.
TCAAACGGAACTCATGGAGGCCGCCACCCGCACCCTGCGCCAGGGCGGCCGACTCTACGCCCAGGCGGCCACCGGCGTCGGAAAAACCCTCGCCCTTCTCGTGCCCCTCCTGCAGGCCATGGGGGAGGGCCGACTCCGGAAAATCTTCATCGCGAGTTGCCGGAATACCGGCAAAACGGTTTTCTCTGAATCCGTCCAGTTACTGCTGGAGCGCGGTGCGAAACTTCGGGCTCTGACCTTGGAGGCCCGGGAGCGGGTGTGCCGGCACAGCGGTTCTCCCTGTGATTGTGCTATCTGTCCTTTGGCCCTCGGCTTTTTTGATCGATTGCCCCAGGCCCTGTCGGCCCTTCGGCTGGAATCCCACTGGGACACGGAAGCCTGGCTGCGGGTCGCGGCCGCGTACGAACTCTGTCCCCACGCCTTTTTGCTGAACGCGATTCGGGAGGCCGATGTGCTCATCGGGGACCTGAACTATGCCTTCGACCCCTCCGCGCGCCTTGAACAGTGGATGTCCGAAGCCCCGGAGACACTGGGCGTGCTGATCGATGAAGCCCACCATCTGCCGGAACGTAGCCGTGACATGCTCTCAGCACGGCTCGATCTGCGCAGCCTGTCCCCGAAGGATGCCCAGCTTCTGCGGGGCTTGACGCCCTTCCTGCAGCGGGTTCGCCAGGCCTTTCGCGAATACCAACGCGCTGAATTGGAGGAGGATGGGAGTCCAAAAGTTGGTCAAAATCCCCCCCTGAACCTCGCCGAAACCTGCCGCAGGGCGGCGGAGGCGCTGGAACTGTCCTTTGGGACCAGTCCACGGCAGCCCAACGACCCCCGCGACGAGTTGTATCGTCAATTCCGGAGTTTTTCCCTCAGCGTGGAGCGTCGGCAGCCTTCGCAGGTGTATTTTCGCGAGGGACAAACCCTGCGCAGTTTCTGCCGCGACCCCGCGCCCTGGCTGAATGAGCGTTTTAGCGAACTGCACGCCCTATTTTTCTGTTCGGCCACCTTGGAGCCCTTGCCCGTGTTCCGGAGGCTGACTGGAGCGTTGCCGGAAAACCGGGAAATCGTTTTGCCGTCGCCGTTTGATCCATCGCGTTTCCCCATTCAGGTGGAAAAAAGCATTCCCATCGTCTGGAAATCCAGGGGGGCGGAGGTGTACGACCGGTTGGCCGCGCGGATTCAGGCGTTTCTGTCGGAGTCTCCGGGCAAGGCTTTGGTGTTCCTGCCCTCTTTTGATATGCTCGAGGAGGTCAGGAAACGACTTCCCGAACACGATTTGTGGCTGGGGCCGGTTCAGGCGCAGCCACGCGGACTTCAGGAGGAGGCGGCCCGCGAGTTTCTGCTGCCGTTTCGGAAGTCTCCGGGGGTTGTTACCGGATTGGCGGTATTGGGTGGGGTTCTGAATGAAGGAATTGATTTGCCGGGTGGGGCGCTCAGTACCGTTGTGGTGGTGTCGATCGGCCTCCCGGCGGTCACCCGCGAACGCGAACTGCTGCGCGCCTGGTATCAGGAGCAGGGCGAGGACGGATTCGGGCTGGCCTACACCGTCCCCGGACTGGTGCGGGTCCTGCAGGCGCTGGGGCGGGTGATTCGGGGTCCAGAAGACTCGGGGCGGGCCCTGTTGGTCGATCCGCGGTTTGACCATCCGTTTTATCGGCCCTTTTTGCAGAAAACACCTTGCGAACCTGGGATTCCCCTTTATGAGGCCGGAGATGACATCTACTGACATCCTCATTCTCGGTGCGGGTCCCACGGGTCTCGGTGCTGCGCTGCGCTGTCGCGATGCCGGTGCTGAGTATCTGGTATTGGAGGCCGAAAACGAGGCGGGTGGATTGGCGTCGTCGTTTGTGGACCCGGCCGGGTTCACCTGGGATTTGGGCGGACATGTGCAGTTTTCCCACTACGAGCGTTTTGACCGCCTGATGGACGAGGCCCTTGGGCCCGAAGGGTGGCTGCAGCATCCGCGCGAGAGCTGGATCTGGATTCGCCGCCGCTGGGTGCCCTATCCGTTTCAATACAACCTCCACCGACTCGATGCCGCCGACCAGGAATGCTGTTTGCGCGGGTTGGAAGCTGCAAAAGGGGGAGTGGCGGCCTCATTTGGCGAGTGGATTGACCGCAGTTTCGGGGAGGGCATCGCCGGGATGTTCCTCCGGCCCTACAATTTCAAGGTCTGGGCCTATCCGCCGGAAGAAATGGATGCCCAGTGGGTGGGCGAACGTGTGGCCCCGCCGGATCTGGACAAGGTCCGGGCGTCGCTCGCCAGCGGAGAGGACCACAAAAGCTGGGGGCCCAACGCGATGTTCCGCTTCCCCAAACGCGGCGGAACGGGTGCGGTCTGGAAAGCCGTGGCGGGAATGTTGCCGTCCGAACGCCTTCATTTACGGGAAAACGTGTCGCACATCGATCCTGCGGCCCGCTGCGTGACCACGGCGTCTGGTACGCGGATTCGGTATCGACACCTCATCAGCACCCTGCCGTTGAACCGGCTGATTTCGCTCTGTCCCGGCGTCGTGCCGGAGACGGAGGCCAAAGCGTTGCGTTATTCCAGTACGCATATTGTGGGAGTGGGACTCGCCGGGCAGGTGCCGGATCATCTGCGGGGAAAATGCTGGATGTATTTCCCCGAGTCCAACAGTCCGTATTACCGAGTCACCGTTTTCAGTCATTACAGCCCCTACAACGTGCCGGAGCCGGGACGGCAGTGGTCGCTGATGACCGAGACGGCGGAGAGTCCCGCGAAACCGGTGGATGCCGCCGGGCTGATTGAGTTTACGCTGCGGGCCCTGCGGGAGGATGGATTAATTCCGGAGGGCACGGAGCTGTTGTCCACCGTACACCGCAGGTTGCCGCAGGGCTATCCGACGCCCTTCCTGGGACGGGATGGACGGGTGGACCCGTTGTTGCGCGCGTTTGAGACGCGGGATATTTACAGCCGCGGGCGTTTTGGAGCCTGGAAGTACGAGGTGTCGAACCAGGACCACGCCTGGGCGCAGGGCTGGGAATGCGCCGACCGGCTGCTCGCGGGTGGCGGATCGGAGCGCGAACCCACGCTGCACCGCCCCAACTGGGTCAACTCCCGCCGCAACCCCTGAACCCCAACACCTCTCAACGGCAATGGGGTTTGGGTGTATAATTT
>CAZCFM010000148.1:0-8028 GCA_964497855.1 uncultured Verrucomicrobiota bacterium | reverse complement strand
TGCGGCAGGTGACGTGATGCCGGGTTACTCCTGCCAGTACACTGCGCGAAGGGGATGCTGATCGAGGAGATTGGGATACCAGCCCTGCAAGCGGGGATCCTTGAGGAACTGTGTGGCCCCAAAATAGAGGGGGATTATTGGAAATTCTTGAAGAAGGATTTTTTCGGCTTCCTGGAGTCGCTTCATGCGTTCGGGACCTGAATGGTTTGCGGATGCAATGTGATCATCATACGCAGGATTTTGCCAGCGGGCGTAATTTGTGCCTGCACCACTTATCCAGAGGCCCAAAAAGGTTTCGGGATCAACAAAATCCCCTGTCCATCCAAAAAAGCAGAGATCAAAATTTCCCTCTTTCCGCATCTGGAAATAGGTTTGTCGTTCCAGATTGTTGAGGACGATTTCCACGCCCAGGGCCTCTCTCCACTGTTGCTGGATGACTTCGGCGATGCGAACGGTGTCCTGTCCGGTGGAGAAAATCAGATTCAGGGGAGGGAGGCCTTTGCCTCCGGGAAAACCTGCGGCGGCCAACAGAGCTCTGGCTTTTTCACGGTTTTCCTGCAAGAGGAAAGAGGGCTGATATCCAGCGGTTCCCGGAGGAACATAGGAAAAGGCCGGTTCGCGCACCGCGTAGAGGACTTTGTCCACCAACAAACGTCGGTCGAGGGCCAGACTCAGGGCTTCACGCACGCGCACATCCGACAATTGAGGGTGAGCCAGGCGCACGACATAGCCGACGGACTCCAAATAGGGGTCGACCCGCAGAGCCTCGGGCCGTTGTTCACGCCAGGCGCTCAGACGGTGCCGTGGGAGGGTGTAGGTCAGGTGGAGATCGCCTCCGCGAAAGGCCCGTTCTTCGGTTTCGGGAACAGGAATGGGCATATAATCCGCGCCCTGAAGGCGCACGGAATCGATATCCCAGTAGCGGGGATTCCGGCGGATGCGCAGGACGCGTTCGGGTTGCCACTCGGTCAGAAGGAAGGGTCCGTTCACCACCATGTTTTCGGGGCGAATCCAAGCTCCGGAGCGACTATCTGCCCCGCCCCATTTTTCCAGAACATGCCGGGGCACGGGGAAGGCGCTCCAGTGGGCCAAGAGGGAAAGGAAATAGGGCGTGGGGCGTTCCAAGGTTATCTGAAGGGTGCGCACATCGATCACTTCGACGCCCAGTTCCTCCGGAAGTGTGCGCGCGTTTTGTATCGGGAACAGCATGGAGGCATAGGAGGCCGCAAGGGCCGGATTGAGAAGGCGTCGGAAGGAATAGGCGAAATCCTCCGCGCCCAAGGGGGTTCCATCCGACCAAGTGGACTCGCGCAGGTGGAAGGTGTAGCGGAGTCCGTCCTCGGAGATGTCCCAGCGCTCGGCGATGGCGGGTTCGGGGGCGAGGGTTTCCGGGTGCAGGCGGGTCAGACCTTCAAAAAGATTGATCAAGACATTTCCCGCGCTGACGGAGGTTGCGAGGTGTGGGTCGAGGCTTTCGACTTCAGGACCATTTCCCCGGAGGAGAATGCCTTCACGGATGGCCGCGTCCGCGCGGGATTCGCGCGGAGAGGCCTCACGTCGACCGCAGGCACCTTGAAACAACAGAAGAACCAACAGGCAGGGAGTCAGGATTTTCATTTGGCGTTTGGGTCCAGCCAGACTTCGCTGTAGTCGTGGCGATCGAGAATATTGGTGTCCCAGCCTTTGACGGAGGGGGCGATGAGATAGTTGCGGGTGTACCAGTAGATGGGGAGGACGGGCATGTCGCGGAGGAGAATGGCTTCGGCCTCGTCGTAGAGGGCAAAACGTTTGGCGTTGTCGCGTTCGGCGGTGGCTTTGGCAATGAGTTCATCGTAGGCCGGGTCGCCCCATCCGCTGTGGTTGTTGCCGCCGCCGCTCAGATGGAGGTCGAGAAAGTTGTGTGGGTCCGCATAATCCCCGGACCATCCGGCGCGGGCGACGTCGAAGTTTTTTTCGCGCCGCGAGACCATGTAGACCTGCCATTCCTGGTTGACGAGTTCGCATTCGATGCCGAGGTTTTGTTTCCACATTTGCTGGATGACCTGGGCGATCGAACGGTGGCTTTCGCGGGTGTTGTAGAGGATGCTGAATTTGGGAAAGCCTTTGCCCCCGGGATACCCGGCTTCGGCGAGGAGTCGGCGGGCTTCGTCGAGGTCTTCGGTCAGTTTTTGCGAGGGTTCAAAGCCAGCCGTTCCGGGCGGGGTGAACCAGAGGGCGGGGAGCTGGCCTGCCTTGAGGACGCGTTCGGTGATGACCTCGCGCTGCAGGGCGAGGGACAAGGCGCGGCGGACGCGGGCATCGTCAAAGGGTTTGCGGCTGGTATTAAAGAGGTAGTAGTAGGTGGTGAGATAGGGATGCGAGCGAAAAAGGGCTTTGTCTTCACGTCGGTAGCGGTCGATCCGGGTCAGGGGCACGTTTTCGGTTTTGTGGAGGAGGCCGGCGCGGAACATGCGTTCCTCGGTTTGTTCGTCCTGGATGGGGTAGAAGAAAATCGCGTTGAGGCGGACCTTGTCCTTGTTCCAGTAGGTGTCGCTTTTGGCGATGTGGATGTGCTGGTTGATTTGCCATTCCGCGAGGGTAAAGGGGCCATTTCCGACGTAGTTTCCGGGGCGGGCCCAGGGGTTGTCCCGGTTTTCCGGGTCGCCGTGTTTGCGGAGGGTGGCGGCATGAACGGGGTAGTAGGAATGGTGGTTGAGCATGCCCAGGAAATAGGGGGCGGGGTTTTCGAGTTCGATGACGAGGGTGTGGGCATCCGCCGCGCGCACGCCGATGGCGGAGGGATCTTCGAGACGGCCTTCGTTGTAGGCTTTGGCGTTTTTCAGAATATGCAGCATGTAGGCATATTCGGCGGCCAGTTTGGGGGAGAGGATGCGGCGGAAACTGAAGACGAAGTCCTCGGCCGTCACGGGATCGCCGTTGGACCATTTGGCATCGGGACGGAGGTGGAAGACGTAGGTTTTGCCGTCCTCGGAGACTTCCCAGTGGGTGGCGACGCCGGGGGTGGGTTTCAGGGTTTTGGGATCTTCGCGCAGCAGCCCCTCCATCAGTCCGCTGATGATGTTGTACTCGGGGACACCGGTTGTCAGATGGGGATCGAGGCTCTCCGGTTCGTCGCCGTTGCCGAGATGGAGAATGCCGCTGGCGTTTCCTTCCTGGACACGGGTTTGTGGAGCGAAGGATCTTTTCAAGAGGAGAATAAGGGAACCAAGCATCAGCAGAAGGATGGTAACGAAGAGAAAGGGGTGCTTTTTCATGTCTTTTCTTTTAGTAGGCAGTGTTCACAGATACAAACCCCGTTGCGGTAGCGGAACTGCAGATCGGGGTCGCGCACATTGTTTGTGCCGCATACGGTGCAGATATGCAGGACGCTCAGTTCACCCGAACGGGAGGCTTTTTGAAAACGTTGTTTTCGGAAGCGGTTCCGGGCATCGAGGAGCATGTCTTTTCCGAAAAAGAGGAAATGGGGCAGGATGCCTGCAAAGAGGAGGGCTTTTGCCGCGAGTGGATAGACGAGGAGTCCGAGGATGTACCCGGCCCAGACAAACATCGCCAGGTATTTCACTTTGACGGGGACGACAAAGAAAACGCGGAATTCCATATCGGGGTAGAAGCGGGCGAAGGCGAGGGTGAAGGCCCCATTGATGTAGATGTTGGTTCCTGGAATATAGGGGAAAAACCAGCACACCACCACGGTGGCCAACCAGCCCGTCAGTATGAACAGGAAAAAGCGAGGAGAACCCCAGGCCTCTTCGAGCGCCGAGCCCATCATCCAGGTGATGTAGATTCCGAGTGCGAACCAGAGGGGCTGCAGACTCATCGGGAAAACGAGAAACGTGAATAAACGCCATAGCTCCCCATTGCGCAGGGCGACTCCGCTGAGGATCAACTGTTCAGGGGTCACTTGCCGGCTTTGCAGGAAAAAGAAGACAAGCGCCTGCCCGGCCAGCAGGACGAGCAGAAAGTGAGGGGGAACCATCCACAGCAGAATTTTTTTCAAACGAGAAAACAACGACATGATTTTCAACCTATAGGGAGAAGGAGCATTCGCAACGAAAAAAAACCGGAGGGGCGGATTGGAATGGATCAAGACAGCAGGCGGAGGGCTCGGGGGTGCCAGTTGTCGGGGTGGAGGGAGACGAGGGAGACGAGTTCGTCGCCGCGGGTCCAGCCGGGATTGCGGGCGCGGAAGAGGGCGTCGAGGGGGTAGGCGTCGCGGAGGCTGTCCTGTTCGGGGCGGAGGGTGTAGGCCTGGGGGAGGCGGACGATGCCGGTGGTTTCGTCGTAGGCGGGGCCGTAGGCGGCGCGGGCGAAGCGGTGGCGGCGTTCGCGTTCGGCGGGGCTTTCGTCGCCATGGATGTCGGGAGTGACGCGATGGAAAAAGAGGAAGGGGATGCGGAAGGTGCGGGGACCGGAGGCGAGGGAACACCACCAGTCGCAGCGGCCGCGCAGGACGTCGGCCCAGGCGCGGAAGAGGGCGGCGGAGGCGAGGCCGCGGGCTTCGGCGGCCATGATGAGATCGCCGGAGACGGCGACGCGCTCGCCGTCGGAGTCGATGCGTTTGAGGCTGTTGAAGCCGACGAGGCGGGGGCCGTCCCAGACGAGGAAGATGTGGTCCTTGTCGCGGAAATCGGCCTCGAAGGCGTCGCGGGTAGTGCCCGTGTAGTAGTGGAAAAACAGATCCCACATGGCGGTGGCGACAGGGGCGTCGAGGTCGCGCGGGCAGAGGGTTTGGCAGTGGAGGCTCATAACCATGCGGCCTCCAAAGCCGGAAGGGGAGCGGGGGGAAGATCGGGATTCCACTGGACCTGGTAGATGGTGCTGTGCCAGGTGCCGCAGCGGAAGGGCGGGTGCGGGGCTTTGTCGGCGGGGAAGACGACGAGGAGGCCGTCGTAGCCGCGCAGGTCCCGGGTGGAAACGGGCGTTGTGGCGGAGAGGAGGCGGAGTTCCTGTCCGGGAGGCGGCAGCAGACGCAGGGCGCGGGCGATGGCGTAGCTGAAGCCGCGTCCGCCGACGATGGCGGCGTGGCGGTGGGGAAGGGGTGTAAGTCTGCGGGCGGCGAGTTCGGCGTCGGGCGTTTGGCCGTTGCCCCGGGCCAGTGGCAGGAACCAGGTGGTGAGTTCGAGGCGGGGGACGTAGCGGGGAAGCCAGGAGGCGCCGCGTTCGAGCAGGCGGCGGGCGGGGAGGTTGTCGCGTCCGATGCTGGTCCAGGCGAAGTCGGTGCCGTCGAGCACGTCGCGGTAGCCTTGGGTCCAGTGTTCGCGTCCGGGGCGTCCGCGCATGGCGGGGGATAAACGGAGGCTGGCGAGGTAGCGGGATCCGTCGGGCCAGACCCAGGTCATGGCGAGGGCGAGGGGTTGGCCGTTGGTTTCAGCGAGGTAGACGCGGAGGTCGGAGCATCCGGGCGGGGCGGAGAGTTCGCGAAAGCCCCAGACGAGCTGGATGTTGCCGGGCATGGGTTCGCGGCTGAGCTGGAGGAGGGCCTCCGTGTCGTCGGGCGTGGCCGGACGCCAGTTCACGCGTCCACCTCGTGGAGGGGGCGGGTGTCGTTGCGGTCGCCGAGGGGCATTCCGCTGCGTCCGACGGTGTCCTTTTGGTGCATGGCGTTGATGACCCAGTAGTTGAAGGCCATGCGTCCGCCGCGGCGGAGGATGGGGTGATTCGCGAAGCGTTTGGCGATGGAGGGCCAGCTGTAAAAGCGCTTGCGGGCGTTGAGGCAGCCGCTTTCGAGCGTTTCGCGGTCCATGCCTTTGGGCGTGAAGGGAATTTCGTTGTAGCGGTAGGCTTCGTCCATCCACCAGGCGTCGTAGACGAGGCGACCCTCGTCGCGGAGGCGCTGATAGAGGGGCGTGCCGGGGAAGGGGGTGATGTGGTTGAAGGCGGCGATGAAGAGGCCCTGGGCTATGGCGAAGTCGACGGTTTCGTCGAAGATGTCCGGGGTGTCGGAGTCGTTGCCGAAGATGAAGGTGCCGTAGACGCGCAGGCCGGCGTCGCGGAAGCGGGCGAGGGTTTCGAGGTGGCCGCCGCGCTGGATGTTGAAAGGTTTGTGCATGCCGAGGAGGGCTTCGTCGTGCAGGCTTTCGAGGCCGATGAGGACGCCGAGGCAGCCGCTGTCGCGCATGGCGTCGAGGAGGCCGGGGGTCCAGGCGGCGGTGTTGCTGGCCTGGCTGACCCAGCGGACGCCGCGGCCTTTGAGGGCGTGGCAGAGTTCGAGGGCGGCGGCGGGATCGGAGGCGAAGTTGTCGTCCACGAAAAAGATCATGCCGCGTCCGCGCCAGAGTTCGTCGACTTCGGAGAGGACCTGGGCGACGGGCGAATGGCGGTGGGTGGCGCGGAAGGCGGCGGTGATGGCGCAGAAGTCGCAGTGGAAATGGCAGCCGCGGGAGTATTCGACGAGGCCGACGGGGAGATAGGGTTTGCTGGCGAAGATGGATCGGTCGGGACGGATGCGTGCGGCGGGGCGCTCGTCGGCCCGGTAGAGGCGCTGCATGTTTCCGGCGAGAAAATCGTCGAGGAGGCGGGGGAAGGTTTCCTCGGCCTCGCCGGCGACCACCGCGTCCGCGAAGCGCAGGACCTCCCCGGGGCAGAGGGTGGCGTGGAAGCCGCCCATGACGACGGGAATCTTGCGGCGGCGGAAGGCGGAGGCGATCTGGTAGCAGCGGCGGGCGGTGTAGGTTTCGATGCTCAGGCAGACCAGGTCGACGTCGAGGGACTCGTCGATGCGCTCGAAGCGGTCGTCGATGAAGTGGATTTGCACGCGGTTGCCGAGGGTGGCGCGGGCGATGGCGGCGATCTGGGCGGCGGGCAGGGGCTGCATGCTCCAGGTGCGGATGTAGCGGGTCTGCCCCACGCGCCGCCCCACGCAGGGATGGAGGATCAGGAGTTTCAGGGACAAAGTCCTTCCCTCGCAAGTCCCCAGTCGCAGGTGTAGAATTTGTGGAGGTTGTGGGCGTAGCGGCGGTAGGTGAGGTTGGTGAGGAGGGAGAGGGGGAGGGAAACGGGGCTTTTGCGGATGCGTTGCCAGCAGCCGCGGGCGGAGTAGGTGAGTTTCCAGGCGGCTTCGGCGCCGCGCTCGAGGCGTTCGGGGCTCATGTCGAGGGGCTGGAAGACGCAGTGTTGTCCGTCGTATTTGGACCAGTCCTTGTGCAGGATGCGGCCCTCGGCCTCCAGGCGTTTGTAGAGGGGCGTGCCGGGGAAGGGGGTGCTGATGGCGTAGCGGGGAAGGTCGACGCCGGCTTCGATCGCGAAGGCGGCGGTGCGTTCGAAAACCTCCTCTGATTCACCGTCCACACCGAACACAAAACAGCCCTGCAGGGCGATGCCTTTGGCGTGCAGGGCTTCGACCACGCCGGCAAAATCGTCGGGGCGGTTGAAGCCTTTTTGCATGCTGGAGAGGGCCTTCGGGTCCATGCTTTCGAGGCCCATGAGCAGTCCGGTGCAGCCGCTGCGCGCGCAGGCGTCTAGCAGCTCAGGGTCGGAGGTGATGCGGGTGGTGGAGAGGCCGAACCATTTGACGCCGAGGGGCGTGAGGGCGTGGAACAGCTCCAGGGCGTAGTTTCGGCTGGAGATGAGATTCAGGTCCACGAAGATGATGCGTTTTTTGCCGTGGCGGCGGATGTCTTCGACCACATGCGCGACCGGTTTAAACCAGACGGTGCGTCCCCAGGCGGCGGGGGAGACGCAAAAGTCGCAGGCGTGCTGGCAGCCGCGGCTGGCCTCGAACACGGCGTCGGTGATATATTTGTGGCGGGGCAGAACGCTGCGGTCGGGAAAGGGGCTGACGAGATTGAAGTCGGGTTGCCGGTCGTAGAGGGGCTTCAGGTTTCCGTCGCGCCAGTCGCGCAGGAGTTGGGGCCAGGAGACTTCGGCGAGACCGAGGACGAGGCTGTCGGCGTGGGGACGGGCGTCGTCGGGGGCCAGGGTGACGTGGGGTCCGCCGAGGACCACGGGGATGCCGCGGGCGCGGAACACGGCGGCCAGTTCGTAGGCGCGGGGGGCGTTGCCGGTGATGACGGTCAGGCCCACGAGATC
>CAZCFM010000147.1:6116-8042 GCA_964497855.1 uncultured Verrucomicrobiota bacterium | reverse complement strand
CCATGAACTCCATCCCCGACGCCTATCTGGCCGAGTTGCCCAAGACCGACCTCCATGTTCATCTCGACGGCTCGCTGCGCCTGCCCACGCTCCTGGACCTGGCCCGCGAACAGAACGTGAAGCTTCCCTCCCACAGCGAGGACGGTCTCAACACCCTCGTTTTCAAAAGCCATTACAAAGACCTGCGCGAATACCTCGCCGGCTTCCAGTACACCGTGGCCGTGATGCAACATGCGGAAGCCCTGGAGCGCGTCGCCCGCGAACTGGCCGAGGACAACATCGCTGAAAACGTCCGCTACCTCGAAGTCCGCTTCGCCCCGCAACTGCACGAACACACCGGACTCGACATGCAGGCGGTGCTCGAAGCCGTCGCCCGCGGACTCCGTTCCGCCCAGAGCGAACACAACCGCAAACCCGACGTCCGCGCCGGGGCCGACGTCGAATTTCATTTTGGCATCATCGTCTGCGCCCTCCGCTGGTTCATGCCCGGCATGTCGTCCTACTACGACCGCCTTTTCGGCGTCATGCCCAGCGCGCCGCCCAAGGCCGTCTTCGCCGCCGCCTCCCTCGAACTCGCCCGCGCCGCCGTCCGTCTCCGCGACGATCATGGCCTGCCCATCGTGGCCTTCGACCTCGCCGGCGCAGAACACGGAAATCCCGCCGGCGACCACCGCGACGCCTACCTGCACGCCCACCGCCACTTCCTCCGCAAAACCGTGCACGCCGGCGAGGCCTACGGCCCCGAATCCATTTTCCAGGCCCTCACCGACTGCCATGCCGACCGCATCGGCCACGGCACCTTTCTCTTCTCGCCCGAACGCGTGAGCCATCCCGAGATCCACGACCCGGACCGCTACGTGCACGACCTCGTCGAGTCCATCGCCCAGCGCCGCATCTGCGTCGAAGTCAATCTCACCAGCAATTTGCAGACCCTTCCCGAGCTGAAGGAAATCCGCAACCATCCCCTCAAGAAAATGGTCGAACACAACCTCAGCGCCACCATCTGCACCGACAACCGTCTCGTCTCCCACACCACGGTCACCCGCGAGCTGCGTCTCGCCTGCGATCACTTCGCCCTCAACCCCTCTCAACTCCGCAACCTCGTCGTCGCCGGATTCAAAGGCAGTTTTTTCGCGGGCGACTATCGCGAAAAACGCGCGTTTGTCCGGCAGGTTCTCAACCGCATCGACGCCCTCGAACTGCAACACCTCGGCGTCCTTTCCCATGCCTAAGCTCCTCCTGTTTGTCCTCCTGTTCGCGGCGCGGCTCAGCGCCCAGGATGCAGCCCCCACGCTGCAGGTCCGCATCCACATCCTGCCACACCGCGGGATCCTCACGGAGGATTCCGTGCTCCAGGGTGTTCCCTCCCGACTGCTCTATGCAGAGGGAGACGGCTTCAGCAGCGTCACTCTCCAACGCAACGGCACCAGTGAAACAATCCGCATTCCCCAGGGACAACCCCTTGTCCTACATCTGCCCGACGACGCCGGAAACCCCGCCGCCGTTGTGCTCGAACACAGCTTTCCCGCCGAATGGAGTTCCGCCCTGATCGTTCTCGATCCCGATGCCGAATCGCCGGAGGGACGCATCGCCCACGAAGTCTTCAACACCTCGGCGGAGCGCCTGGCCGTGGGGAGCAATCTTGTCCGCAATGAGTTGGACCACATCGTCAAATTCAGCGTCAACGGCAAGGACCATTCCATCGATCCCGGCGCGGAGATGTCCTTCGTCTTCACCGAGCCGCGCGTCCGTTTTCAGGTGGAGGAACAAAGCGGCAAAGAACATCGCGTGGCCACCGGTGCCCTGCACCGCTCCGAAACCTGCGGCATGTTGCACATCCTCCGCAAAAACCCCCGCTCCACGCGCCGCATCGATATCCTGACTCTCCAGGGACCGGGCGAGTGAGGAAGAAGTGCGGAGTGCGGA
>CAZCFM010000147.1:0-6016 GCA_964497855.1 uncultured Verrucomicrobiota bacterium | reverse complement strand
CTACGGTTTCCCGTCCGGGACGTCCGGGACTACGGTTTTCGCCGCAGGATTTCCACCGCCACGCTGCGGGCAAAACGCAGAGCCCCGGGTTTGTCGATCGTGACCGTGACGGCTTGGACGGCCTCCGGTGCCAGGCAGACATCGGCGCAGCGCTGGGCGAGGGTCTCGATCAGGTTGAAGCTGCTGCCCTCCACCAGAGTGATGAGCTGCTTGGTGATGGTCTTGTAGTCCGTGGCGTCGCGGATGTCGTCGCTCGCGGCGGCGCGCGCGTGGCTGTCCACTTCCATGATCACGTTGACGATGATGTCCTGTTTGTTGCGGCGCTCCTCGGGATAGATGCCAATGATGCAGCGCAGGGCCAGATCGCGGATGTAAATGCGGTCGCTCATACTCCATTTCCCAGTAGGTGTTGTCCGGCATCGACAAACAAAATCTGTCCGGTGATGGCGGGGGCTTGAAACAGAAAAACCACGGCGTCGGCAATGTCCTCGGGACTGCAGCGGTGCTCCAGCGGGGCGCGTCCCCCGTGTTTGCGGAGATAGTCGGGGTCATTCGGAACTTCCGGCGGAGGCAGAATCGCGCCGGGGGCAACGCCGTTGACGCGCAGGAGGGGGCCGAACTCGAGCGCGGCGAGGCGCGTGGCCTCGGCGAGGGCGATTTTCGACAGCTGGTAGGGCACCGCTCCGGCGTCGTGCGCGGCAATGCGGCGGTCGAGAAGGTTGACCACGGCACCGGGGCGTTTCTGGGCGGCAAATCCGCGCAGCAGTTCGAGGGGGCCGAACAAGTTAGGGCCAAACTCGCGGAGAAAAGTCGCCCGGTCGCTCCCGGCCAGCGGCGTGCGGTGGAAAACGGCGGCGTTGTTGACCAGTCCATCGATCGGCCCCTTCGCCAGGGCCTGCCGCAGCACCTCCAATGAGCCCTCCTCGTTCATCAAGTCGCCACAGACCGTGTCCGCGCGTCCGCCGGACACCCGGATCTGCTCGGCGGTCTCCTCGGCCGCGTCGCTGCTCCGCCGATAGTGAATCAGCAGCTCCGCCCCCTGCCGCGCCAGGGCCAGGGAGATGGCCCGGCCTATCCGCAGGCCGCCGCCGGTTACAAGAATGCGTTTCGATTGTAATTTCATGTTTGGATTAAATCTTTTACTTTAGGCGTTGTGACCTATACTACTCATGGATCGACACCATGCAAACTTCCCTGACACGAATCTTTCGCCTCTTTTCCGCTCTCTTCCTCCTGCTCTGCCTCCCCCTGGTGGCGGAGGAACCTCCTGTTGGCGACGCGGAAGCCCCTGTCGAAGCGGCCCCAGCGGTCCCTGCGCCCCATCGTGCTAGCCATGATTGGCCCGAAAACCCGAAAGTGTTCTTCATCCGCGTGGACCAGGAAATTGGCGAGCCGCAGCTCTTTATTCTCCGCCGCGGTGTCCAGCGCGCCCTCGCGCAAAAAGCCGACGCCCTGGTTCTGCTCATGGACACCCCTGGCGGACGCATCGATACCATGCGGGAGATTGTCAGCCTGATCATCGATCTGGACATCCCCACCTACACGCTGGTGGAGGCGGATGCCTTTTCCGCCGGCGCGATCATCGCCCTCGCCACCGATCATGTCTTTATGTTGCCCCGCACCGTCATTGGCGACGCCATGCCCGTGATGGCCGGGCCGGACGGCTATAAAACCCTCGGCGACGCCGAGCGCGAGAAGATCGAGTCCGGCATGGACGCCATCGTGCGCAGCATTGCCCAGCACAAGGGCCGCGACGAGATGCTGATTCGCGCCATGGTCCGCCGCGAGCTGGAGTTCAAGCTGGAAGACGGAACCGTCATCTCGGAAAAGGGAAATATTCTCACCCTGACCAATATCGAGGCCGAACGCATTCTGCCCAATGGCAAACCGCTGCTCTCCGAGGGCACGGTGGAATCGCTCGACGAGATGTTGGCGCTCGTCGGTCTGGACCAGGCCACCCGTCTGGAGGAAATCCCCACCTGGGCGGACGGTTTGGCCCTCTTTATCACCCGCATCGCCCCGCTGCTGCTCATGGCCGCGCTGGGGCTGTTCTATCTCGAAGTCAACTCCCCCGGCATCGGCTGGATGGGCGTGACCTCCGTCATTCTGTTCGTGATCGTCATGTTCGGGCACAACGTCGCCGGCCTGTCGGGCATGGAAGACATGCTGCTGATCGTGATCGGCATGTTGCTGATTCTCGTGGAGATCGTTTTCATCCCCGGCTTCGGCTTTGTCGGCCTGCTGGGCGGTTTTCTGCTGCTCTGGGGCATGTTGCAGGCGATGATTTCCCGCAACCCCGGCAATCCCGGCGACCTGCCCGGACTGAGCAACTTCAGCAACCTCGGACCCGCCGTCACCACTCTCGGCCTCGCCTGTATCGGGGCGGGCGTCCTGCTGGCCCTCTTTCTGCGCAGCCTCGGCGACAACGACCTCTTCGGCAAAAAACTCGTGCTCGCCAATGCCCTCGAATCCTCCGCCGCAACGAATGCCAGCCTGCGCAGCCTCGTTGGTGAAACGGGTCAGGCCCTCACGCCCCTTTCACCCTCCGGCACCGTTCTTCTGCACGGCAACGAAATGGACGCCCTTTCCGATGGCGACTATGTCGATGCCGGCAGCGCCGTACAGGTCACCGACATCTCGGGCGCCCGGCTCGTGGTCTCGAAAACAACCTAATCTCCCCACCCTCATGAATCCTACTCTTATCTTTTTGCTCCTCACCCTCGCCGCCTTCTCGCTCATGGCCTTGGAAGTCTTCCTGCCCGGCGGTGTCATCGGCTCCATCGGCGGCATCTGCCTCCTGGTCGCCTGTGTCTTCGCCCTCAAGGCCTTTGGACCCGCCACCGGCATCGTCGTTTCCCTCATGCTGATTCTTCTCACCCTCGGGGCCTTTTTCTTCTGGCTGGTCAAGCTGCCCGACAGCCGATTCGGAAAACACTTTTCCCTTCAGAACGATTTAAGCACGTCCAAATCCGCCCCCGACGAAACGAGTCTGCTCGGCAAAAAAGGTGTGGCCGAAACCGATCTGCGCCCCAGCGGCTACGCCCGCATCGACGGCAAGCGCCACGATGTGGTGTCCAACCGCGGCTACATTGGCAAAGATGCTCCCATTGAAGTGGTCGAAGTCCACGGCATGCGCGTCGTCGTTCGCGAAATCGATGACCGGGGGCCCGCGTGAAGCTCTGGACCCTCTTTCTGGCACTCGCCTTCGGCTTCAGCCTCCGCGCCGAAGACATTCACGCCCGTGAGGTCTGGCAAAGCGGAGAAAACATTGAATTTAGCGGCATTGCCCGCAAAGATGTGTTCCTCAGCGGCTCCGAACTCAACCTGAATGCCCTCTTTGAAGGCGATCTGTGGGCCCTCGGCCTGCGCAGCACCTTCCGCGGCACGGCCAAGGACGATGTCCGCCTCGCCGCCGTGGAAGTGCTGAAAATCGACGGAACGATCGACGGCACTCTGCGGGCCGCGGCCTGGGCCGGCAATCTCGTCGTCAGCACCAACAGCGTCGTCCGCGGCGAAGCGATGCTCATCGCCGGACGCCACGCCACGATCAACGGACGTTTCGAGGGCGACCTGCTGGTTCAGGGCGCCACCCTGAGCATCGCCGCCGAAGTCCTGGGGAATCTGACCGTGAGCGGAACCGAAATCAATCTCCTGCCCGGCACCCGCGTGCATGGCGACCTCATTGACCGCGCAGCCCAGCCCCTCACCGTGCCGGAAGGCGTGCAGATCGACGGAGCGGTGTTGCGCGACCCCTCGCAAAAAAACGAGATGGAAAACTACCTCGACCGCATGCGATGGATTTTCCTCGGCATCCAGTTTTTCACCGCATTTGTTGTCGGACTTTTCCTCATCCGGATGTTGCCGCGTTTCACCGCCCGCAGTGTGGAAGTCGCGGTCCAGCACCGTGCACCCTCGTCCATGGTTGGTTTTCTCGGCCTGATCATGATGGGTCTTTTCGGCTGGCTTCTCCTGCGCACCGTCGTGGGCAGTGGTGTGGGCATCCTCCTCCTTGCCGTCTGCGGACTGCTGTTCTACACCGGAAAAATCATCACGGCCTTCGCTCTCGGGGCCTTGCTGCTGCGCTGCAACCGTCCCTGTGGATTTGGCCGGGTCGCGTTCGGCCTCTTCGCCGGACTGCTCCTGCTCTACGCGGCGTTCCAACTGCCCTTTCTCGGCTCCGCAATTTACCTCCTGGCCTCGGCCTGGGGTATGGGAGCCATGCTGTTGTGTATTCGCCACTCGCAGCGTTTGCCGCGCGTGGACGCCACTTGCCCTGTCTCTCCCGAACCCGAACCCTCTGTAACTCCCTAAACCTGGAATAAACCTATGCATCCCTACATCGTCGCCTTCCTCGGACTGATCATCGTTCTGATCATCGTCCTGCTCTTCAACTTCATTGGCATCTACATCCGCGCCGCCGTGTCCGGCGCCAAAGTGCGCTTCCTCGACCTCGTGGCCATGCGCCTCCGCCGCGTCAACACCAAGCTCATCGTCGATGCCCGCATTCAAGCCGTCAAGGCCGGTCTGCCCCTCAGCACCAACGACCTGGAAGCCCACTACCTCGCCGGCGGCAACGTCGTCAACGTCGTCCGCGCCCTCGTCGCCGCCGACAAGGCGAACATCGACCTGTCCTTCTCGCAGGCCGCCGCCATCGACCTTGCCGGACGCAACGTGCACGAAGCCGTGAGCACCAGCGTCTATCCCAAAGTCATCGACTGCCCCGATCCCAAAGGCGGCACCGGCTACCTCGACGCCGTGTCGAAAGACGGTATCCGCCTGCTCGTCAAAGCCCGCGTGACCGTCCGCGCCAACCTGCAGCGCCTCGTCGGCGGCGCCACCGAGGAAACCATCATCGCCCGCGTCGGCCAGGGCATCATCAGTGCCATCGGCTCCTCCGAGACCTATAAAAACGTGCTCGAAAACCCCGACCACATCTCCCGCAAAGTGCTCTCCGCCGGCCTCGACGCCAACACCGCGTTTGAAATTGTGTCGATCGACATCGCGGACGTCTCCGTGGCCGGCGTGTCCGGTGCCCGCGAAGTCGCCAACGTCGGTGCCCTGCTCGAAACCGAGCGCGCCGAAGCCGACAAAAAACTGCGCCAGGCCGAAGCCGAAGGCCGCCGCGCCATGGCCATCGCCGCCGAGCAGGAAATGCGCGCCCGCGTGCAGGAAATGCAGTCGAAGGTCATCGAAGCCCAGGCCGAAGTGCCCAAAGCGATTGCCGAAGCCTTCCGTTCCGGCAACCTCGGCGTGATGGACTTCTACCGCATGCAGAACGTTCTCGCCGACACCGCCATGCGCGAATCCGTCGCCGAAGGCGATAAAAAGGACTGATCATGCAGCCCCTCGTTGCCAACAGCGGCGGACTTTCCTTTCTCATCTACCTGGTGATTGGCATTTTCTGGGTTTTCGCCAAAATGGCGGAACAGAAAAAGGCCAAAGCCAAGGTGGAGGAAATGAAACGCCGCCGCGCCGAACGGGAAGCGGAAGAGCGGCGGACGGGCAAAACGCCCTCCGCCCCGCCTCCCCCGCCCATTCCCTCCGCTCCCCGGACGCTGGACCGGGAACTGGAGGATTTTCTGGGACGCCTGGCTGGGGAACCTCCGCGACCCAGCCCGGTTTCATCGCCCCCGCTGCGACCCGTGATCGTTTTTGACAAAGCACCGGTGGCCGCGCCCCCGCCGCGTCCAAAAGCTGTTGCCCCCGCGCCCAAGGCGCCGCCTCCCCTGCCGGTGGTTTCCTCCGCCATGCTGAGCGAAGAAGCCATCGCCTTCAAACCGATGGATGACATCCGCGACGCCGAGGAAGTCATGCACAAAGGCGGACTCAGCGAGCAGACCTCCCTGCTCAGCGTGCGCACGCTCATGGTCGACATGTCCCGCACGTCGCCGCGCATCCCCACCATCGGCACCGCCTCCATGCGCAGCATCAGCACCCGCAGCTCCAAACCCAATCTGCGCAAACCCGCCACCCTCCGCAAAGCCATCATCGCCAACCTGCTTCTGGAACCGCCCAA
>CAZCFM010000146.1:0-8107 GCA_964497855.1 uncultured Verrucomicrobiota bacterium | reverse complement strand
CAGCTCCTGCAAACCAGAGGCCCCTGCCGCGACACCTGGCCGTCCAGCCGACCATGCGTGGCATCACCGTCAATGTTTGATTTATCTGCGCCAACTCCCAACGTAAATACCTATGCATTGGGCTTGATTCCGTTGGTTATGCCAATCACAATTTAGCCTTCGACCTGGACGAGGAGGGTGAAACCACCATCGGTCTGGAAACCACGATGATGGGCAACGCCAAACTCAAAGAATTCGAGAAGAAAAAGATCCCTGCCGAATTGATCGAAGAGAACAAAAACAACGCGTCCTTCGAGGCCTTCGCCGCCGCGGTCGACGTCGGCACGGAAGCTCTCGCCGAGAAGGCCGAATTTTTTGAATCCGAGGAACCCGAACACGCGCAATACCAACGGATTTCGGTGGCCGAAGCCCGGAAAAATGGACATCCTCCCCCTGGCCTGGAAAAAAGAATAAGCTCCCGGATTCCTGAATGGACCCGCATAAGTACCCTCCTGGAGGTTCCCAATTCTTGCTAAATGTAAATATTTTGCTAACAAGGGGACATGCAGCGCATTGTGATCACCGGTATGGGCGTCGTTTCCCCGGTCGGGAACAGCCTGGAATCCTTCTGGAACGCCCTCGTGGCGGGGCGTTCCGGCATTTCCACGATCCGGGCCTTTGACGCATCCGCGTTTCCGGTGCGCATCGCGGGCGAAGTGAAGGATTTCGACATCACGCGTTATGTCACGGAAAAAGAAGCCCGCCGCATGGACCCTTTCTGCCGCTATGGACTGGCGGCGGCCTGCGACGCTGTGGCCGACGCCGGGCTTCAGGAGGGAACCCACGATCCCGAGCGGGTCGGCGTGGTCATGGGCTGTGGCGTCGGCGGTCTCCACGTGGTGCAGGAGGCCGGAACCTCGCTGCGGGACAAGGGGCACCGCGCGTTTCATCCCTTCATGGTCTCACAGCTCATCCTGAATATTGTCTCGGGACATATCGCGATGCGTTTCGGATTCCAGGGACCCAATTTTGTCGTGACCACCGCCTGCGCGGGTGGAAATCACGCCCTTGCCAATGCGCTCGACATCCTGCGCTGCGGAGAGGCCGATGTGATGCTCGCCGGGGGCTGCGAAGGCTCCATCAACGAGCTGGGCATCGGCAGTTTTGCCGCGATGCGCGCCCTTGCCCGCACGCACCAGGACGAACCCGCGAAAGCGTCGCGTCCCTTTGACAAAGAACGCAGCGGGTTTGTCATGGGCGAAGGCGCGGGGATGCTGGTGCTGGAAACCGAAGCGCACGCCCGTCGCCGCGGGGCGCGCATCTATGCGGAAGTCGCCGGCGCGGGACGCACCTGTGACGCGCATCACATCACCGCACCGCATCCGGAGTCCACTCCGGCCGCGCGCTGCATGCGTCTGGCCCTGCAGCAGGCCGGCCTCTCCCCCTTGGACGTGGATTACATCAATGCGCACGGCACCGGCACCACGCTCAACGATGCGGGGGAAACCCGGGCCATCCGCATGGCTTTTGGAAGCGCGGCCGATCAGGTCAGCGTGAGTTCCACCAAATCCATGACCGGACATTTGCTGGCGGGTGCCGCCGCGATTGAGGCGGTTGCGTGTGTGCTGGCCATCCGGAACGGCGTGATTCCGCCGACGATCAACCGCGACACTCCGGACCCCGAGTGCGATCTGGATGTGACGCCGCATGTGGCGCGGGAGCGGAAGGTGCGCGTGGCGCTCAACAACGCCTTCGGTTTCGGCGGGCACAATGCCTGCGTCGTATTCCGCGAATTCTGATCACTCCATCGGTTGCCAATAGAGTTCGGTGGCGCTGACTTTGACCAGCTTCCACGCCGCAGGGGTGCTGCCGGGACTTCGCAGAATGCTGCCAATCCGGATCACAGTGCCGTTGACCATCGCGTAGCTCCCGGCATCGCCAATCCCGATCAGACCCACCTCGAACACGGGAGCCGGAAAACGGCGGTCGATGCTGATATTGCGGACCTTGGCCATCTGCGTAAGTTGTTCCGCGGTGATGGACGGAATGGCGTCAACGTTGACAACATTTTCGCCCCGTTTTTCGGGACGGCGGGTCGGCGAAGCCACAGGGCTTGGGGTGTGGAGGGCCGTGGGTTCGTCGGTGGGGGATTCGGCGGGAGTGTCGAGGAACAGCAACGCGAAATTCTCACCGGGTACGTAGGAAGGTTCCGGATCTTCCGTTTTGGGCGTCGGTTGGGGCGTGGCCGCAACCAGGGCGGGGGAGGGGGTGGGGGTTGCGGGAGGAGATTCCAGGGGGGAATCGTCGGCGTAGATAAAATCGAAAAGATGATTCCGTGCGACGAGCAGGCGTTGGTCCAGGCGGGAATCGAGAAGTTCATTCGGGAGAGAATCGGCTTCGTTCGCCGAGGAGTCCTGCGCATCGAAACCCTGTTGCAGAAGCCGTTCTTCCTCGGCGGTATCGGAATGGAACCTGCGGTTGTCGTGAAACACAGCCGTTCCCAGCGATAAACTGAACAGACAAAAAACCGCGCCGAATGCCGCAAAGATCCGGAGTTTCCCCAGCGTGTGCAGCAGCAGTGCAAAGAGCACGCCGATAAAGAGCAACGACCCTTCGCGCAGGAAACCGCCGACGGCAAAATCCATGGCGATGGCCGTGGGGGGCAGCAGCAGCGAACACAGAACGACGCGCCAAAGCCCGGGAGTTTCTCCTTTTCGGGAAAAAACCCACATCAGGACCGCGCAGAAGAGCGTCTGCAGTCCCAGCGCCAGAAAAGCAGCGGAAACGCCATCGTTCATGGCGGAAGACTGACGAATTCGTTCCCGGATGGCAACCTCATACTCTGAAAAGACGAAAGAACCGAGTGAATGCCCACTCGGACACCGGGACGGGCTCGGCGGCAGCAATCAGATTTTTCTTATTCGGGCGGAATTCCGGAGGCCTGGGCGAGCACGCGGCGGAGGAGGGCCTGGAGGTCGCGGGAACAGGCGGCGGGATCGGGGGAGCGCGGGCCGGGACGCTGGGCGGCGAGCCAGCGGGCGAGCAGGCGGCGTTCGTCGTCGCTCCAGGACCGCACGAAGCCGGGGTCGTTGCCGAATCCGGCGAGGAACGTCTCGTGGTCGCGGCGTCCGTGGGACCAGTTCATGAGGCGGACCAGGTAGAGCAGGGAGCGGTCGAGCAGGACGAAGAGGAAGGGAAGGTTGTGACAGGGGCCGGCGTGCAGGGATTCGCGGGCGAGGCGGCGTCCGCCGGGCAGGGGGAGTTTTTTGAGTCCGAGGCGCGGGGCGCCGATCCAGCCGGCAATGCCGCCAATGAGAGCGCCGGCGGCGGTGAAGACGCCAAAGGTGATTCCCCCGGCGGCGATGTCCACGCCGACGCCAAGCAGGGCCGCCGTGGTGGCCGCCATGCCGGCAATTTGACGCCGCGAGAGTCCGAGCAGCCGCCAGACGCGGGTGGCGAAGAGGTCTTCCATCACGAGCGTATTGCCGTCGCCGCCGGGCAGGTCGAGGTGCTGGAAAAGTGCGCGCCATTCGCGGCGGGCGTCCTGTTCGAGGCCGCGGAGTTCGCGCTGGTAGAGGTCGAGCAGGGCGGCGGCCTGTTCGGGCTCGGGGCGTTCGGGATGGATGCGGGCGCGGACCTGATGCCGGATCACGCGTTGCAGGAGGGTTTCGATGCCGAGGGCGGCGGCGTGGAGGCGCTGTTCCCAGTCCTGTCGCAAGTCGCGGCAGAGGTCGCGAAGGGCGGCTTCGGAGCGGGGATCGAGCACGGCGAGGGCTTCGAGCAGAGCGATGCGTTCGGGGAAGGTGGCGCGGTGGGCGTTGAAGTCGCGGACAAGGTTGAAGCGTCGGTTGAGGGCTTCGCGCCAAGCGGGCAGGAAGCTGTCGTTGTCGCGTTTGGCGTTGAGGAGGGCGAGGCGGGGGAGGCCGGTGAGGCGGAGGAGTTCCATTTCCTGGCGGTCCACCTCGCGGAGGGGACGCGAAGGGTCGGCGACGTAGAGGATGCCCGCGCGGCGGCGCAGGGGTTCGAGCAGTTCGAGGTCGTGGAGAAAATCGGGGCGGTCGCGGTGGGCTTCGATGAACGCGGGGATGAGGCCCTCCTCCGGACCCGTCCAGGCCTGGAACCAGGCGAGGGTGGCGGCGGGGTTTTCAAAACCGGGCGTGTCGAAAATTTCGAGGGCGCTTTGTCCGTTGCGGGCGATCTCGAAGCGGTGGCAGCGGCGGGTTTCGCCGGGGGTGCGGCTGACGCGGACGCGTTCGTTTTCGGTGAGGGTGGAGACCACCGAGGATTTTCCCTCGTTGGGGTGGCCGAGGACGGCGAAGGCGGGCGGGCTCATGCGGAGGCCTCCCAGGGCCAGAGGCCGAGGTGGGGGTCGTGAAGGGTGGCGAGGCGGCTGCGCCAGATGGCGAGGTCTTCGGGCTCGGGCGGAAGAAAGAGGCGTTGCGGATCGGGATGGGGGAGGCCGACGCAGAGGAGGAGAATGTCGGCGGAGGGACCGAGGCGCTGGCGGAGGTCGCGGAGGCGGCGGAGGGTTTCTTCGAGGGGCGGCTGCCAGGCTTCGACGAGCAGGAGGCGTCCGGCGGAGGGATCGTCGCAGAGGGCGAAGGGCAGGCGCTGGCGGAGGCGGTCGAGGGCGGCGGGGGGCAGGAGTTCGGGATCGATGTCGGGATAGAGCGGGGCGCTGGGCCGGAGGGCGGGGAGCGGGTCGGGGGAGGGCGGAAGCGCATCGGCATGGGTGTCGCCGACAAAGCTGAGGGGGCGGCGGCTGAGTTTGAGGAAGAGGCTTTCGCAGGCGGGGCTGTCGAGGCGCGGGCTGCGGAGGAGTCGGCGGAGGCGCAGGTGGAAGGCGGCGGCGAGGAGGAGGCGGGGAAGGAGTCCGTAGAAGCAGAGGCAGGCGAGGAGGAAGGGCCACCAGGCGGCGGCGGGGGCGGGGGTGAGCGCGGGGCTGCTGCGCAGAAGGAAAATGCGGCTGGCATCGATGCTGGCGAGGTCGGGAGCGAAGGTGCCGCCCCAGGGCGCGGCGAGGGCCTGCACGATGCGGTGGACGGTTTCGGCGCTGGAGATGAGGGTGGATTCCCAGCCGAAGGCGAGGTCGCGGGCGAGCAGAAGCCAGAGCGTGGCGAGCAGGGCCCCGAGGTTGAAGGCGGCACCGCCGAGATGGAAATCGATGGCGAGGCGGCAGCGCCAGGCGGGAAGGGCGGGGCTGTCGCCGAGGCCCCGGAGCGCGGCGGGGAGGAAGAGCGAGGCGAGGCGTCCGGGGCGGCGGAGGACGAGGCCCAGCACGGCGCGTCCGGCGAGCAGAAGCAATTGCAGACCGACGAGAACTGCGAGGGTGATGCCGACGTTGATCATGCGGCTGCCGTCGTACACGAGCAGGGCGGCGGCGGCACCGAGGCCGGAGAAAAAGAAGAACAAAAAGAGGACGGGGCGGAGGAAATGTTCCGAGCGGAGGGCAAGGGCGGCGCGCTGGGCGGCGGCGGGATGGGCGGCGCGGGCGCGGAGCAGCCAGGAGCGGAAGAGGTCGGCGCGGGTTCCACTGGAGCTGGGCAACGGCGAGGCCTCCGCAGGGGCTGCGCCGCGGAGTTGCAGATCGAATTCGGTGAGTTCTGCCAGGGTCCAGGGGTCCGACATGGAGATGGTATACGCCATTTTGCGCAGAGGGGCAAAAGAAAAGCGGCCACAGTGCCGATGATTGGGGGACAGGATGGTCAATTCAGAAACTCTTCACTTTTCCTCTTCAACCAGAAACCACCACTCTTCCCAACTCTCCACTCCTTTCTGCAACCTCATCATCACTTTGCCCCCCTCTTCATTATCCTGTCACCATCTTCATTGTTTCCGGCCCTGAACGCCGCCGTGTCCGCCTATTGCGGCGGGAACTGCAGCTGTTCCGCATCGAGGATCTCCACCGCGCCGCCGGGACGCAGGCCCTTGACGCCGATGAGCACGTACGCGCTCCGGTAGGGACGATCCATCAGCCCCTGGGACGCCCCCAGCCGGAACAGCGTGCTCTGCGCCTCGCCCGGAAAACGCCGCGTCGCATCGTCGTGCGCGAACACGACCACAAATGCGCCATACGGCAGGCTCTTGACGTCCTCCACCATCCGCATCCCCTCCGTCTTGCTCTCGTAGGTGTCGTAATGCGCATTCACCAAGACCTCGTTGCCCACCAGGGCCAGCATGGAGAGGCCGCGTTTGCCGTTGACCCGCACCCGCGTTCCCACCGCCGCGCCCGAAGGCCCCCTCCGGGGCGATCCTCTCGAAACGACCCGCACGTTTTTCACAAATTCCTGAAACGCCGGGTTCTCAGGCTCGAAAAGAAACAACGCGTCCTGAGGCGCCGGCGTGGCATCGTCTTTCGCACGCCGCCACAAATGCCCCTGGGATTTCCCGGCCAACAACCGCTCCACCTGTTGTATCTCGCGCTCCAGGGCTTTGACCGATTTGTGTGCGGCAAAGCCCCGGAACGCCTCCCGCTCCCGGGCCGCCGTTTCGGTGTCGTTGGCCCGCACCAGATTGCGCACCCGCTCGTCGAAGGCCTTCTCCGCCTCCTCCAGCAGTTTGGTTTTCTCCTTCCGAAGCTGTTCCAGGAATGTGGTCAACTCGGCGCGAAGGCCGGTGCTCAGGGTTTCGAGTTCCGCCGGATAGCCGGCAAGATCTTTGGGACGGGCGAGATTGCAGAAAGGCGTGGTTGCATGAACCTTCCGTTCCCGTTCCGCCCAGAGACGCACTGCGGGATCACTGCCCGCGGCCAAGCGCTCCAGGGCTTTCACATTCGCGGCGGACAGGTCCGCCTGCCGCGCGCGGGCGCGAAGCGTCAGGGACTCCGCCCGATCCACCGTTTGGGTCAATAACGCGGGCGTTTCGGCCGCGAAACCCGTTCCCGCGAAGAGCAGCAATCCGAACAGGAACCTTTTCATGGTTTCTCCCCCGCCGGTTTTCGGACTTCGTTGAACAGCACCGGGGGTAAGGGGTCAGCCCGCGATATTTTGTGATTGACAAATTGGTGTGATACGGGTAATTTTCAACAATGCCACGAGCCCTTCGAGTCGAGTATCCCGGAGCCCATTACCACGCCATGTGTCGTGGGAATGACGGGCAGGAAATTTTCCGAACGGATGATGGGCGGCGGCTGTTTCTTTCGACGCTGGACGAGGTGTGCGAGCAGACCGGCTGGCTGATTCACGCATATGTGCTGATGTCGAACCACTACCATCTCTTGTTGGAAACGCCGGAAGCGAATCTGGTGGCGGGCATGAAGTGGTTCCAGGGGGCGTACACCCAGCGTTTCAATGCGATGTTCAAGCGTCGGGGCCATTTGTTCCAGGGGCGCTACAAGGCGATTCCGATTGCAACCGACCCGCAGGATGGCGGGTTGGAGTATTTCCGGGGGGTGAGCACCTACATTCACCTCAATCCCTTCCGGGCTGGACTCTATGGGGAGGGCTTTGCCAGGTCCTTGCAAGAATACGAGTGGAGCAGTTATCCGGCGTATTGTGGCCTGGCGAAGAAACGTCCTGTTTGGCTGGTGCGGGAGAAGGTGATAAAAACCTGGGGATTCATGGAAGGGGAAGCGTGGAGTCTGCGGGGATACCGGGAGAAGATGGAACGATTTATGCGTTTTGAGGAGGACCCGGCGGCAGGGATGCGCGGGGAGTTTGAGAAGCAGATCAAACGGGGATGGTTCATAGGGTCGGAAGAATTTCGCGAACGGCTGGATGCCTTATTGATGGGGCGGAGTCGGAATGACAACTATCGCGGGGATCAGCGACGGGATCACGGACCGGCGGAAGCGGAGCGACTGTGGAGGGAAGGCCTGAGGGTGTTGGGAGTGGATGAGGGTGATCTGTTGAGTGCGAAAAGCACACGAATGGAGAAGCAGGCGCTGGCGTGGCTGATCAAGAAAAACACATCGGTAACGGGGAAATGGATTGCGGAACGCACGCAGATGGGGCATCACTCGACAGCGTCCCTGGCAATCCACCGTTTCGCAAGGGACAACAGCCGAAGCGCCGTCCGCATCCGCAAGAAACTTTTGGGAGAACTGATTGAAATATGAATAACACAAAAAATCGAGGGCTTCTCTGAAAGAAAAGAGCAAGCCCCTTTTTGAAGCATTTACGTGGGAGTG
>CAZCFM010000145.1:0-8214 GCA_964497855.1 uncultured Verrucomicrobiota bacterium | reverse complement strand
AGGCTCAGGGTTGAAACCCACGGCTAATCCTGGGACTGTCGCTACGCGACAAAAACTTCTCACTGGACGCGGGGCGTCCCGCCCCGGTCTTTCATCTTCTCGGCTGCGATTTCTTTCTGTTACTTTGGACAGTACATGGCAACGAATTTGCCGTGTTGGAAAATGATTGCATGTTCACCATCATCCGCAGTTAATACCTGCCGTCGGTTCCGGCTGCCGTTCTTCATCTCACGGATTGTGTTTTCGAAATGGTGGCTCTCCACTCCGCAATCACATCTATACGATGAGGGGAAAATCTCTTCTGGCATGATGTTTCTATTTTAAAAAGTCATTTTATCAACCGGCAACAAGTGATTCAACAGGTCCATTGATCCACCCGAAAAGGTGGAACAACTTCTGTAAATGGGTTGAAATGAACCATATCGTGTTTGTACCTTATTCAATGATCCACCTCAATGATTTTTTGGGGTATCGTGCATCCGGGGAGGTTACACAGGGAACGGGTCGGGAGCAGTTCTCCCCGGCGGACGTTGGGGCGCGGATGGACGAGGTCTTCCGCCAACAGGCGGTTGGTGTCGAGGCCGGCCGGACCGTGGCCGCGCGCGAGGGCGGCGAGATGGAGCAGACCCACCCCGCTTTCGAAACAACTGCTCCAGGTGAGGGCGATGCCGCGGGTTCGGGCCAGTGTCTGCCAGGGTTTCCAGATGTCTTCACCGCCCAGCAGAGTCGGTTTGAGCACCAGGGCGCGTACGTTTTCGGCGCGGGCGAGTTCTGAACCTTCCGGGCGCAGCAGGCTTTCGTCGAGGGCAATCGGAACCGGGGCGAGGGCCCACAGTTTCGCGTAGTCAGCGGCGTCGGACAGAGGCTCTTCGAAATAGTCCACACGCTCCGGCGGAAGGGCCTCCCACATGCGCAGGGTTTGTTCCACAGTCCAGGCGCGGTTGGCGTCGATGCGGAGCCGGAGTCCCGGCACACGCCGGAGCAGGTCCAGCCAGCGCTGCGGCTCCGGTTTCGGGCCGGGCTTGAGTTTTACGCAGGGATTGGACCAGTTCCGCAGACGTCGCGCAAGGGCGGCGGGCGTTTCGCGGTCGGGAAACCAGAGGGCGTTGATGGGAACAGGATCGAGAGACGGCGGCCAGGGTTTCCGCGCGCAGTCCGCCGCAAACGCCAGGCTGGGCAGAGAAGGATCGCCGATTTCGCCGTGCAGGACCTCTTCGGGCGTCTCCCGCGAAAAGCCCGGCAGCGGCGCGGCGTCGCCCCAGCCTCCGGTTTCGGAATCGTGCAGCAGGACCCCTGCCCTTTCCGTCAGCAGGTTGCCACCAGGCAGATCCAAGGGCTTTTTCAGACGGAGGCGGTAGGGCAGACGCTGCAACATCACAGGTCCAGGGGCCAGGTGATCGCGAAAATCAGGGCGAAGCGCAGGAGAGTGAGCCCGGTGCGCCCGAGCACTGGATTGAGTTCGGGGCCTGTCGTGCCCGTGCCCACCCGACGCATCAAGCCGAGAACGGAGGGCAGCAGCATGAGCATCGCGGCGTTGGCCAGAGTTTCCGTGCGGGGGCGTCCGGCCACGATGGAGGCCAGAAGCGGCAGAAAAAGAGCGGCGATCATGCAAACTCGATACTCCGCACGGGCAAAGCTCCGGCCAAAACGGACGGCAAGGGTGCGCTTGTCGTTGGATCGGTCTTCGTCGATGTCGCGCAGGTTGTTGACGGTCAGCAGCGCTGTCGCAATCAGTCCGGGACCGAGCCCGACGATGAAGACTTCCGGCGGCGGCCAGGCATCGGTAAACTGGAGGTAGTAGGTTCCAGCCACCGCCACCGGACCAAAAAAGACGATGACAAAAAGATCAGCCATGCCCGTGTAGGCGAGGGATTTTCGGCCTGCCGTGTAGAAAACGCCGCTGAGGATGGAGGCTAGAGCAATCCAGACGACGGGCCGGCCTCCGCGCAGAAAGAGCGGCACGCTGAAGAGCGCGACGAGGCCGAAACAGAACACGGTCGCCGCCACCATCGTTGGAAACGAAATGCGCCCGCTTTGCAGTCCGCGGCGGGGGCCCTGCCGGCGTTCCGTGTCCGCGCCCTGGCGGTGGTCAAAGACGTCGTTGCAGAAATTGGTGCCGATCTGTACCGCCACTGCCGCGCCGAGGGTGAGCAGCAGAGTGACGAGATGCAGAGGGCCGTGCTGAACGGCCAGGGTTGCACCCACGGCTACAGGAGCAAGGGCCGCAAAAAGGGTTTTGGGGCGAGTGGTTTCCCACCAGACGCGGGCGAGGGACGGAACCGAGGTCATTCCACCGTGAACCACTGCACTTCCACACGACGGTTCAACTCCATGTCAGTGCCCAGCGGCTCGCGCCAGCCCATGCCCACGCTTTCGATGCGCGAGGGATCGACCTTGTGGCTTTTGACGAGGGCGGCGGCGACGGATTCGCAGCGCTCTTTGCTCAGTTGCACGGCCTTCATGGACATGCGCTGCACCAGCTGTGGTCCGCCCTGTTTCTGGAAGTGCTCGACGTTGGAATTGTCCACGTGGCCACGCAGCAGCAGGGTGGAGCCGGGGCTGATGCGCAGCATGTCGGCCATGTATTTCAGGTCGGCGACGTTCTGCGCGCTGTTGGGGTCCACATTGGAGGAGTTGGGCTCGAACAAAAAGCGGATGTCGCGGGCCAGCACCGGGTTTTCGAGATTGGCCTCCATGGTCTGGATGAGTTTGATTTCCGACTTCTGGTTCGCGAAGGTTCCGTCCGTGCGAATGGCCTGCAGGGCGTCGAGCTTGAGGAAGCGTTCGCCGGGGATAGGACGCGGGATGAGTTTGCTGCCGTAGGCCTGCACGGCGGACTCGTAAATGTAGCCGTAACTTCCTGCGGAATCGATGGTGCCGGCAAAAAACTGTTCATTTTCCGGCAAGTTGGCCAGGTGAACTTTGCCCAGCTCGGGCAGGATCTCGTCTTTTTCCCAGCCGAGGGATTTGGCCAGCACGTCCACATACTGAGCGGGATTTTCACGAACGCGCCGGTTGCCCTCCAGCATTCCCTCCACGAGGCCCTTGAGCATTTTCGGCTGAGCCTCCGCAAACCCTTTGTTCACCAGCAGAATGTCGGCGACCACCAGCAGGTTGCGGTTGGTCATCAATAGACGGGCTTTGCCATCGCTGCCCTCGACAACTTCGGTCGTTTTGGGGTCCCAGGTGATGCATCCGTCGATGCGACGGCGGCCTGCCTTCACATCGCGCAAAAACAAATCGCCGGCCCCGAACGAATCCGATGTGGAAATCAAATTAATCTTTCCAGGATCGCGCGGGGCGTTCAGATTTTCCAGCACGTTCACTTCCAGGCCAGACTGTTGACCCAGAAACCGAATCAGAAAATCGGCTTCGTTGAACTGGGCGGTGGCCAGGGTTTTGCCTTTGAAATCGTTCAGGCTTTTGATTTCGCTGCGCACCACGATGCCGTCCGCGCCGCGCGAAAAACCGATGATCGCGGGAACGACGGCCTGCAACTGGCTGCCGTACAAGGGAAGCACATCCACGGTGGTCACCGAAGAGGCCATGCGTCCGCTGTTCAAACCGGACCAGCTGTCTTCTTCGGTCAGGGTGAGGCGGACTTTAAACCCGTATTTCTTGAAAAAGAGGGAATCTTCGGTGGGTTGAAGCCCGTTGTTGGCCACGATCAGGCCCGCGTAGCCTGCGTATTCGCTGATGTCCACGTCCACCACGTTGTCTTTGGGGTCGTAGGTCGCGGCGGCGCGGAGGCGGGGAACGGAGCTGCGGGCCTCGACGATCTCGGCATCCTGGGCCAGGTCGGAAAGCGCCTTGTCCTCCTGCGCGTGCAGGAAGAGGAAGGGCAGCAACAAAACAAAAAGGCTGGAAATACGTTTCATGGGGAACTCCTGGGACTGTGGGTTAGTCTTTCAACAAATCATTGAGGTCAGCGCCTTCTTCCCCGCCGATCACGAGGCCGTTCAGAGGATCGTCGGTCAGGGCCGAAAGCTGGGAACTGAAATTGGCCAGCTCGGATTCGGTTTTGCGAAGCGCCGTGAGTTCGGCAAGGCCCTGATTCAGGCGGACGCGTTCGAGGTCGAGTGCGAGGCGTTGACCGACCTGTCCGAGGTTGCTGATATCGGCGCGCAGGGCACGTTCGCTTTGGCTGATGCGCTGCACGGCATCGCGATAGGCATCGGCAAGCGGGCTGCGCTGCTCCTGGAATTGTTTGATGGCCGTGCGCAGGGAATTGGCGCGTTCGCGACTGAAGGAACGCCCGGCAAATTGCAGGGGCCAGCGGTCTTCATCCTCCGCGCGCTCGATCGCCGATTCCAGACGACGGCCCAGATTGCGGGCTTCATCCACCCGGCGAAGCATGTCATCGGATTTCACTTCGATTTCAGAGCGGCGTCGTCCAAGCTCCGCGAGTTTTTGCTCTCGCAGGCGGACCTGCTCCACGACACTCTTCTGCGCATGGCGCAAATAGCCTTCGGGATCCGCCGCGATGCGCTCCGGCGTCCAGGACACCGGTGCCGGAGTGGGGGTGGGAACCGGAGGGGAAACACGCTCGCAGCCCAGGAGGGCTACGAGCAACACAAGGATGGAGAGGATGCGGATCACAGGCCCATGATCTTGTTGAATTCCGCGTCATCCACCACGCCAGCCGACTGTTCGGTGAGCTGTTCGAGTGAGATCGGGCCACTCGTTTCGGAGATGGTGCCGATGGTCACCTCCAGGGAGCCCTTGATCGACGCGAGCTGTTTGGTTAGATCGCCGGTCAGCTTCTGCACTTTCAGCATTTCGCGGCTGGTGCTGATTTCCGCGAGCTGACTCTGGGTGTCCGTGTTGGCCTCATCAATTTTTTGTAACTGGACCCCGATTTTATTCAGCGCCAATTCCACCTGCGTTTGCAGCTTTTTCTGGCCAGTGACCTGTTTGTGAAGGCTGAGGATTTGGCTTTTGGTCGCCACCTCGTCCATCGAACGGCCCTGCCAGGTTGTGGGCCACTTCTTCTCTGCCTCGGCGGAACTGTACAAAGATTTCAGCTCATCCAGAGCCCTGTCTCCATTGGCGATTTGTTTTTTAGTGCCATCAAGGGTGTTGACGAGTTCCGCGCGTTTCATGGCCATGGAAATTTTGCTGGCTTTGAGGCTGGTCAGAGCCTTTGTGGCTTCGGCTTCGACAAAGTTGAGGTAGTTTTCGGGGTCCTTGGCGATATTCTCGGGGGTCCATTTCGCGTATTCGGTCGCCGCGACATTCATGCGGGTGCGCCAGACATCGCTGGTGAAGTAGGCGACGCCGGCGATCAGCACCAGCGCAACGACAACAATGGCCACCACGTTGGCGGCACCGCTTTTCGATTCATGCACATTTTTCATGTAGGTCTCCTGTTCAAGATAGGGGTTGTAGGACGCCGCATTCCGTAGCATAGCCGCAGGGGCTGTCAAGGGACACCCGAATCTCTTGTTTGTAATCAAAAGGGGGTTTTACGCTTCAATTTATAATCACTTCTCCGCCGGTGCCGCGGGGGTGTCGCTGACAATTTTGATGTGTGGGTACGGAATCTCAATGTTTTCAAGGTCGAAACGTTCCTTGACCTGCTGCAAGATACTGTTGCGCAGCTTCAGGAAATCGGCTTTGGCCGCCCAGACCCCGTAATTGAATTCCAGCGCGCTTTCACCAAAGCCCAGAAAAACCACCATCGGTTCGGGTTCGTCCAGACACCATGGATTTTGGTCCGCCACATCTTTTAAAACCGCAATCACCCGCCCCACATCCTCCTTGTAGGAAACCCCGATTTTCACATCCAGGCGGCGAATCGCGAAGCGCGTGAGATTCGTGAGTTGAGACTTGAGCAGGTTTTCATTCGGGATGCGCACCAGGGTGTTGTCAAAGGTCCGCAGCTTGGTGGACAGCAGGTCAATCGCCAGCACCACGCCCGTCGTGTCGCCGATCTTGATGACATCCTCCACGCCGAAGGGCTTTTCCCAAATCAGAAAAATGCCGCTGATCATGTTCGACAGGGTTGTCTGCGTGGCAAACGCAATCGCCACGCCCGCGATGCCGGCGGCCCCGAGCAGGGTCGACAGCTTGAAGCCCAGCTCGGCCATCGCGCTCAACGCCACAATCACCCCTCCCCCATACAAGATCAGCCGATAGCCCAGCATCGTCGCCTGCGGCGTCGAATGTTTGGTCAACTGACGGCGCAACAGCCCAGCCAGCAAGCGGACGCCCGGCCAGCCCAGGAGCACAATCAGGAGGGCGCGCAGCATCTGAACGGTCATCCAGTCGGGGATCCAGTCCGTCATTCGAAGAGCCCTCCCGCAAGGGCCAGGGCCCGTTTGGTGAATCCACCTTTCGCTTCCATGCGGGCATCCGCCAGCAGTTCCGGATTCTGCAACTCGCCCGGTGCCCCCCGCGCGTAACTGATTCGGGACAGGTTTTTGTCATCCTGCCGCACCGTCACCCCCGATTCATTGCCCCAGACGCCTTTGGCCGGATCATCGTAAATGCTGAGATGCTGCACCCGCATACACA
The DNA here is from genome assembly GCA_964497855.1 of uncultured Verrucomicrobiota bacterium. Taxonomy (GTDB): domain Bacteria; phylum Verrucomicrobiota; class Kiritimatiellia; order SS1-B-03-39; family UBA6053; genus CAYLNG01. The sequence goes on along the minus strand of CAZCFM010000145.1, from coordinate 1,698 downwards.
GGCGGTCAAAGGGCAGCAATTCTTTCGTCAGGTTGCGCAGCCGCACGGGGCAAATGACGCGCCAGGGCGAGAAATCGAGTTGATCGCTCTCGCGTCGGGCGCGGGTCCGCAACACATACGCGAGTTCGCCTTCGAGAGGCGTGCCAAACCAGGTGTTCGAGAGGGTTGTCACCGGGTTCTCCCACAAGGTCAGCCCCTCCGGCGTGCGCAGACGCAGCCAGAGCGGCACGCCGATGTAAAACTGCAAACGTTCGCCCGGAAGGATGGTATGCGGAAAATGGGGTCGCACCACGACGGGACGATCGGGCATCACGGGGCGCAGCAGCAGACGGGGCAGGCGATCCACCGGACCCAGGCGACGCCAGGCCGCATCCGCCGGAGGGGTCTCCGGGAGGGAGGTGGCAACGAAGTCCTCGGGACAGGAGGTCTCCACCTTGGAAAAACACAACCAGTCGGGGCCATCACGACGCAGCCACAGGCGCAGAGGACCGAGGGCCACGCTTTCACAGCCCATACCCTCCGCCGAAAAACTCCGCCAAAAGCCGGGCGGCAACGAATGCCGGTTGTTCATCGACGCCTCCGATGTTTTTTGCCGCCGATCCAGCCCCGGCGGCGGAACATCCAGAACATCCCGCCCGCCGTGGCCAGCATCAGGCCCCATGCGAAAAGATATCCGAATTTCCAGCGCAACTCCGGCATGTTCCAGGGACTTTCATCGCCATCAAAGTTCATGCCGTACACCCCCACAATAAACGTGAGCGGAATAAACAGGGTTGAAATGATGGTCAGCACTTTCATGATTTCGTTGAGTTGTGCCGTATTGACCGAATTGTGCAATTCCAGCAAGGCCGAACAGGCTTCACGCTGCTGTTCCGACAGTCCGAGCGCGCGCACGGCATGATCCTGCACGTCGCGCAGGTAGGGACGCGTGTCGGCCTGGAGCAGGTCCTCCTCCACCTGAATGAGCTGCTCGGGCACGAGGGTCAGATTCCAGAGTATACGCCGGAAAATCATCACCTGCCCCCGCAACTCGTGAATAGCCCCCACCCCGACCGTCCCCCTGCGGGTCAATATCTGCTCTTCAATGGTTTCGATCTGCTCGTCAAAATGCTCCAGGATCGGAAAAATCTGATCCACCAGCGCATCGAGAGCCGCGTAGGCCAGATAATCCGCCCGACTGTTGATGAGGCGGGGTGCGCCCCGTTCCAGACGCTCCACCAGGACGGCCAATTGACTGACCCGATAGGCCTGCAAGGTCACCACCGCGTCTTTGCAGAGGAACAACGAGACCTGTTCAAAGTCAACCTCGCCCTCCACCAAACTGGGCTGCTGCACGACCACATACTGATAATGTTCGTAGCGCTCCGTTTTGGGACGCTGGTGAAGATTGACCGAATCCTCCATGCTCAGACGGTGAAACCCGAACAATTCCCCCACGGCCGCAAGCACGCCAGGGTCGCCCAGGCCATTCACATCGAGCCAAAGCCACTGACCCTCCGCCTGCCCTGCGCGCAGACGGCGCAGCTCCTCCAGACTCACTCCCGCGTGGCGCTCCCAGACCCCGTTTCCCGACAGCACGACATCCATCGTGGGCACAGGCGAATCCTCTGGAGAGACCATAAGTCCAGGGGACGCGCCAGGGCCGCGCTCCTGCATCGTCCCCAACAAGCCTTTATGATCCAAGGGATTTTTCATGCC
>CAZCFM010000144.1:0-8300 GCA_964497855.1 uncultured Verrucomicrobiota bacterium | reverse complement strand
GGCGGCGAAAAAAACGGCCCGCGACGGGAGACGTGGCGGGCCGTGCTGAGGTCAACGGGAGCGATCAGTCATCGTAATCGTCGTCATCTTCCTCGTCATCATAGTCGTAGTCGTCATCCTCGTCCATGTCTTCATCGTCCTCGAAGCCTTCCTCGTCTTCAGCGCTTTCTTCGCCTTCGTCTTCCAACAGTTCTTCGGGCTCAAAGTCCTCGGGGGGGATTTCGTCCTCTTCTTCCAGCAGGCGTTCGGCCTCCTCGTCGAAGTCGAGCAATTCGTCGATGTCCTCGATGTCTTCAAAGTCGGCCTCTTCGCGGTCGTCTTCATCATCGGGATCAAACTCATCGGGATCCGCAAGCAGGTCCAGGGGGTCCAGCGGATCTTCGTCATCGTATTCGTCGTCGATGAAAGGCGCAAAAGGCTCGTCGTCCTCTTCTTCGTCCTCCTCATCCTCCTCTTCATCGTCGTACATGTCCATGTCATCGTCGTCGTAAAAATCGTCGTCGTCGTCAGTGTATTCAGGAAATGGGATCATTTTTAAATCTCCGTTTAAGCGTGTTGAACCGATGAAGAATGCATCGGAAGGAGAGCCAATGCCAATTCAAATGATTTTGTCCACCGAAAAAATCACTCATTTTCAAGAAAGGTTCCCCCTTGTGTCTGCTCCGCTTTGCGCTAAAGGAGGATTCATCATGAGCTTTTCCCTCCCACACCGCCCCCGCCGACTGCGCCGAAACCCTGCAAATCGGGCCCTCGCCCGCGAAACCCGCGTGCAGGCTTCCGACCTGATTTATCCCCTGTTTTTGTGCGAAGGTCTCGGCAAAAAAGAACCCATCCTCACCCTGCCCGGACAATTCCGCTGGTCGGTCGACACCGTCGTCGACGAATGCGCCCGCGCCCACGCCCTCGGCATCCGCGCCGTGAATCTCTTCGGTTCCTCCTCCCAAAAAAGCCCCATGGGCGAAAGCGCCTCCGACCCCGACGGCATCGTCCCCCGCGCCATCCGCGCCCTGAAAAACGCTCTCCCCTCCCTTTGCGTCCAAAGCGACGTCGCCCTCGACCCCTACACCTCCCACGGCCACGACGGACTCCTCCACGACGGTGAAATCGACAACGACGCCACCCTCGTCGCCCTCCAGCACATGGCCCTCGTTCATGCCGAGGCAGGCGCGGACTGGGTGTCCCCCTCCGACATGATGGATGGCCGCGTCGGCGCCATCCGCCACTTTCTCGACCTCAACGGCCACAACCGCGTCTCCATCCTCTCCTACACCGCCAAGTACGCCTCCTGCTTCTACGGCCCCTTCCGCGGCGCGCTCGACGCCTCCCCGCTGCAAGGCCCCCCCGACAAACGCAGCTACCAGATGGACCCCGCCAACCGCCGCGAGGCCCTGCGCGAGGCCGCCCTCGACGCCGCCGAGGGCGCCGACGCCCTCATGGTCAAACCCGCCGGATACTACCTCGACGTTCTCCACGAACTCAAACGCGTCGTTGCCCTGCCCGTCGCCGCCTACCAGGTCTCCGGCGAATACGCCATGATCCACGCCGCCGCCGAAAAAGGCTGGATTCCGCTCGAAGCCGCCATGCGCGAAAGCCTGCTCTGCATCAAACGCGCCGGTGCCGACATGATTCTGACCTACTTCGCCCCCGAAATGGCCCAATCCCTGCAACGTTCCCCGGAAGACCCATGATTAAAAATGACAAATGGATCACGCAGGCCGCCGCCGCCGGCATGATCAGCCCTTTTGAACCCCGCCTCGTGTCCCAATGCGAAGAGCGCCGCCTGCTCTCCTACGGCCTCAGCAGCTATGGCTACGATCTCCGCCTCTCCCCAAAGGATTTCCGGATTTTCCGCCACATCCCCGGAACCGTCATCAACCCCAAGGCCTTCAACCCGGCCAACCTCGAGGCCTGCGCCCTCCAACAGGACGAGTTCGGCACCTTCTTCATTCTCCCGGCCCACTCCTACGGCCTCGGCGTCGCCCTCGAATACCTCAAAATCCCGGCAAACATCAGCGTTCTCTGCATCGGCAAAAGCACCTACGCCCGCATCGGCTGCATCGCCAACCTGACCCCCGCCGAAGCCGGCTGGGAGGGCCATCTGACCCTCGAAATCAGCAACGCCTCCCACGCCGATTGCCGCATCTATGCCAACGAAGGCATTGTCCAGCTTCTCTTTTTTGAAGGCGACCCCTGCGAAACGTCCTACGCCCACCGCCGCGGCAAATACCAGGGACAAAAACAGGAAGTCACCCTGCCCCGCGTCTAAAGACTTCAACGACTTCTACAGGAAACGGAAATGCTTCCCGATGTCGTCGTCATGGATATCGCCATGCCGCTGCTGAACGGGTTGGAAGCCACCCGCCAGATTCACATGCGCGACCCCGCAGTGCACATTCTGCTGCTTTCCGCCCACAGGGATGAACACCGGGACCATTTGATGCGCAAACTCGATATTCACGACACCGCTGGATTGACCCGTTACGCCATTGCCAGCGGGGCCATCCAAAACCATTCACCGGATGTGCGAGAATCGCCATCGTAATGTTTCATCTCCCGCACAGCACACACCTCGCCAAACCCATACGGCCCAAGGCTGTGACACCGCACAATCCTCGCACCCACAACACGTGGCCAGTGGCGAAAATCAGCGATTGATGCACGCGCTGGAAAACGAAAACCGCGAACTGCACACCAGTTGCAACGCCGCCTCCCTCAGCAGTCAAATGTATCGCGACCTGTATGAACAGGCACCCATCGGATACTTCACTCTGTCCTCTGATGGCTCCGTGCTCATGGCAAATCAGACGGGAATCTGTCTGTTGGGGATGGCCGCGGATGCTCTGCCAGGCTGCTGTATTTCAGACTGGATCGTCCCCGAATTCCGGGTCGAATTCGAACAGTTCCTCCACGATGTGTTTGCGGGCAACTGCCCAGGGTCGATCGAAACCGAAATTCAGCAAAAAGGCGGACCTCGTTTCGTGATGAGTATCGAAATCTGCAAGGAAGCCTCGGACGTCAACTGCCGCATGATGATGTCCGATATCACTCAACGAAAAGCGGCGGAAGAAGCTGACCGTCGGCTTGAATTGTCGACCCAATACAATCGCGAACTCGAGGCGGAGGTTCTCCGACGTCGGCAAGCCGAGATCTCCCTGGGAAGCGCACGCGAAAAACTGAAAGACAGCCTCAAACAATCCGAATTTCAGCGCAAACAACTCCGCAGCCTCTCCCACGCTTTGCTCGTTGCCCAGGAAGAGGAACGCAAACGCATCAGCCGCGAGTTGCACGACGGCATCGTTCAGGCCCTGGTGGCCATCCAGTATCAATTTGAACTGCTTTCCAGAGAACCCGCGGGTAGTCCGCCCCGATTGCTCGAACAAATCACCCGGACCCAGGACATTTTGGAGGATTCGATTGACCTGGTCCACGGGTTTGCGTTTGAACTCCGCCCCCCCGCATTGGACAACCTCGGACTGGGTCCCACCCTGGAAAGTTTTGCGGCTCGGTTCCGCGCGGCCAACGAGATAAACGTGACCCTGAATCTGCTCGCAAAACTGGATGACATCCCTTCTACGGAGCGCACCATGCTCTATCGCGTGGCTCAGGAAGCCTTCAACAATGTATCCCGCCATGCCGACGCCCGAAACCTGCGGCTGAGCATTCGCGATCGGAAAAACGGACTTCGCATGGACATCACGGATGACGGCGTGGGCATGAATGTGGAAAGCATCGTTGCCGCACATGACCGGGGCCGCCTTGGGATCGTCGGAATGAAGGAACGGGTGGACATGCTGGGCGGTTGCTTCCAGGTTCTCTCCAAACCCGGGAAATACACCACGATCCGGGTGGATGTGCCGATCTCCCGCGAAACCACCGCGTGAAATTCCTCCGCACAGGATGAAGTGGGGAAGGGTTTGACCCCATGGCGGATTCTCCCTCGAACCTGTAGACTTCACACAAGGTCACGAACAGGAAAGCGTGTCGGGAATATTCTCCTGATGCACTACCCGGATGCTGACTGAAACAACCCCGGGAGCCCAGCTCCCAACGTCAATGCGTAAGGAATGTATATGAATAAAAATGGTATCACACGTATGGCCGTTCTGGCCATGATCAGTGCAACGTTTGTTGCAAGTCCCCTGCTTCGCGCATCGGAATCGGATGATCGGATCGAAACCTCCTTCAAGGACAGCTACGTTGCCAAAACCTATCTGAAAGACGATTCCATCTCCACCTCGTCCAAAGAAGGTGTGGTGACACTGACAGGCACCGTTTCCGCAGAGTCTCACAAGGCGCTGGCGGAAGATACGGCGTCCAATATCTCCGGTGTCCTTCGGGTGGACAATCAACTCCAGACCGAGAAGGAAGCCAAAGCGGAAAATGCGGACGCCTGGATGGGCCGCAAGGTCAAACTGGCCCTGCTCTTCCATCGGAATGTCAGCGCCAGCGGAACCGAAGTCGCCGTCAAGGATGGCGTCGTCACCCTGAGCGGCGAAACCTCAACCCTCGCCCAGAAGGACCTGACCGCAGCCTACGCCAAAGACATCGATGGCGTTGTCTCCGTCGTCAACAACCTCAAGATTGTGCCCGTGGCTGAAGAGAACACTCCCCGCAGTGCCGGACAGAAAATGGATGATGCTTCCGTGACGGCACAAGTCCTCGCGGCCATGAAAACCCATCGTTCCACCAGCGGGATCGACATGAAGGTCACCACCCGCGAAGGCAAGGTAACGTTGACAGGCATCGCCAAAAACGCCGCAGAGAAATCCCTCGTCACCAAGTTGACCTCGGACATTCAGGGCGTGGAGTCCGTACACAATGAAATGACCGTGCAAGCGGCCAGCAACCTCTAACACAATGCCCCGGGCTTGTGTGAACATCCCCCCGGATATTCACACAACCCGGGACCCACCTGGAGAACTCTGATGACGATTCAAACTGACACCGTGAAAGGCCGCATCGAAGAAGCGGTTGGCGTGCTGACTGGCAACAGGAAGCTCAAGGCCAAAGGCAAAGCAGATCAAGCAGTTGGCAAGGTGAAAAACGCCGCCAACAAAGCCGTCGACAGCGTGGCCAAGGCAAAAGCCCGCTAAAGATTCCACTCGCACAACCACCCAACCACGGGAGGCGGGGATCATCCTGTCAGCCTCCCCCTTTAAAAGGAAAACACACCATGCTCGGCACAATTCTTCTGATTCTTCTGCTTCTGGCCCTCGTCGGAGCCCTCCCAGCCTGGCCTCACAGCGCGAAATGGGGCTTCTACCCCAGCGGAGGCCTGGGAATGATTCTTGTGATCGTCCTGATCCTCATCCTGCTCGGACGCATTTAACCTGAAAAATGGCTCCAGTGGCAGGATTCGAACCTGCAACCTAGTGATTAACAGTCACCCGCTCTACCATTGAGCCACACTGGAATCGTGAAAACGATGCAGACTCTTTGCATGAAAAAGGGCGGGGCTTCAAGCCTGAAATTGTATTTTTTCCTCCGGCTTCCTCTTGCCGGAGGATTTTTTTTCCGGCAAGGGATTATACCTCATGAATCTGCGTCGTTTCTTCCGCAGCGGGGACCCTTGGACCCTGGCCGCCCTTGTCATCATCGCCTGCATCATCGTGCCCCTCGCCGGAGTGCTGCTGGGAATGTTCCAGCACGCCCCCCAATGGTCCCATCTTCTGGAAACCGTGCTGGGTCTCTATCTGCGCAATACGATTGTGCTCGGGTTTTCCGTCTGCCTGCTCGCCCTGCTCATGGCCGTTCCCGCCGCCTGGCTGCTGAGTGCCTTTGATTTCCCCGGACGGCGCTGGCTGGAATGGGCGATGGTTCTCCCCTTGTCCATCCCCACCTACGTTGCCGCTTTTGTCTACATCCAGGTCCCGGAAGCCGCGATCCCCTGGCTGATCTCCATCCGACGCAGCCACGGAGTGGATGCCTATCTGCGGGTCGAAGGTCTTCTTCGCCACGGTCTGCTCGCCTTGTTTCTCGCGTCCGTCCTGTATCCGTACCTGTATCTGAGTCTGCGCAGCGCGTTTCTGGTGCAGCGCCGGGGCGTCATCGAAGCGGCCCACACCCTCGGGCGCGGCCCCACATCGGTCTTCTTCGGCATCGCCCTTCCCCTCGCCCGCCCCGCCCTCATCGCCGGACTCGGTCTCATCCTCATGGAAGTGATCAACGATTACGGCGCCGTGGAATTTTTTGGCGTGCCCACCCTCAGTGTCGGTATCTTCCGCACCTGGGGCGGAATGGGCGACCGGGCATCGGCCGTGCGCATCGCCGGCATGTTGATGTGTGGCGTCTTCGGACTGCTCGCCCTGGAACGCGCCCAGCGGGGCCGCGCCCGCTTCAGCGAGTCCGCCGCCGATCCCGCCCCCGTCCTGCACCGTCCGCTTCGTCCCCTCGCCGCCACTGGTGCCCTGCTGGCCTGCCTCTGGCCCCTGCTCATCGGCTTTATTCTCCCCCTCGCCCAATTGCTGATCTGGACGGCACAAACCCTCCCCCGCCTCAACAGCATCGGCCTGCTTGGCGATATCGGTCGCAGCCTGGGACTCTCCCTCGGCGCCGCCGCAGCCCTCACCGCCCTCGCCCTCGTCGTCGTGTACGCCCTCCGCCTGCATCCCCAAAGCTTCTTGCAGCCTGCCACTGGACTGGCCACCCTCGGATACGCGGTCCCCGGCGTGGTTGTCGCCGTCGGCGTATGGACGGTTCTCGGAGCCCTGAGTCTCGGCGGAGGAATTCTGGCCATCGCCTTGGGGTATCTCGTGCGCTTTTTCGCCGTCCCCGTCCATCCCCTCCGCGCCGCCATGACCCGCGTCTGCGGCAGTCTCGACGAAGCATCCCGCCTGCTCGGTCACAGCCCCCTCCGCACCCTCTGGCGCATCAACCTCCCCCTCATCCGCGGCAGCCTGCTCGCCTCCCTCCTGCTGGTCTTTGTCGATATTCTCAAGGAATTGCCATTGACCATGATCCTGCGCCCCGTAGATTTCGAAACCCTCGCCACCCTTTCTTTCGGCAAAGCCAAAGAAGGACTCCTCCAGGAATCCGCCATCCCCTCCCTGCTGATCGTGCTTCTTGCCGCCGCCGGCCTCGCCCTCCTCAATCCCCTCTTCCGCCATGAACGCCGCGCTTGAATTCACGCACCTGACCAAACGATATCCCGGCGCGGCCAGCGCCGCCGTGGACGCCCTCGACCTTCGCGTCGAATCCGGCGACATCCTCGCACTGGCCGGTGAAAGCGGAAGCGGAAAAACCACCCTCCTGCGCCTCGCCTGCGGATTGGAACGCCCCGACAGTGGAAGCATCCGCATTGCCGGCAACATCGTCGCCGGAAACGGGGTCTGGACCCCTCCCGAAAAACGCGGCATCGGCCTCGTTTTCCAAAACGGAGCCCTCTTCCCGCACCTCCGCGTCGAGGACAACATCCGTTACGGACTGCGACACATTCCCCGCGACCAGCAGCGCGTGCGGGTCGACACCCTTCTCATCCTCGTTGGACTCGACGGCTGCCAACGCCGCTACCCGCACGAACTTTCCGGTGGCGAACGCCAGCGCATCGCCGTCTGCCGCGCTCTCGCGCCGGAACCCGCCGTCGTGCTCCTCGACGAACCCTTCAGCAACCTCGATCCGGCGCTGCGCCAAGGACTGCGCCGCGACATCCACCGCATCCTCAAGGAACTCAATACCACTGCCATCCTGGTCACCCACGACAGCGAAGACGCCCTGCACGCCGGTGACCGCGTCGCCGTGCTGCGCGCCGGCAAAATTGAACAGACAGGCACGCCCCGCGAGGTCTACCACCATCCCCTCAACGGCTACTGCGCCCGCCTCTTCGGTGCTGCTAACCGCGTCGGCGCCCACTGGGTACGTCCCGAACAGATGGAACTGCTGCCCGTTTTCGCCCCCGACTCGCATCCTGTCGTCATCGGTGAAATTCGCGATGCCGGACGCCACCAGGAAATCCTCGTCCATCCCCAACAGGTCGAACCTCCCGAAACCTGGGTTATCTACGACGCTCATCAACCCATTCTCAAACCCGGCATGACCGGCTGGGTCCGCCTCCGCCCCTAAGCCACTTCACCCTTACGCGGATAAGATAAAGCCCTATCTCTCGGAATAGTATTGCATCAATAGTATTTCATCTAGAATAGTATTGCATCAGTTGAATAGTATTGCATCAGTTGCAATATAAATTTTACTTGACGCATTCCCTCCATCCGGGTAGGATGCCGCCATGAGCACAAAATGTTTTGATGGTGTGTCGGTGATCCCCTCGGTCTGGGCCGGGGCGTTTGAGGAGCGGAAGCGCGGGC
>CAZCFM010000143.1:0-8366 GCA_964497855.1 uncultured Verrucomicrobiota bacterium | reverse complement strand
AGCCCCAACGGGGCGAGACATACCAGACCGGGGCAGCGCCCCGGGAATCGCGTCCACACAACGCGCCGCGGTCTGAAGGACCGCCGCAACGTGTGGTGCCCGGAAAAATTCTCCAACAGGAAATCGACTCAGGGGGCGGCGGTTTTCACCGCGTTCCAGGCGTCGATGTAAAGTTTTTCGCCCGCTCCGAGATCGAAAATGGTTTCGGCTTTTGCCAGATCGGCGTCGCTGAGGAAAATGCGGGTGTCGTTGCGGTAGTCCTCCGAGACCAGCGCGTAGGCGGATTTGTTGGGGGTCATCGCCTGCACCCACTCCATGTTTTCAGCGGCGACGGCGGGTTCATGCAAGTAGTTGATGAACGCGTGGGCCAGATCGGGATTCGGAGCGCCGGAGAGGATCACGAGTTCGTCGAGAGCCAACGAAACGCCTTCCACGGGCTTGAGGTATTCGATGTGTTCGTTTTCAGAGACGGCCTGCAGGATGTCGCTGCTGTAGCCGTGGGCAATGACAAATTCGGCGGAGATGAGTCCATTTTTATACTGTTCGGATTCGAACTTGGCGGCGTTCTTTTTCCAGGCGATCACGAGGTCGCGGGCGGCGGCGATTTCGTCGGGATTCGTGCTGTTGAGGCTGTGGCCGTTGGCTTTGAGGGCGGCACCCAGGGTTTCGCGCATGTCGTCGAGCAGGGTCATGCGTCCTTTGTACTGGGGATCGGCGAAAACGGCCCAGGTGGCGCTGGCATCGGGCGCGCGGTCGCGGCGGAGGCCGATGCCGGCGGTGGTGACCAGGTAGGGCACGCTGTGTTTGTTCTCCGGGTCCTGGGTGAAGCGTTTCGCGGCGGGGTCGAGGTGACTGAGGTTCGGAATCTTGGCGGCGTCGATCGGCAGCAACATGCCTTCATCGCGCAGTTTGACGACCTGGTAGCTGCTGGGAACGACGATATCGTATCCGGCGCCCCCGGCCTTGAGTTTGGCGTACATCGCCTCGTTGGAGTCGAAGACATCGACATTCACCTTGCAGTTGTGTTTTTCCTCGAAAGCGGCAATCACGTCGGGGGAAATATATTCGGCCCAGTTGTAAATGCGCAACACAGGTTTGGACTGACGGGAACAGGCCGTTCCGGCAAGCACAAGGGCGGCGGTCAGGAGGGGGAACAGTTTTTTCATTTGGGTTTCTCCGGGTTGAGTTTCTGGGTGAGCCAGACGAGCAGGAAGGTGGCGCAGAGCATGAGGGTGGACAGGGCGTTGATGAGGGCCGGGGCGTCGCGGCGGATCATGGCGTTGATCTTGATGGGCAGGGTCGTCGTGTCGGGGCCGCTGATAAAAAACGAGATGACATAATCATCAATCGAGAGCGTAAAGGCAAGCAATCCTCCGGCGAAAATTCCGGGGGCCAGCAGGGGGATCAGGACGCGCCGCAGGATGGTCCAGGTGTTGGCCCCCAGATCCTGGGCGGCCTCGATGACGGCAAAATCGAAATCCTGAAGGCGGGCCAGCACGACCATGGTCACGTAACTGATGCAGAAGGTGGTATGTCCGATGAAGAGCACGCCCAGATTGCGCTCCACGCCGGTGGCCACGAAAAGAAGCAACAGACTGATGCCGAGAAGGATTTCGGGGACAACCAGAGGCGTGTACACGAGGGTGTAGTGGACATCCTGCATCGCGCCCCGGTAGCGGTGCAGGGCAAACGCGGCCATGGTGCCGATGAGCATGGAGGCGATTGAAGCACTCACGGCGACCACCAGGGTGTTGCCAAAGGCGTCCCAGATGTCGCGACGTCCAAAGAGGCGCTGGTACCATTCGAGCGTGAACCCGAGCCAGGGGCCGCCGCTGCGCGAGGCGTTGAAGGAGTTCACGACCAGCACGACGATGGGCAGATAGAAAAACAGCATTACCCCGAGGGTGATGAGCAGAGGGAAGCGGCTGCGTTTCATCGGGCGGCGGCTCCTGCTTTTTCGCGGCGGCGGTGGAGGAAAATCCCGCCGACCATGGGCAGGACGACGGCAAGGGTCAGCAGGGAGGCCAGTCCGGCGGCGTGAGGCAGATTGCGGTCGGTGAAGAGGCGGCGGGCGATGACGTTGCCGAGCAGTTCGCTGCCGTGGCCGCCGATGATGTGGGGGATGACGTAGGAGCCGAGGTTGGGGATGAAGACCAGGAGCCAGGCGGAGACGAGGCCCCGCTGGATGCCGGGAATGAAGATTTTCCAAAAGGCGGCAAAACGTTTGCATCCCAGATCCATCGCGGCTTCCAGCAGGGCAAAGTCGAATTTTTCGGCCACGGCGTAGACCGGCAGAATCGCGAAGGGCAGATAGGTGTAGACCGAGACAAGAATGACCGCGCCGGTGTTGTACAGGAGCTGCTGTCCGGGTTCAATCAGACCCAGGGCGGAAAAGAGGCGTCCGATCACGCCTTCGGGATGCAGAATGACTTTCCAGGCAAACACGCGGATAATGAAGTTGGTGAGAAACGGAACCATGACCATGAGCAGGATGCGCGTTTTCCAGCGATCGGGTACCCGGGACATGAAATAAGCGACCGGCACCGCGAGCAGCAGGCAGAACAGAGCGATCGATGCGCTGACCCACAGGGTTCGCCACACGATCAAGGGGTAGTTCGGATTGCGGAGACTCAACAGGGTTTCGAGAGTCCAGCCTTCGCCGATGCCGCCGTTGAGGGTGGCGGGCCGGAAGGTGATGAACAGCACATTCAGCGTGGGCAGGAGGAAGAAAATTCCGAGCCATACGAGGGCCGGCAGGGTGAGCGTGGTCTCCGCGATGCGGGCGCGGTGGGCCGGGTTATTCATCGTCCGGAAGCTCCGGCAAGGGGGAGGCGGGCGTGGGTGAAACGGGGAGACGCAGCAGCTCCTCGTCGTCCTCATCGTATTTGTCGAGCATGTAGCCGTCGTCCGCGTGCCAGGAGAGCCAGACCTCCTGGTCCCAGCGGATACTGGCTTCATCCAGCGCAAAACGCTGGTGGGCGCGGGTCACGGTGACGCGGTAGCCAGCCGGTCCGTCCACCCAGTAATCCGTGAGGCCGCCTTCATATATAATGTCTTTGACCCGGCCGGGAAAGCAGTTCATCTTGGCGACGGGGGCCGGGCGTTCGGCGCTGATACGGAATTTTTCCGGACGCACACTGAGATAGGCGTTCTGGCCGAGAGGAAGCTTCTTGTCGTTGAAGCAGAGAATGTCGTCAAAGCCTTCAATTTTCAACAGCGAGTAGTCGGGGTCTTCGGCGGGGGCGATGTTGCCAACGAAAAAATTGGTGTCGCCGATGAAGGCCGCGACGAAAGAGGTTTTAGGGGCCTCGTAAATTTCGGTGGGGCGTCCGACCTGGGCAATCCGGCCCTTGTTCATCACGGCGATGCGGTCAGAGATGGCCATCGCCTCGGTCTGGTCGTGCGTGACCATGATAAAGGTGATGCCCACCTCGTCGTGCAGCGCGTCGAGTTCCACGAGCATCCGCTGACGCAGTTTCAGGTCCAAGGCCGCCAGCGGTTCGTCGAGCAGGAGAATTTCAGGTTTGTTGACCAGGGCGCGGGCGATGGCCACACGTTGTTTCTGGCCGCCGCTGATCTGGGAGGGTTTTTTGTGTTCGTGGCCGTGCAGCTGCATGACGTGCAGGATTTTCTCCAACTCGTCCCGCACTTCGGAATCCGGTTTTTTGGCCACGCGCAGGCCAAACGCGATGTTTTCGTAGACACTCAGGTGCGGAAACAGCGCGTAACTCTGGAAAATCGTGTTCACCTTGCGTTCGTTCGGCGGCAGGTCGGTGATGTCCACTCCATTCAATATCACCTTGCCGGAGTCGGGGCGCTCGAAGCCCGCGCACATCCGCAGCAGCGTGGTTTTCCCGCAGCCGCTGGGTCCCAGCAGCGAGAGCACTTCGCCCTTGTTCACTTCCAGGGACACGTCATCGACGGCGGTGAACGCGCCAAATTTTTTCGTGACATTTCGGAATTCAAGAATGGCCATGCGCCGATATGTATGGCTTTCCCGCGCGGACAAAAGCGTTTTTTTTCGGGGAACCGTGTTTTTTTTGTCGCCCCTCGGCCAAACCTTCTGGACCGGATGCTCGGGGAATCGCGAAGATTGAGCGCGACAGTGCCGTAGCGCGCTGGACCCCATCGCGGAGATTGACGATCTGGAAATATCCTCGGCGGGGTCCTCCGAGCTACGGAGCTAATCTTCTCGGCGGGGTCCGCCGAGCTACGGCGCTATCGCGCTCAATCTTCTCGTCGGAGTCCTCCGAGCTACATCTGTGCCCGCCCGATGCGTTCGGCGAAACGGGGCAGTTCCGGATCGCGCGCGCCCATGACCAGCAACACATCCCCCGCCGCCAGGTCCACCGTTGCCGGATATTGCTCCAGCGCCAGGGCTTTTTTGCCCTGACGCCCAATCGCCGCCGCGAGGTCCGCCCCTTCGATGCCTTTCGGCGCGGTGCCGCCCGCATAAAACACCGGAAGAATCCAGGCCTCGTCCTGCGCACGCAACGTGTCGGCAAACGCGGTGGCGAGGGCCTCGAAATTTTGTCGCAGCGGCGCAAAGCCGTGCGGACGCCACAAAACCGTCACGCGGCCGGTCTGTGTTTGCACGGCGCGGATCGCGGCGGCGATTTTCTCGGGATTGTGCCCGTAGTCGTCGAACACCGCCGCCGACGAACCCGGCGGCGAACAGCGTTGAAGCCGTCGTTCGATGCCCTGAAAGGTGGCGAGCGCGCGACGTGCCAACTGCGGGTCCGCGCCACAATACTCGGCCAAACGCAACACGCAGGCGGCGTTGATGCGGTTGTGTTCGCCGGGAAGCGGTGTATCGATCCCCTGCCCCACTTCGAGGAGTTCGGCGCGGATGCGCGGATCGCCGCGGAGCTGCGCGGCCACACCGGGTCCGCACACGATCGTCTCGCGGACACGCGCGGCGAAGTCGCGGAACAAGCCGATGGTTTCGTCGAGCGGCCAGTGGTCGGCGGTTAACGTGGTGATGAGCGCCCAGCGCGGCGAAAAGCGCAGCAGCGATTTGTCGCTTTCATCCACTTCCGCCACCCAGACATTTCCGGGAGGACCAAGCCGAACGTTGCCGGGCGAGGCGGGATTTTTCCAGCCGAGGATTCCGCCGCCGTTGACCACGTTGGGGTCCAACCCGCATTCCGCCAGCACCCAGCCCAGCCAGCCACTGCAGGTCGTTTTACCGCTGGTTCCGGCAATCGAGGCAAGGTCTCCGCGCTGCGTGAATTCCGCCAGGGCCGCCGCGCGGTGTACTTCCGGAATTCCCAGCGACGCGGCGCGGACGCGCTCCGGATTGTCGGCCTCCACCGCGCTGCTGATGATCAGCGCGCGGGTCTCCGCCGTCAGCGCCGCGCCATCCTGCGGGAGCAGCTCCACGCCCAGCGCCTTGAGCGCGTCAAATACCGGCAACGACTCGCCCTGATCCCAAAAGCGGTCGGAACCGCTGACCCGCCATCCGTCCGCCGCGTAGAGCTGGGCAATGGCGTTCATGCCCACGCCGCCGACACCGGAGACGTGAACGTGTGGAATTTTCCGTAGGTCGGAACTCATGGGGTTTTTCCTTTCCGAGGGTCGGAAGCGGGCGGAGGGAGGCCACGTTTGGGTCGCGAGATGTTGGATCTGGGTTCGGGCGGGGGCGGAGCGTGCGCGGGGTTGATGTCGAGCGCGGCGCGGAGTCCGCCGCCCTCCTCCACGCGCAGTCCGGCGGCGCGGACCTGTCCGGAAAAATCACCGCTGGCGTGAACGGTCAGTGTGCCGCCGAGTTTGACATTGCCGCAGAATTTGCCGTGCAGTTCGAGGTGACGGCCTTCGAGCGGTTTTCCGGGGGTGATGTTGACGCCCGCGCCGACTTCCAGATCGAGCATCTGCAAACGCACCCAGTCTGGCGCACACCCGGCATGAAGCACCGCGCGGCGGCTCGCCCGGATTTCGCTGCCAGACATTTTGCCAAACAACTGAACGTCGTTGGCGCGGATGAAGCCGCCTGTGAGGATCGTCCCGGCGGGCACGATCACGGTGCCGCCGGTCTCGAGTTCCGCGCTCCATTCGCCTTCGGGCAGGGTCACGTCGTCGAGCTTCATCCGGTGGTGACAGCCGTTGCAGACGAAGAGCTGCAGTTTGCCAGCGACCTCGCTGCGGTGGCCGCAGGCGGGGCAGATGACCTCGCGTTTGGTGGGCACTACGGAGCGTCCGATGCGGGTGCCGGCTTTGCTGGTGATGTCCGGTTTATCCGGGGGCTTTCCCTCCACATCGGGGCGCAACGGATCCCCATGACCATGCCGGGCCGCCTCCTGGGCGGCGCGGATGGCCGTGAATCCATCGACCACGGTAGGTTTACGGGACGCCATGCGCGGGCGGCCGGATTACTTGCGCTGCTGACCTTGCGGATGATCCTGGGCCGGGGCCTGCGGACCCGGAGCGGCTGTGATCTCGTCGAACTTGATCGGCTGGCCAGTGGGGTTGACTTCGGATTTGCCGACGAAGGTGACGCCGTCTTCGACCGCGAGGCGCTTGGCCTTGATGTCGCCGAGCAGGCGGGCGGTGGACTTCAGTTCGATGCGGTCCTTGGCCGTGATGTTGCCCTGGATGGTTCCGGCGACACTCACCGAGTTGACCACGAGATTGCCTTTGACGACGCCGGATTTACCGAGAATCACATCGCCTTGGGAGATGATTTCGCCTTCGACGCGGCCATCGATTTGGATCGAGCCGGAGGTTTTGATGGTGCCGTGGATTTCCACTTCGGCGGAAATGACGGAACGGGGGGGAGTTGCAGCTTCGCTCATAACAGGAATACCTTTGGGTTGGAGGGTTGGAAAGCAGTCCAGACCCCTACCCCATTGGCACCAAAAGGAAAGGGGAAATCCTGTTGATCTTGAACGCGCACTCTAGGGTTTACGCCTCAAAGCGCTTTGCCGAAGAGCACGTCGTAGATCAGGCGGTAGATCCCTGTGTTGTCCACGGTCGATTTGAGTTTTTCACTGCGGAAGCCGTGGGCTTTGGTGACAACGCTGCCGGGGAAATCGTCGCCGTAGCCCCAGGCAATCCCGAATTCATGGGTTGTGCCCATGGCGTCGGGCGGGGTGACAAAGGGCATGCTTTCACCGCCGGACACGCCGTCGATCGCAGCACCACTTTTTGTTGTGGCCCGCAGGGGCTTCCCTGCCTCGGCGCGCGGGGCTGTCCATACCGACGGATGTCCCGCGTCGCTGTCCGAACCCACCAGCAAGAGCGTCGGGCGCTGTGGATTCGTTTCCATAAAAGTGAGCGCCTCACCAATGCCCGCATCCGCGCGCCGAACCGCCTCCAACATGCCAGCGGCGTTCATGTAATTCGAAAAATTATCCGTCCCCTCCTCTTCCGCCATGAGGAAAAAGGTTTTTTCAGCATCGTTTGAAAGGACCTTCAGGGCCGCCGCAGTCATGTCCGCGAAAGTCGGCGCGGCGGGATCGTAGAGGGGCAAACCGGCCTCCTGCAAGGCGGCTTCATTTTTGTCGTTGTAGGTGTTAATGGCCGCAAAAATGCCGAGGACCTTTCGGGTGTCTGCGGGAAGATTCAACAGTTCGTCGCGGGTGAAAATCACCGTGTAGCCCAGACTCCTCGCCTCTTCCGTAAGATCGCGTCCGTCTTCGCGCAGGCCTTCTTTGCCGTGGACTCCTTTGATACCCTTGGGCAACATCCACACTTCGCCGCCCGTGAAAACCACATCCGCACCGCTGGCGACAATTTGTTCCGCAATCGCGGACACATCCGCGCGTTTCAACACACTCGCCAGGAACACCCCCGTGCCCGGTTCGCCGATGTGCCCGCTGTTGACGATGCCGCAGCGAATGCCTGCCGCCATCGCTTCTTTCATGATCGACAGGTCACTTCCGGACAGAGCCTTGATCGGCTGGTCCCGGTCAAACCCATAGGAATCGGGGTGGACTTTCCGCCCGTAGGCGTGCACCGTGCCGCCGGCGTGCGACGTGCTGGACAACCAGCCCTTCTGGTGGGGACGGTAGGCCGCGAGGCGGTCCAACTTGTCCCAGTTCAGCCATCCGTCGGGGCCCACGGCCAGATGCCGCGCGGCATTCCAGTGGCCAAGCCCCGTTCCATCGGGATGAATAAAAATCACATTGCCGGTTTGCGCCGAAGCCAGCGCCGACACGATCACGGAAAGGAGCAGAATCGAAAGGATTTTCATAGACCCGCCCTCCTACGGGCAAAATCACGCAATGAAAACCAAAATCGGCGGATGGGTTGAAAGGTTGGAAGGAAGAGTGGTTTCAGGTTCCAGGTTCCAGGTTTCTGGTTGAAGAGGATTAAGCGGTTTCTCTCTTTGGGGATTACGGTTTCCCGTCCGGGACGTACGGGACTAC